>JBOIAB010000202.1:0-3815 GCA_050738635.1 Steroidobacteraceae bacterium
GCCGCAGGGGTGGGTCTCGAACATCGAGTAGAAGGTCGCGACCTCGTAGACCTGGATCGGCGGCAGCGCGAGATACGCCGCCACGGCGTCCATCAGCTGCGGCGTCAGATAGCCGTCGTTCTGCTCCTGCGCGGCGCGCAGAGCCGCGATACAGGCCGAGCGCTGTCTGCCGGGCGGAAACTTCGCCACCCAGTGATCGATCTCCCGCCGAGCGTGCTCGGAGAGGGGCGTTGCGGCGCCGGCATGCGCGGCGGCGGCCTGTGTCTCAGTCTCGTTGCTCAACGGTCGATTTCCCCGAAGACGATGTCCTGTGTGCCGATCACCGCGACCACGTCCGCCAGCATATGGCCGCGGATCATCTCCTCGAGCGCCGCGAGGTGCGGGAACCCCGGTGCGCGGCACTTCAACCGGTAGGGCTTGTTGGCGCCGTCGGAGACCAGATAGATGCCGAACTCTCCCTTCGGCGCCTCGATGGCGGCGTAGGTCTCGCCCTCGGGCACCTCGTAGCCTTCGGTGAAGAACTTGAAGTGATGGATGAGCGATTCCATGTCGCCCTTCATGTGCTCGCGGCGCGGCGGCCGGACCTTGCGGTCATCGATCATCACCGGGCCGGGATTCTTGCGCAGCCACTCGATGCACTGGCGAACGATGCGATTCGACTGGCGCATCTCCTCCACGCGCACGAGGTAACGGTCGTAGCAGTCGCCGTTGACGCCGACGGGGATGTCGAAGTCCATGCGGTCGTAGACCTCGTAGGGCTGCTTCTTGCGCAGATCCCACACGATGCCCGAGCCGCGCAGCATCGGTCCGGAGAACCCGAGCTGCATGGCACGCTCCGGCGACACGACGCCAATGTTGACGGTGCGCTGCTTCCAGATCCGGTTGTCGGTGAGCAGGGTCTCGTAATCGTCGATCGAAGTCGGGAAGCGCTGGGTGAACGCCTCGATGAAATCGAGCATCGTGCCGGCGCGGGCCTCGTTGAGGCGATCGACTTCCTTCTGCGCGCGCCACTTCGAGGGCTGGTACTTCGGCATGGCATCCGGCAGGTCGCGGTAGACCCCTCCCGGCCGATAATACGTGGCGTGCATCCGCGTGCCGGATACCGCCTCGTAGACGTCCATCAGCTCCTCGCGCTCCTTGAAGCAGAGCAGAAACACGGTCATGGCGCCGATGTCGAGCGCGTGCGCGCCGAGCCACATCAGATGATTGAGGATGCGCGTGACCTCATCGAACAGCACGCGAATGTATTGCGCGCGCTCCGGCGGCGTGATGCCGAGCAGCCGCTCGATGGCGAGCACGTAGGCGTGCTCGTTGCACATCATGGAGACGTAATCCAGCCGGTCCATGTAGCCGATCGACTGGTTGAACGGCTTCGACTCCGCGAGCTTCTCGGTCGCCCGATGCAGCAGGCCGATGTGCGGATCGGCCTTCTGGATGACCTCGCCGTCCATTTCCAGCACCAGGCGCAGCACGCCGTGAGCCGCCGGGTGCTGCGGGCCGAAGTTGAGCGTGTAGTTGCGGATCTCGGCCATCGGGGCCGTCGGGTTCGCTGCCATCAGCGGGGTGCCTCCGGATCTTTGAGCGCCGGCTCGTAGCGGTGATCGTGGCGGATCACCTTCGGCACCAGCACCCGCGGCACGATGCTCACGGGCTGATAGACGACGCGCTTCTTTTCCGGGTCGTACTGCACTTCGACATTGCCGATGAGCGGGAAGTCCTTGCGGAACGGGTGGCCGATGAAGCCATAGTCGGTGAGCAGCCGGCGCAGGTCCGGATGGCCGCGAAAGAGGATACCGAAGAGGTCGAAAGCTTCGCGCTCGAACCAGTTGGCGCTCGCCCACACCTCAGCCAGCGAGTCGACCGTCGGCTCCTGAGTGTCCGGACACTTGACCCGCAGCCGCAGCCGCGTGTTGTGCGTAATCGAGAGAAGCTGATAGACGACGGCGAAGCGGCCCGGCATGTCGGGGTCCGGCGCGGTCGCGCGCGCGACTCTGCCGCGGCTGAAGCCGGACCGGGTCGCGCTGCTCGTCTGCCACTCATCGCGCCCGTGATGCAGGTAATCGACGCCGGCGAGATCCATCAGCATCTCGAACTTCAGCTGCGGCGCGTCGCGCAAGGTGCGGCAGGCGGTGAGGAGTGCTTCGGGCTTCACCTCGTATGCGAGATCGCCCGGCAGCGAAGGCAGGCGCTGTACGGTGTCCTGCAACAGCGTCTCGACGCTGCCTGACAGCTTGGAGGCAATCGGGCTCGCGCCGGCCGCGGCTTGCTCGTGCGGCGGGGGGGTCGGTTCTGCCATTTCTCGGTGCTTGCTCGGGTTGCTACCTGGCGATCGTGCTGGTGCGCGCGATCTTCTTCTGCAGTTGGATGATGCCGTACACCAGCGCTTCCGCAGTCGGCGGGCAGCCGGGGACGTAAACGTCCACCGGCACGATGCGGTCGCAACCGCGCACCACCGAGTAGGAATAGTGATAGTAGCCGCCACCATTGGCGCACGAACCCATGGAGATCACCCAGCGCGGCTCCGCCATCTGGTCGTACACCTTGCGTAGCGCCGGCGCCATCTTGTTCACCAGGGTGCCGGCGACGATCATCACGTCGGACTGGCGCGGGCTCGGACGAAAGACCACGCCGAAGCGGTCGAGGTCGTAGCGCGATGCGCCGGCGTGCATCATCTCCACCGCGCAGCAGGCCAGTCCGAAGGTCATGGGCCAGAGCGAGCCGGTGCGCGCCCAGTTGAGGAGATTGTCGACCTGCGTGGTGAGAAAACCGCGCTGCGCGAAGCCTTCCGCGCCCTCCGGATCTAGTCCCACTCCAGCGCCCCTTTCTTCCACTCGTAGATGAAGCCGACGACGAGGATGGCGAGAAAGACGGCCATCGCGACCAGGCCCGCGACACCGATCTTCCCGAGCGCAACCGCCCACGGGAAGAGGAACGCAATCTCCAGGTCGAACACGATGAAGAGGATGGCGACGAGGTAGTAGCGCACGTCGAACTTCATGCGGCTGTCCTCGAACGCCTCGAAACCGCACTCGTAGGGCGAGAGCTTGTCGCGGTCACGCGGGTTGCGGGAGAAGTACCGTCCGATACCCGTGCCGAGAGTGAACAGCACCAGCGCGACTCCCGTCGCGACGACGAGAAAGATCAGTATCGGCAGATAATTGGTCAGCATGCCTCTGTCGCCCCGAAACAAAAGGAGCCCGGGCGGAACCTGCGAGCACTGCTCGCAACCTGCTCCCGCTGGAAGCCGCCCATTGTAGCAGCGCTCGAGACTTTTTGGTGCCGACGGGGAGATTCGAACTCCCACACCTTGCGGCGCTAGCCCCTCAAGCTAGTGTGTCTACCAATTCCACCACGGCGGCAATGATCGACCGCTGAATTAACTTCTGCGGCTTCGGCGGCGCGGGCGTGGGCGCCAGGTTGGACCGGTGCGCCGCGCCCGGCGACGGCGTCTGCGTCTGGCCAGCGAGGTCCAGAATCGTCGTCTGCTGCTGGTGCGAGCGGGTGCTGAGATAAGTCAGCGCCAGGCTGTTGAGCATAAAGATGGCGGCGAAGATCGCCGTTGCGCGCGACAGCGCGGTGGTTGCGCCGCGCGCGCCGAAGACGGTGCCGGAGGCGCCCGCGCCAAAACCGGCGCCCGCCTCCGCGCCCTTGCCGCGCTGCAGCATCACCAGCACGAGGATGCAGAGCGCGGAGATGATCTGAACGGCTATTAGAGTTGCGTGCAACATGCTTCAATGAGGCCCCGGCCCGGGCCGGGGAAATTGCTCTGCATCCTCGTGATCGATAATTCTACCGCGATCCGGCCGCGGCCAGGA
>JBOIAB010000203.1:0-2206 GCA_050738635.1 Steroidobacteraceae bacterium
GGGGGCAACAGAAAATCGGTGCGGTTGATCGGGCGGAAGTTGCTCATGCTCACCCTGTTCTGATACCGAGGAGGCCCGCCGTGATTATCGCCTATCCGCCATCGTTAAGTCCGACAGGCTGCTAGGAACGAGCACCAGCGCATCCATGGCCGCCACGAGCCTGAAACTCCCGGAAGACTTAAAGCGACGTATCGAACGGCTGGCGAGTGCCGCTAATAAGACACCCCACGCCTTCATGGTCGAAGCGCTCGCGCGCGAAGCAGAGCGCTCGGAGCTGAGGGCGCGTTTTGCTGAAGAAGCGGCTAGTTCGGAAGCGGAGGCACTTGCGAGCGGCAAGGCCTTCGAGCTGGCTGCTACCTTTGACTACCTCGCTGCGCGAGCTTCCGGCCTCAAGGCGCGCCGTCCCAGGGCACGCGCATGGCGACGGTCGAAATAACTCAAAGGGCGCTCGCGGACCTTGAGCGGCTGTTTGACTTCATCGCGACCGAGAACCCCCAAAAGGCGCGTGAGCAGGTCCTCAGCGTGCGAAAGGCGTTTGAGCTGCTTGCCGATCACCCGTTGCTCGGACAGTCTGCGGAAGAGGGACGACGGGAACTCATTCTCTCGCGCGGCCGCTACGGCTATATCGCGAAGTACCGTTGGCTACCGGCCGAGGACGTCGTACTGATTTTGGCGGTTCGACACCAGCTTGAGGCCGGTTACGCGGGAGAATAGGAATAGGTGACGCCTGCAACAGGTGCGCAACAAGGGTGATGCAATCCGGTGCAGCGCGTCTAGACGCGTTGCAGAGTGCCGCAATGGGGTGCATCGGGGTCGATCCGGCACAAAGCCGGCAATAGGCGAGACTGCGCGGATTCGACCGCCTCGCCCCTTACGCTACGGAACGGCCTGGCGAAGTATGTCTCCGTCCGCGTCCGAGGCAGACGCGTTATCGCGACGGAGGTGTGCGCCTATGCTGCAGAAGATGACCGACCGCGTGCTGATCTGCCTGCCTGATGGTCGGTGGCTGGCCCTCTCGGCAGAGCTCTTTCGGGAAGCGCTCCAGTGCGGCGCAGAGCTCGCGGCGCCGTCTGCCGCTTCTGCCGTCCCACATACCCCGTCGGCGTTGGCGACCGCAGAGGAGATCGGGGAAGCTACCCGCATGTCACGGGCGACCATTTACGAGCTTGCCAAGACAGGCGTGCTGCCTTCCGTGCGGGTCGGGCGGCGGATCCGATTCGACCGCGAGAAGGTCATGACGGTATTGGCCGCTCAATCGACTGGCAACCTGTCGCAGACTGACCATGGCGTGCATTCGTAATCGACGTGGCAAATGGGTTGCCGACTATCGCGACCCGAGTGGCCGCCGTCGTTGGATCGCACGCGACACTCGAAAAGAGGCAGAAGTCGCACTGGCCTCCGTCAGTGTTGCCATCACCAAGGATGAATATGTCGCGCCTGATGCGGCTCGCACACTTCAGACCGTCTACGAGCATTGGTGGCGCGTCTCGGTAAGGGGTAGCGACAACAAGAGGGGAAGCCCCTCTCTCGCGGATCTCAAGGGTTCTATGCGGGGCTCTGGAGCCGCTACTTCGCGACACCGGAAGCGCATCAGCCTCCGGCCGGCGAACCAAGATTCGCTCCGCGGCGTTTGCGGTCCATAACGCCGGCTGAAGTCGCGGAATGGAAAGAAGCGCTCGGTCTTCGTGTCGGCCCGCGCTTAGTCCTTGCGGCCTTTCAGATGCTCAGCACGATCTTCGAGCACGCCCGCCGTTTCGGCTGGGCGGTGCGCAACCCATGCGAGTTCACTCACGCGCCCTCCTACGAAGCCAATGTGCGCGCGTTCACTCCAGAGGAAATCCGATCCCTTCTCGATCACGCGGATCCGAACACGGTCTTACTGATTGAAATGGGCGCTGTCAGCGGCTTGAGGGAGTAGGAACTCTTCGGCATCCGATTCGAGGACATCGACTTCCAACGGGGAGGCGTCAAGGTAGCGCGGCAGCTTCAGAACGGCATCGTGCTCGCCCCCAAGACGGAAAAATCGCGTCGCTTCGTGCCGCTTGCGCCGGCAATGATGGTGAAGCTATCAGAGCATCCCCGACGCTCTTCCGGAGGCTTGGTCTTTCTGTCACCGGAAGGTCGTGCGATGAACGTTTCAAACTTCCACCGCAGGATCTGGCATCCGCTGCTTCAACGCTCAGGCCTGGAGCCGCCGCTGCAGGAC
>JBOIAB010000204.1:0-1966 GCA_050738635.1 Steroidobacteraceae bacterium
GACCGCGCGCGACTCGCTTACCTCCGGCTCAAGGGGCGGGTGGCACAGGGCCGTCTCCAGGAGGCGATGGACATCGGGCTGCTTGCGCTTGACGAGCTCGGCGAACCGATGCCGGCTGAAGCGGGCAAGCTCCGGATGGGTAACGCGATAGTCCGGATGAGGCTGACGATGCGCCGCTGGAGCACCGAGCGGCTGCTGCGGCTGCCGCACTGCGACGACCAGCGCGTCATCGAGATCCAGCGGATACTTACCGAGCTGCGCAACATGTCGTACCTCGTCCGGCCCAACCTCTTCCCCCTGCTGGTGCGAAAACAACTCGATCTCATTCTGACCCACGGCCACACACCGTCCTCGCCGCTGGTACTCGCCGGTTATGGGCTGCTGCTCGTGCTGCTCGGTGACCACGCGGGCAGCCAGCGCTTCGGCGAGGTCGGCATGCTGCTTGCGGAGCGCCCTGAATTCCGGGAGGCCCGGCCGGAGACGCTGTTCATGTATCTGAACTTCATCCGCCACTGGCGACACCCCCTGCGCGACGGCTTGGGCGAGCTTCGCGACGCCGTCGAGGAGGCACTCGACCAGGGCGACCAGGAATACGCCGGATTCCTGGCCGCGGTCCTGCTCTCCCAATCGGTCTGGGTCGTTCGCCCGCTCGCGGAGATCGACGCCCTCGCGAGCACTCTCGTCCCACACATCCGTTCGCAGCCCGTGCCCGCCGCGCTTTGCCAAGGTACGCATCAGTATTGCCTCAATCTGATGGGCCGCAGCGCCGATCCGTTCCTCGTCGCCGGCGAGAGCGGTTACGACGAGCGAGACGTGCTGCCGGCGGCTCGGCGTGAGGGCGACGAGGTGGCCCTGGGCGCAGCAGCGGCCAGGCAGCAGGCCCTGCACTTCTGGTGCGGCGACTACGCCGGCGCGGTCGCCGCTACGCCGGAGGCCATCGAGCATGTCGGCGGTATGGCCGGCACCGCGGTCATTCAACTCATCTACCTGATCGGCGCGCTGAGCATGCTGCATCACGCGCCGCGGGACCGCGCGACCGCCCGCTTCGTGCGCCAGGCACTGAACTTGCATCGCAAGTGGGCGGCGGACGCACCGGAAAACTACGCGGCATCGTACGCACTGCTCCAGGGGTCGTGGGCGCGAGCGCGCGGGCAACACGCTAAGGCGGAGCGCTACCTTCACCAAGCGATCGAGCTCGCCGAGGAAAGCCAGCTCCCCATGATCAGCGCGCTCGCCCACGAGGAGGCCGCGGCCCTCTACGCCGACACCGGGCGGACGACGCTTCGCGAACACATGCTGCGGTCGGCGTACCAGCGCTGGCTGAAGATGGGTCTGGCGGTGCACACGGACTGGCTCGCGCGGGAGCACCCCTGGCTACTCAGACGCGATCTTACGACGAGTTCGGCGGGGATCGACCCGGTCGGCGCGCATCAGCTCCTGCGCGCGCTGTCGGGGGCGCGGACCCCGGACGCCTTGGCCAACATCATTTTGGGCTCGGTCGCGGACACGACCAGTGCGGGCCGCGTCCTGCTCCTGACCGGCGAAGCGGAGAGTCTGTCGGTCCAGGCCATCCATGATCACGGCGACATTTCGATTGTGGACGGCCCAGGGACCGAGGTGTCCTACGACAGGAATATCGTGCGCCGCGTGATGGACGGTGGCTCTCCAGTCATCGTCGCCGCCGGCCATAAGGCAGTAACGCCGTCCATCCTCGTTGTTCCGTTAATGGTGCAAGACAAGATAATTGGAGTGATTTACGCCGAGCAGGATGGGTCCGGCAGGAACTTCGGCGCCGACCACGAGGAGGCGGTCACCTTCCTGTGCGCCCAGGCTGCCGCGCCCCTGTGGAACTTCCAGCTCGAGGCGCGATTAAGGGCCGCCGATGAGCACCGACAGTCCCTCATGGACGTGCAATCGAGATTCGTACCCAACGAACTGCTGCGCATCCTCGACATCGATGACCTTC
>JBOIAB010000205.1:0-16453 GCA_050738635.1 Steroidobacteraceae bacterium
CCTCGGCGCCGAGGTCATCAAGGTCGAGTCCCCGGAAGGAGACGAGACGCGCCGCTGGGGACCGCCCTTCCTCGCGAACGCCGATGGCTCGGCGGCGGACGCGGCCTACTTTCACTCCTGCAACCGCGGCAAGGAGTCGCTGGTGCTGAATTTCCGCCAGGCGGCGGACCGGGAGCGGGTGGTGCGGCTGGCGCGCGAGGCCGATGTGCTCATCGAGAACTTCAAGGTGGGCGGCCTGGCGAAGTACGGTCTCGACTATGCCAGCCTGGCGCGGCTCAATCCGTCGCTGGTGTATTGCTCGATCAGCGGCTTTGGGCAGACGGGACGCTATGCCGATCGGCCCGGCTACGATTTCGTGGCCCAGGCCATGAGCGGCTTGATGGACGTGACCGGAGAGCCGGGGCGGCCGCCGCAGAAGGTTGGTGTTGCCGTTGCCGACATCATCACCGGCCTATATGGCCTGATCGGCATTCAGGCGGCGCTGGCGGAGCGGGCGCAGTCCGGGCGTGGCCAACACGTCGATGTGGCGCTGCTCGATTCGACCATCGGCATTCTCGCCAACCAGGCCATGAACTGCCTGACCGGCAATCTGCTGCCGACGCGGATGGGCAATTCTCATCCCAACATCGCGCCCTATCAGGAGTTCCGTGCCGCCGATGGCTTCATCGTCGTCGCGGTGGGCAACGATGCTCAGTTTCGCTGCCTGTGCGCGGCTCTGGAGTGCCCGGCTCTCGCGGCGGACCCGCGGTTTGCCAGCAACGGCGCCCGGGTTCGCAATCGCGCCGTCCTGGAGCAGACGCTCGCGCCGCCCCTCGCCGCGCTGACACGTGAGGCTGCGCTTACGCGACTCGAGGCCGCCGGAGTGCCGGCGGGTCCGATCAATACCGTGGCGGAGGCGCTCGGCGACCCCAACACCCGCGAACGCGGGATGGTGCTCGCCTGTCCCGCGGAAGGCTACCGCGGCGGGTGGCTTCCCGGCCTCGCCACTCCGATCCGCTTTTCACGCTCGCAGAGCAACCCGTCACGGCCCGCGCCGCGCCTGGGCAGCGCCGGCGACCTCCATGGATGGCGGTAGGTCTTCGCGCTCAACGAGCCGCGTGGCCGACCGCCCAGACGTAGGCCGCCACCGCTGCGACCTGCGAGCGGCTGAGCTGCGCACCGCCCATGGGAGGCATCGGGCTGCGATATTCCTTCGGGCTGGGGACGCCGTGAAGGATGGTCCGCTCGATACCGCTCAGGCTGCCGTCACTCCACAGCCATTTGCCGGCAGTGAGATTGGGGCCGAGCGGCGTGCCGGTGGCGGCCGCGCCGTGACAGCCGGCGCAGGTGCCCGAAGCTGCCTCACCGTGAAAGATGCGGTCGCCGAGCTCGACCGTTTCCTGAGTGGCGCCCGCCGGCACGGGTAGGCTTGCCGCGCCTGCCGCGTGCGGATGGATGCCTTCAGGCGGCAACGGGTTGGCGGACCCTGGCTTGCCGCCAAGGGTGGTCACGTTCGGGCATTCGACTACTGCCGAGGCGTCTTCTCCGGCGCCCGCACCGCCCCTGTATACGATCTTGTAGATACGGCCGTGTACGTCGTCCGATACGTAAAGCGCTCCATGCGGTCCGACTGCCAGCCCTGCGGGACGGTGGGCTGCCGCGCCCGGGTCATAGTTTCCTCCCGCGAATCCCTCCGCGAAGATCTCGCAACTGCCGGCTGCCTTGTCGTGCGCGAGCGGTTGGAACACGACGTCATAACCCTGCTGCGGAAACGGCGCGCGATTCCATGAGCCATGGAAGGCGACGAACAGGCCACCCTGGTAGCGCGCGGGGAACTGCTTGCCGTCGTAGAAGGACAGATCGTTGGGTGCCCAGTGGCCGGGAAACGCGGCGACCGGATCGAGCATGTGCGCGCAGCGGCCAACCTGCTTGCCGTCGCCGCCGTATTCGGGTGCGAGCATCAGCTTTTGCTGCACACCGTCGTAGTAGCAATAGGGCCAGCCGTAGTCGCCGCCGCGCACGACGTGCATGACCTCCTCGGCGGGCAGGTAGGCGCTCTGCTCCGGCGTGAAGAGTTTCGGCCAGTTCTGCCCCAGCTGATCCCGGCCCTGCTGGGTCGAGTAAACGTTGTGGCCCGTGGCATCGATCGCGATGCCGTCCGCATTGCGGATGCCGGTCGCATAGCGGGCCGCGGGCGAGAATCTCTGGTTCAGCTTCCTGGCGCTGTAGCGCCAGATGCCGGCGCGCGTCAGCAGCTCCCGGCAGGGGTTGACGCCGGGGGATTCGAGAATCCGGTTCCGTTTCTGGCAGGCGTTGCTCGGGCTGGCGGAGTCGACATACATCCAGCCGTCAGCATCGATCGCAAACGGGTGCATTGGATGATCACCTGTGAGCGGCAACCCGGAGACGACGGTCTGCGCCGGTCCGCTGGGGACAATCGATCCCGGCGAAATCCGGTAACGCACGATGCGGTCGTTGAGTTCAGCGTAGAGATAGCCGTTGTATAGCGCGATCCCGGTGCCGCCGTGTCCGCCGCTTGCCGGTGTTGCGCCAAATCGACGGATGACATTGGCTTTGCCCTGACCGGTCGTGTCCTGCAATGCGACCAGGAAACCACCGGGCAGCGGCGGCGAATTGCCATAGTAGCGCCCGCTCCAGGTGTTGACGTACAGTACGCCATCCGGCGCCGCCACCATGTGACGAACGTGGCCGAGATCGTCAGCAAAAATACTCGCACAGAAGCCGGCGGGAAGTCTGAGCCCGGCATCGTTCGCACATGCTGGAGTCGTGCTCGATGCCGTACCTGCAGCGGCACTTTGGCCGCGTGCGGCTTGCGGCGCCGCCAGCAGCAGGAAAACTGCCGTGGCCGCGGCGGGCAAGAGGAATCGATGAGGCATTTCTATGCTTCGCATTGTTCTCAACCGTGGTGTGAGCAAGCCATTGTAAGAGAATCCAGCCACCTGCATAGAGCGTCCAGCGCGGCTTCCTGGATGTCGGAATTGCTACGCCCGGTTCGAGCCGGAACGCGGAACGAATGATCCGCGTCCTGCAGCAGGTGCAGGGTCGCGCGCGCACCCAGGGATTCGACGACCGGTTTGAGCAACCCGAGATCGGCGAGCCCGTCACGTGTTCCTTGAACGAAGAGCAGCGGCAGGTCGATCTGCTGCAGGTGTACGGCGCGCTCCGTGCCGGGTCGGCCGGCGGGATGTAACGGGAACGCCAGGAAAGCGAGCCCAATGACCCGTGCCAGCGGCGTCTCTGCCTGCGCCTGCGATGTCATGCGGCCGCCGAACGATCGACCGCCGGCGATCAGTGGCAGATCCGGCGCCAGCCGTGCGGCTGCGGCGACTGCGGCGCGAACCGTCGTATGGCACAGCGCCGGGGGATCGGGCCGCCGGCTCTTCAGCTCCATGTAAGGGAATTGATAACGCAGGCTGGCAACACCGCGCCGGGCGAGGCCCGTGGCAACGGTTTGCATCGATGGATGTTCCATGCCGGCCCCGGCCCCGTGCGCCAGGACGAAGACCGCTCGGGGTGTGCTTGGCAGGTCGAACAGCGCGGACACGCGGTGGTTGGCACCGACGTCGATGGTCAGGCGCTCATTCTGCAGAGCACTCATGCGGCGCCAGGCGGCGGCGTCCCGGTGCGCAAGCGCACGAGCTTTGCCGGCGCGACCAGCCGCCACGCGCGCTCTACGGCATCCGTCATCACAGCGCGCGAGGCCTTGTCGATGCGCATGAGGATCATCGGATAGTCGCGATAGTGGTCGGTCAGGAAGAAGACGTCGGGCTGCGCCAGGAGGAGGATCTGCCGATCGAGGAAATCGCACCGGATGGCAAGAGCTCCCTCGGCCTCCGTGCGCCAACGGGACAGCAGCTTGCCGCGCACCTTGATCGCCGGAGTTCCATAGGAAATAGCGGCTTCGGCCCCCGGCATCGCGAGCGCAATACGCAGGAAGCGGTCATATCCCCGGGTGATCGCGGCCGAAATCTTCCTGCGCCGGGGGGAGGTGCGTTCTGCTCGCGATCGCATCGCTGAATTCTAACGCATCGCCCGGCGGAAAATGCGGCGCCGGCCGCGCGCACGCGGTTTCGATATACTATGCATTCAGTAGAACAAACGGGCGCCGATGCAGCCGAACTCTCGGCTGCCGCCAGCCCGGTGCGAGGCCTCCGTGAAGTACATCGTTCGCATAGCGCGCGTGCTCCTCAGTCTCTCTGGCATCGCTCTCGTGGTGCTCGGAATCCTCTTCTGGACCGGGCATGCGCTGTCGCTGCTGCAGACTCACATGATGCTCGGTGGCCTGTTCGTCATCTGTATGTGGGTTCTCGCCGCCGTGGGCTTCGCCGGCAGCGGAACTCGTATGCTCGCCCTCATCGTCCTCATCTGGAGCCTGGTCGTTCCGGCCCTCGGCGCGGCGCAGTTGCGCCTGCTGCCGGGATCCGATCACTGGGTGATCCAGGTGCTCCATCTGCTGGTCGGCCTCATCGCCCTGGGACTCGGCCATGCTCTCGCCCGGCGCCTGGGGCGGCGCCCGACCGATGCCGCCGGCATTCCGGCGAGCGCGTGAGGCCGCTCGAGAACAAGGTCGCGCTGGTTACAGGCAGCTCACGCGGAATCGGTGCCGCGATTGCGCGTGCGTTCGCCGCGGCCGGCGCCAGGGTCGCCGTGCACGGAAGAGATGCCGCGGCCGCGGAATCCGTGCGCGCCGACATAGACGGGGCTGGAGGCCATGCGCTGCCTTTCCTCGCGGACCTGACGCAGTTCGAGGCCATCGAGGCGATGCGGCTCGCGATCGAGGAGCGCCTCGGGCCCGTCGAGGTGCTGGTGACCAATGGGGGCGGCAACAGGTTTGCGCCGCCGGGCGCTCTCGAGGACATCGACCCGGCGGCGTGGCAGGCGACGCTCGATGCCAACCTGACTGCCACGTTTCTGACGGTGAAGAGCTTTCTGCCGGGCATGAAGTCGCGCCGGACCGGCTCCATCATCACGCTCTCGTCGGCTGCCGCCCGGCAGCCGAGCGGGCATTCTCCGGCGCCGTACGCGGCTGCGAAGGCCGGTATCCAACTGCTGACGCAGATCCTGGCGCTCCAGGCCGGGCCGTTCGGCATCCGCGCGAACTGCATCGCGCCGGGAACGATTCTCACCGAGCGAAATGCGCAGCGCATCCCGCAAGCGCAACAGGAGAAGCTGGCCGCTTCGCACCCCGTGCCGCGCCTCGGAACGCCGCTCGATGTGGCGAGCGCGGCGCTCTTCCTGGCCTGCGAGCAATCCTCGTGGATCACCGGCACGGTGCTCGATATTGCCGGTGGATCCGTCATGCGTTGACTGGAGGATACGACGAGTCGAGCCTGTGGGCGGGTCGAGGCGGTTCGTGACCGCTGACCGGCGCCATCTGGCACCGTAGTATCATCGGGTTCTGGCCCTAGACGATCCGGGAGAACTCCATGCTGCTGCGCTTTGCCGCGCTCTTCGTCGCCTCGATCGGCCTCGCCGCGGCGCAGGCTCCGAAGCCCGACTATCAGCCGACGCATTGGCCGATTCGCAACGGCGTCTATCACATCCACAACTTCCGCTTCGGTACCGGCCAGATGCTCGCGGATCTTCGCCTTCATTACGTAACACTGGGTCAACCCCGGCAGGACGCCGCCGGGCACACGATCAACGCCGTCCTGTTGATTCACGGCACCGGCGGCGATGCGCATTCACTGCTCAACCCGGTGTTTTCGGACGTGCTCTTCGGGCCCGGGCAGCCGCTGGACATCAAGCGGTACTTCATCATCCTCCCGGATCTGATCGGGCACGGCGAGTCGAGCAAGCCTTCCGATGGCCTGCGGATGAAATTTCCCCGCTACACGTACGATGACATGGTGCGGGCGTCGCATCAGGTGCTTCTCGAAGGCCTGCACGTCGATCATCTGCGCCTGGTGCTCGGCACGTCGATGGGCTGCATGCAGTCCTTCGTCTGGGGCGAGATGTATCCCAAGTTCGTCGACGCGCTGATGCCGCTGGCATGCATGCCCATGGAGATCGCCGGCCGCAACCGCATCTGGCGCTACATGGCCATTCAGGGCATCCGCGATGATCCCAACTGGGACAACGGCAACTATACGCACGAGCCGATCGAAGGCCTGCGCAGTGCCGCGAACTGGTTCATCATCGCCGGCTCGGCGCCGCAGCACATGCAGCAGGACCTGCCCACGCGCAAGCAGACCGAGGCTTACTTCAATCAGCGAGTGCCCCTGATCGTCGCGCACCTCGACGCCGACGATCTCATCTACCAGCTCGATGCGTCGCGCGACTACAACCCGGAGCCGCGCCTGGGCACCATCACTGCGCCCCTCATCTGGATCAACTCAGGCGATGATTTCATCAACCCGCCTGAGCTGAGCGACATCGCGCAGCGGCTGGTCCGTCGGGTACCGCACGGGCGATACATTCTGATCCCGGCGTCGATGAAGACCTTTGGTCATGGCACGCACACGCACGCCGCGGACTACGAGCAGTATCTGCGGCAGCTGCTGGCCGAGTCGGCCAAACACTAGTGTGGTGTCCCATCGTTGCAACTGATGCCGCAAGAGCGCATCGATTTGGAGGATATCACGGCCTCACGGGCTGGTGTCGCGCGAACATGATATTAATGACTGAGAGAGAGGCGTGTCGATCCGAGCTGCGGCTCGTCGGCTGAAAGTGGCGCCGCCGGCGATCACCAATTGGCGCAAGCGCTTTCGGGAGCAGCGCCTGGCGGGGCTGCCGATCAGCTCAAACCCGGCCGACCGCGCACACATGGTGAGGATGACATTGCGGCGCTGCTGAATGCCGCCCTGTAGAACCGCCCGCCGGGCTCGATCCGACGACCGGTCACGTCATTCAAGGTTACCGTCATGATGCTCGAGGTCATTCGGCAGCTCGAGCAGTATTCCAGTCCTACGCATGTCTTCGTGCAGGGCGGAGTGGGAGGTCTAGCGGCAGCCGTCGCGGGGATGCACGCGGAAGCCTATCGCGACGGGTCGGGAGCTTGCTGCCGCACATGGCTCACCACGGCCGTTGCGCGGCTGCCTGCGTAGCCCCGAGAGAACGCGCCTTGATAGAAGGTCTCGATCTCCCGCCTGCCCCTGGCATGCAGGCCATCGGGACTGACGAAATGGCTTTTCGACTTGTACTGGGCGGCGATCGATGTGCATCGGCGCGATTCCAGGCAGCGAGGATGTTTGCGATGACGGGCTCGACGGCGCTTCTGACGGTTGCACTCGATCCGACCATCGCAGTCCGGCTGCAAGCCAGAAGTACCGAGGTTGCTGCAACCACAGTCAGCGTGCGCATACCCGTACGGATGCTCAAGGAAAGGCTTGCTCGAAAAGAGTACATGCTGGACTCCACGTTGTCTTCGATGCATCTGGGCGCGCCACGTGCCGCCTTCACCAAGGGTTGCACCCTCGAGGCGCACGATTTCGCCGAGGCGACCGCCGCGTTCAAGCGGCAAAACGCAACCGTGGTGGGGATCACAGCGGGCAACATCAACCGCATAGCCGAATTCTCGGCGCTGGAGTGCCGCAACAAGTTCCTGGTGGCTGCGGACCCGAACGCCAGGATCGCAGCGAGCTACGACGCCAAGAATCGAGGCAATCCGGCATTCTCCGACCGTACCTCCTACGTCATTGCACCGAATGGCAGGATCGTTGCGAGCTACACCGACAATAATCCTGATCTACACGTCGAGAAGATGCTCGAAGCAGTTAAGTCGCTGCGCGTCGCTAAATAGGATCTCCCCCATTTCGCGCAGCACCCGGAGAACGCGATGATGTCGGCGGAGAATGCCGCCAACAACGAGCATGACTGTAGCCTTCTCGCGCGAATTGCACCGCGCGACGATACCGCCATCAGTGAGCTCTACCTCCTCTACCACCGGCGACTTTCGCGGTGCCTCGCGCGTGTCCACGTGGATCTTCGGCATCGCCTATGGGCGGGGTCTCAAGGCTTTGCGTCATGCGGGTCCCCCGCCCGCGGATATCGACATCGAGGCGGAGGTCGGGAGCGAGGCGCCCGCGCAGCAGGCGGAGATCCGCGAATGGCTCGACGTGGCGCTGCAGCGACTGCCGCGCGAGCAGCGGATCGTCATCGAGCTCGCGTATCACGTAGGTCACTCGTGCGAGGAGATCGCATGCATCGTGCAATGCCCGGTCAATACCGTCAAAACCCGGATGTTTCAGGCGCGCCGCAAGCTCAAGCCTCTGCTGATCAAGCTGGCGGGCCCCGCTTGGGATGCAAGCTCTAGAGGATAGCGCAGCGATGCTCGCGACGCCCTTCGCGGCAGCTGCGGGAACATTCATCGAGTCGTGAGCACAACCGCGGCGGGCGAGAGCATCTTCACTCGCCGGGTGGCGACTCCTACATGAAGAACTGCTCCGAGACGATCTTGCCGTTCCTAACCCTGTAAACGCAGATCTCTGCAAGTTGCATGCGCCCACTCCCTTTCATGGTCAAGTCCATTGCTAGCGTCATGGCGATAGCGCTCCCGCCACCAGAGGCGCGGAAGTGGCGCAGGAATGCACGTTCTCGACCATCGCCCGCCACTGATGACCCTTGTCGAGAATTGCGGGCAATCCCCTGGTTTCCAGCGCAAATTGTTCCGAGGCCTGCGCCTCGATGCTGACGGCATCCTCAGCGAAAAGCTCTCGTTGTGCGACATCGAATTTCCCCTTACCGACCAGGTCAGCAAGGCGTGTGGCGATTTGTCGTGTCGACATCATGACGGGATCTCCTGCCGATCGCAATTTGAATGATCGCGCGTGCCCGACCGCACCCGATCGAACGATGAGCCTATTCTGCTGGAACGCGCGCCCACCCGAACCGGCTGCAGGCGCGGTCAATCAAGACGTCGGTGGCGCGAGTGGCGGCTGGTGCGCGAGTGCGCAGGAGTTTCGGCTTATCGCGCAACACACCGGTTGCACCGTGTCGACGAAGGTATCCGCCAGCACCCCCGCGAGCACCCTTACCATCGCCATGCAGCAGCGCCCGGAGTATTGACGTTCGCGCAGCGAGACCTGGGTAGCGCTCCCGTGGTCCTTGGGACCAGGCGGTAAGGCAAAAGCCGTTGTCGAGGCGGCGATGGCAAAAATGAATGCCGTCCGCCGCGGAAGCCATTTGCGTTTGGGCATTAGGATCTCCCATGTGGCTGACGACGAGGCGTTCAGCTCTGGTCCCGGTTCCACCATTCCCGGAAGGACAGTGCTTTCCCATGCCGGTCTAGGACAATCTCGGCAATGCCATCCAGCCGGACCTTCTGTCCTGAAGGAACACGTGTGAACCGGGCAGTCCAGTGCACAAGACTCTTGCCGCCGCACGAGCTCAGGATCTCGTAACTCGTGTGCACATCCCGCTGTCCGGCCGACACATCATCCCAGTATGCACGTATCTTCTTCAAACCCCGTTGCGGTGCGCCGAAAGGGTCGTCCCAATACTTCGCGCTCCTGCTGAACAGGGCAGTTGCAGCCGCCGCATCGCGGTCTTCCCATGCTTCGTTGAGTCGGCGGAACCATTGGCTCGCGGCCGCTCGCTCACCCGCCATACCGCATGGCGCCGCCTTCGCTTGGGGTGCGGACAGGCAGCAGAGCAGGAGGCAGGCAGCGAAAAATGCGGTAGGCGAACCCATAGATTTGTTGTGTTTGTACCCAAGTACTTCCGCAACTTACCCACGCTTCATCTCTCGCGATACTCGGTTCGTCGCATACCTCGCGTCGCTCGGCTCGTGGATCGGGAAAGGGAAGCGCCGTCGATCATCTGAAGGGCGAAGATCTGCGCTTCGATACGGTTTATCGCCCCGAGGTACAGCGCGGGTACCACGCGCCCGTCAAAGCCGACGTTCCGCTGATCCGAGTTGCGCCCGAGCGAGGGATCAAGTTCAGGGTAGATAGCGCTCCGGATCGACATTGCTGAGGAACGGAGCGTGGTCTATCATCGGGCGCAGCATCGCCGCGTGCCCGGCGCCGATGAACACCACGGCGCGATCGCCGGGACGGAGATTTCGCGCGATGTTTGCGAAGATCTGAAGATTCCGGGCGTACCAGTAACTCGTGAGCGAGTGGCCGGAATCATCGCCCGACCCGTTGCCGATCAGATCCATATACAGGTACCAGGCGTCGTTGGCCTTGACAAACACCTTCGCATTGAGATAGCGCAGTGCGCCGGTGATGTCGTTGGCGCGCTCGAACCCGTTCTCCCGCCCCACCACCTCCTCGAACCCGGCGTTGGCAAGCGCAAGGATGGAAGTCTGACCGTTCCTTGCGGCCGAAGCCTTTACGGCGTCGTAGTCGAACGGGAAATTTCCTGTGTTGTCGATGGGATAAATCGTCGGCAGCTGCAGCAATCCGGCAAGGCGATAGCCTAACTGGTCGTCTTCGTTGGGTCCCAGCCGGTACCTTCCATGGCGGTAAGCCTCGTACCTCTGAACGTATTCGGGCTTGTCGGCTCGTGCCTCGATCATGACCTTGGTTGGCTTGAATCGGGCAAGCGCCTGCGTGATGCGAGCGATCTGTTTCTGCATGCCGGGCGAGAAGACCGAGCTGCCCCAGGTGGAGTTGTGCAAATCGGCCTTCGCCACGAGATGCGCGAGCCCAACCACCATGACCTGTGGCCGCTCGCCGGATTGAGCGTGCGCCATCGGCGACAAAATGAGTGCGGCGGCGAGCGCTCGGAGCACGCGAAAGGACCTGGACATTGGCAGCTCCACAGCGGCGCGTAACACCGAGGGGAGTATGGTACATAACGTGAGGCAGCTGCGGCGTATTCGTCGCACAATCGCTGCGGATCATCGAAAGGCAGGACTTGGCGATGGCAATTCATTCAAGGGCAGTGGGAGTTCAAAGCTATCGTCGGGCCTTGGGTACCGCCTGACTGTGACACGCAGGCTCGTGCATTTCTGCGTCCCGACACCCGTGCGGCATGACAGCTGGTCCCGGCGCATTCATCTCATCGAGGCCGTCGGGTCGTCGCATCGTGGAAGGGCAGGCGAACTGCTCCTGCGTCATATGGTACTGACACGAATACGGCGGTCAGCCAGCCACCCCGACTCGTCACCATGAAGACAATCACCATGAGATCACTGATTCTGTGTCTGCTTGCCTGCGTATTGACCTGCATCGCCAGCGTTGCTATCGCGGAGCCGAGTGGCGTCTATCTCGCGCCCCATCTCACTGTCGGAGAAATGCTTTCGTCGGTGTTCTCTAAGACGGTGTCCATTCGCGGGCCCGGTTTTCGGGAGGTAGTGGGCCGAATCAGCGGTACCGGCTACGAAGTCGTCACGGCGATCCGTGGTAACGAGCTGACGTTTCGCTTTGAAGCACGTTATGACGGTCAACCCATCCAGCAGGGGGTTCATAAGCGCCTGGATGACGGGATCACCGACTGCTGGAACAAGCAATGCGCCGTCAACGACCAGACCAGCGGTACGGTCTTCAACCGCTATCTCTGGGGCAACGCGCCGCAGGAGGTTCACGTCGGCACGACCTGGGCCGCGAACATTGCAAAGCCATGGGAAATCGGCCCGCCGGGAAACGAGCGTGTTCGCGTGCTGCGCCTCGACCCGCCCAACTACGAGATCACACTTACCCGAGAAGGTAGCGGCACCGGCGCCTCGTCCGATGACGCTCGCAGGAGTGAAATTACCATCATCACGAAGACTGGCAAGAAACTCGACGCGCAGATAGTGCCAGGCGAAGCGCGTTGGAGTGGCTACACCTCCGTCCGGGAGGGCCTTATCATCGCGGATGAAATCCTGGTCGAGCGGCACGTCAGGCTGGTTACTAGGACGGGACAGACGTTCGAAGGCGAAGAGCGTTCCTATACGCTGGAAAACCTGGCGTCCGATCGGTTGTGAGCCGAAGAGTGCGGCGGTCCTGACGCGGAGCAGGCAGCGGGTACTCGGTTGTATACCTTGTCAGCCCGCAGCGTGTTCTCCTACGGAGCGAAATGGCGTCAGCGGATTGGTTCGTGGCTGCTCGGCGCGCAATGCGCCGTCGTAGAGCTCGAGGTGAAGAACGCTCGCAGTCCAGGCGAGAGTTAGATACAGGCGCCTCGAGGCTCCGGCTCATTCCGAGCTGATCGCAATCGTCAGGGCTCGCCGGAAAGATGGGGTTGCCATAGCCGCCAACCCCACTCGATCCCACGCTCCAGTAACGGCGGCCCAATCGGATGTCGCGCGGTCACGCACGTGCACGTCCGCCTGGGAGGCCGGCAGCTGCGGGTCTGCGACACTCCCCGATACGCATCATCGCAGGTCACCGCCGGCGCGCTGCCCGCATCGAAGGCCCGGCAGACCGCCGGCCAGCCAGGCCATAAACACGAGGCGGCCAGCCTCGCAGATCGCATGGGGACGCATCTTGCACCTTTACGTGGGCGGAAAATCGGCCGATCTCGGTCTCGAATCGCACGCATTGGTCGAGAACCGAGTCCATCACCTCGGCGTTGTCGTCCCAAGGATCACGTCACTGCGTGAGCGACGCGGGCCGGTTCTGTTTGTCCCGGCCATATATCAAGTAGTCGACAATGACTTGACAGGTACCGGATCGATAGGAAACCGCGGCAAGTCTCAAGGTTCTGCAATTCACGGACGCGAATCCAAATACGGCAACCGCTCCGACCCCACGACCGCTGTTGTCATGGCTGGGCCATGCCTCACCCCTCCGATCGCCATGACGGACAGCTCAAATGCGGCTCAGGTCTCTGCATTGGAACACCAGTGTTCCGCGTTCCTGATGCAGGGCGGATTGTCGGTATCCTGCTCCCATAACGTGGGCCCCTACTGGGGCTCAGTCATCTGCATCACCGCGTTCGTGTTGTCGTCGTTGAAGTAGATGATCTGGTTCCCCTGGGAATCCGCGGTTGTGGCGATTCCAAACAGCGCACCCGGCGTTCCGCTGGTATCGAGCTGCACGGGATCACCCACGAAGCCGTTGGGCAGCACCGGCGAGACTTCAATGGCCAGGTTCGGCATCTGGCCCGCCGGAAGGTTGATATCCCTATTCTCGACAATCAGGTATCCGTCGGAGAGCAGGGCTGCGCTCAATGGAGCAAAGAGTGGCGCTCCGTGGGCGATTACACGCGCAGAGGAGGCCGATGGCCCGCGGAAAGTCGGCAGTGGCGTCGGCGGCGAGGACACCGAGGCGCACTGCCCACTGACCGTGACGCCGGCCGCCCCGATGGCCGAGGCATTGGCAAGGGCAACGACGCTGAAGGAGCTGGTGTCGATGACGTAGAGAGTGTCGGTCGAGGGATCATAGGTGAGCCCCGCGGGGGCATAGATGGCGCCCGGCTGTCCGCTCGCGCAGAACCCCGAGACGATCTGAATGAAGCCCGCCTGGGCATCACCGTTGAGAGAGATGCGATCGATTGTGCCGTTGGCATTCGACACATAAAGAGCCGCCGGGTTCTGCCCCGCGGCAGCGACGTAGGCCTCTCCCCACGGCGCTCCGAAGGTGTCCCCGGAGAACGGCGTGCTCTCAGCGCCCTGGCTCGTGATCAATGGGTTCGCATTTGCAGAGTAGGCCGCCGCCGATATAGTACCGTCCGCAAGCGTCGTGAGCGCATTGCATCCTTTCAGCGATGCGGATTGCGCGACGTGGTAGGGCACCGAGCCGGCCGTAGGATGCAGCCCCACGATGGTCGTGCCCAGACCCTGGGTATTGGTTGCACCATCATTGAAGTTGCAAACGATCAGATCGCCGGCGGTGAACAACCCGCTGGTCGAGGGTGCAATGGCTATGCCATAGGGATTGCCGCCATGCTCGATAGGATCGTTCGTCGACCCAATTGTAGTGATGGAGGTCGGAGACAAGGTGCTGAGGATGGAGCTCAGCACCGTAACCGCGGGAGTCGTCGCGGCTGACATGCCGCCTGCCCCCGTACACGTCAGGGAGTATGTGACGTTGCCCGTGCCGGTTGGCGCGATGGTCACGCTTCCACTGGTTGGCTGGACACCAGAAAAGCTGCCGCCCATGTCGCTGGAGGTGCTGGCGGAGCAGGACGTGGCGTTCGTCGATGTCCACGCCAGCTTCACCGCTTGGCCGAAATGGATTTTGGATCCCTGCCCGGGCGACGCAAACATCACAGATGGCGCCGGCGGCGGGGGGGCATGTATCCGCCGCCACCATAGCCACCACCACTGCTGCCTCCACCACCGATACCGCCACCACCGCAGCTCGCCAACGCAACGGCAAGAATCCCGCACGCGCCCTTCAGGAGGATCGAATAACGCCGAGACATGAGAACTCCCCGCAGACAGTGCGGCCCTTGGACGAGTAAGTGCCGGGCGAGTCGCGCATGGGTTCAAACCGCAATGACTGTCGATGGAGCCCGAAACCACGACGATCAGGGCGCGAAGGTTTCCTCCCCCACCCGCCGGCCCGCCTTCAGCGATTCGTGCAGGCGTGCCGCATCTTCCGGCTTCACGCCAATGACGCGGATGTTGGGGTAGATATACTTCGCGTACACCGCAATACCAGCGATGTGCCTTGAACCGGTGTGCACCGCTCGGGGACTTACGCGGCGTCTCGAGCTCGGTCACGCTCCGGGACGTGCGATAGCGCGAGAGCCATTGGCACGGGGCTCGCCCATGGACGAGGTCGACAGAGTATTCAAGGCCTTTGCCGATGCAAGCGGCAGGGAGCTTCTGGATCGGCTGCATGCGGATAACGGGCGGCCCTTGAACGAGCTGCGCTCCGGGCTGGATATGACCCGCCAGGCGGTAACGCAGCACCTGGCGATGCTCGAGGCGGCGAGCCTCGTGGCAGTGATCTGGCAGGGCAGCGAGAAGCTGCGCTACCTGAATCCGGTGCCGCTGCAGGAGATCTACGCGCGCTGGATCGAGAAATTCGAGCGACAGCGCCTGAAGGCGCTACGCAATCTGAAAGCTCAGTTGGAATCGAACGATTTATATCACCACTCGAGGAGAGACCATGACAACTCAGCATGCGACACACGCGTCCACGGCTGGCGCACACGCCGGCCCCTGCGCGCCGCGACACGCCGAGCGGACTTTGCGCCAGGAATTTACCGTGCATGCTCCCGCGAGCGCTGTCTGGGAGGCTTGGTCGAGCGCCGCGGGCTTGCAGGCGTTCTTCGCGGCAAAGGCAAACGTCGAGCTCGAGATCGGCGGCGCGTACGAGGTCTTCTTCGATCCCAGCGACGAGCGCTTCAGCACCAAGGGATGCAAGTTGCTGAGCTACGTGCCGCAGGAGATGATCTCGTTCCAGTGGACGTTGCCGCGCGACATGTTTCCGGAGCTGGCAGGGTCGCCAACCTGGGTCGTCGTGCAATTGCGCCCGGCGGGCGCGGAGCGCACCGAGGTAACCATCACTCAATTGGGTTGGGGCACCGGCGAGAACTGGGATCGGGCCTACAACCACATGCCGGCCGGCTGGCAGATGGTCGCAAAGCAACTCGAGCAGCGCTTCGAGAGCGGCCCGATCGACTGGGACGCGCAGCGCCAATTGTGGGAAGAGCGACGGCGCGAGAGCAGGTAAAGCAACCCGGCGCGGCCGCGGCCCAGGAGCCGAGATCATGAGCAAGCCTGACTTCGTTTACGTGGTGTACATCGCGACCACTTGCTTATGAGGCAGGGGGGAATCAGGTGCTGAATGACGATCAATTATCTTGATGATGCAACGATCAGCGTGGCCGCGGCGATCGACCTTTATAAGCGATCGACTCTGGCGGACCGCAGACCCATACACCGGGCGGATATCTTCGAGGGGATGCTCAAGAACTCGAACCTCATCATCACCGCTTGGAGCGGTGCGCGTCTGATCGGCATTTCGCGCGCGCTGACAGATTTTACCTATGTGGCCTACCTCGCAGATTTGGCCGTTGATGCGGATTTCCAAAAGCAGGGCATCGGCACGCAGCTAATCGGTGAGACGCGGCGTCGCTTGATGCCGGAATGCATGATCGTTTTGGTTTCCGCCCCCAACGCTAACGGGTTCTACCCCAAGATCGGTTTTGAAAACAACCCTCGAGCTTGGATTCTCAAACATGGCTGATGCGCGGCGCCGCCGCGGCGCCGTAGGCGAAACGACGCAGGCGATTCGCGCGATTCCAGCTCATCGCGAGCTGGGACTGGAAACCATCGCGTCGCAGGTGAACCAACCTGTACCAGTTCGGGTACTCACTGTCAATACATTGCGCCGCGGGGAATTTGACGTGTCAGAGCTCGGGCCCAGTGGCGGACAGAGTCAGTGCTTTCAGCGCTTTTTTGGCGGCTCATGCGGGTCGCCGCAGCTGGGTTTATTCCTGTCGATGGTCGTCGTGCTGTTGTCCGGGACGCAGTGCCTGGCCGCTCCGGTCGCGACGGCCGACGGCGCAAGTGCCGCACAGGTCTTGCTCCGGGAGCGCCAGTACTCCGCGGAGCTGCTGCACGGCGATACCAAGCTGTTGGCGTCGGTGCTCTCGGACAGCTTCGTCGACACCAGCGCAACTGGTG
>JBOIAB010000206.1:0-2805 GCA_050738635.1 Steroidobacteraceae bacterium
ACCGGTGGGCGCTCGAATTCGCCCGCGGTTCGGTGCTCGATCTGCTGGTGAATGCGCCGACGTACGACGTATCGGACATGCGCCCGGTGCCCTACATCGACGCCGCCGGCACAGTGTCGGCGCAGACCGGCGAGACGTCGCTCTTCCTGCTCAACCGTGATCAGCAGGGGGCGCGCGAGATCGAGATCCTCTGGGAGGATCGGGCGCCGGGCGACGTGCGCTCCGCGGTCGTTCTCTCCGGAGACGACCTCAAAGCCGTCAACAGCTTCCAGGCCCCTCGCCGGGTGCGGCCGGATTCGCTGCCGAAGCCCGCCACTCGCGGTCAGCGCACGCGGCTCGAGCTGCCGCCGAGGTCCTACTCCGTCATCCAGTGGCGCGCGTGATAACCCCCTGCCCGGTCTCCCGCTTCAGCTTGCTCTCACCGGAGCGCGGGAAATCCAGCCATGATCAGATCGCCGCTGTTCTTGGCAGCGAGCTGCTGCAGGGACTCTATCCACCCGACGGCCTGATGCCCGCCGAGGCGGCGCTCAGGGAGCGCTTTCACGTCTCGCGCACCGTCTTGCGCGAAGTCATGAAGACTCTTGCCGCGAAAGGTCTCGTGTCGCCAAAGACCCGCGTTGGCACGCGCGTACGCGATGCGGTGTACTGGAACTATTTCGATTCAGACGTGCTCGCATGGCGACTGGGGCGGAGGCGGCCACAAGACAGCGTGCTGCTTCGCGAATGCTTACTCCGGATCAGACGCAAGAACCACACGAGGCAGAGCTTCTCGGAGGCCGATCTCGATTTTCATCCTGTGATCTGTCGGCGCAGATCGCAACAGCAATTTTGATATTCGGAGCCGCAGATGACGTCGGGCCTCCTCACTGGACGGACGGCCACCCGTCGGAGTCGAACTGCAGATCGTTCATGCCCAGCGTCGGCGTGCCGTCATTCGTACCGTCGTAGTAGTGATAGACCATCACCGGCTGTGAGCCAACCAGCAGCACGCTTTGGCCACCAGGTCCGTAGATCGTCCCGTGGGTGCTGAGCAGAATCGTGCCGCCGCCGTCCATGAGATCCAGACCGCCGCGATCGTAGAACGGCCCCGTCGGGCTGGTCGAGCGACCCACAATGATGCGGTAGGTGCTGTTGATGCCCTGGCAGCAGACATTGATCGAGGCGAAATAGTAGTAGTACAGCGTGCCGCCGACCGTATAGGGAAGGATGAACGATCCTTCCTCACCCGCGGCGCGGTTGGCGATGTTGTAGAGGGTCGTATTCGAGGCCAGGGGCAATCCGGTGGACGGATCGAGCTGCAGCACATGAATCCCGTCGTGCCAGGAGCCGAACGTGAGCCACCAGTTGCCCGCGGCGTCGATGTATGGCGCCGGATCAATGGCGTTGAAGGTTGTCGTGCAGCCGGAGGCCGTACCGCAGGAGGCGACCACCTTTCCCGCGTCCGTCCACGGCCCGCTCGGTGCGGTGCTGGTCGCCAGAGCGATTACCGCCGCTGACTGATTGGCAGCGACTGTCGACGGCGGATTGTAGATCGGGATTGCATAATACTGATAGTACATGCCGTTGGCGTACAGGACGCTCGGCGCCCAGATGTCGGTTCGCCCGTTCGTCCCGGTCGTGTTATCGCCGCCCCACCAGCTGAAATCCGGCGAGATGTCACCCGCGCTTACCGCCGAGAATGTAGCCATGTCGGGCGAGCTGGCCAACGTGTTGTGGGTTCCGTAAAGCCAGAAGACACCGGTCGTGTCCTGGATCATGTCCGGGTCATGGACATAGATGCCGCTGCCCGTCACGGCGATAGGCGCGGGATAGGCCGGATCCGTGGTGACGGTGACCGCCCATTCCTGCAGCTTGGAGGATTGGTCGCGTGCCTCCTGAGTAATTGCACCCGAAGCGTCGCTTTGCAGGTAAAGACCGCTGTTGATGCTCTCGATGGCGTAATTGCCATCGGCGAGCCGATAGAAAGACCATAAGTGATCGTTCGTCCCATTGTCCGCCCACTGCACAGCCGTGGCGCCAGCCAAGGTCGAAGCGTTGCTGATGCCGATGACCTGGTGAGTCAGCAAGTTCTCGAAGTTGTACTCTCCCGATCCCATCGGCATGACGTGCCAGCGCTGCGCTTGCGAGCCGTCGTCCGCTGCCGTGCCGATGGCGGCGCCCGCCGCCTGACTCCCGCCGGCCACGTCCAGCGTCTGGCCGGTCGACGCATTGACGATCTTGAGCTGATAGCCGCTGTCCATGCCGGCCGGAGCGGGTGGAGGCGTGCCGGAGGAACCGGCGCCCGAGCCGCCTGAGCCGCCGCCACCGCCACCGCACCCCGAAAGAATTGCAGCCAGTGCGAGCGCACCCGCGATCGCGAAAACCAGTGCCCGGGCGTGGGTGTCAGCGGCAAGCACGGGCATGGACTTCCCCTTCGGCGACGTCGCGCCGTCGCCTATTGTCTGAGTATTAATATTCTCAGACAATATCCAATGCGATGCAAGCGTCCGACCCGACCTGTGGCGTGGTAGTATTGTCTTAGTTATTCGAGGAGCCATGCGCAGCGAAATACGAGTGGGCGATCGGCGATCGAAGCCGGCGAGGGCTTGGAAAACCTCGAGCAGCTTCGACGGCGGCCGGGCGCTGCGGCTGCACGGCACCATCGCCCGCGACATCGGGGTGCGGATCGTATCCGGGCGCATCGCGCCGGGCCGGGTACTGGATGGCGAGATCGACGCGAGCGAGCGGCTGAAGGTATCGCGCACGGCCTATCGCGAAGCCATTCGCATCCTCGCGGCCAAGGGCCTGATCGAGTCACGGCCGAAG
>JBOIAB010000207.1:0-5241 GCA_050738635.1 Steroidobacteraceae bacterium
GATCGGTGGCAGATAGAGCACGTCGAAGCCCATCGAGGCGACGTAGGGTAGGAGCGCCTCGACATCCGCCAGCGTCCCGTGCTCGCCGGGGACGGATGCGGCGGAGCGCGGAAACATCTCGTACCAGCTGGAGAAGCGCGCGCGCTCCCGGGCGACGTCGACGCCCAACGGCGGCTGGTGATGCTGGATGAGCTCCGGATCCGGGCTGCGCCGGGCGAGCTCGTGCAAGGCATCGCTCTGCGCGAGGAGCGCCCTCTCGTCGCCGTCGCGCGTGCGAGTGGTGAGAGCGTGGGCCCACTCCTGCAGGCGGCGCGCATCGAGCTCGGCCATACGGCCCGCGTGCGCGAGGGCCAGCGCCGCGCCCTGTTGCAGCTCGACCTCGATGTCCTGCCCGGCCTGGTGCTTTTTCGCGAGCCCGCGACGCCAGCTCTCGAGGTGATCCACCCAGGCTTCGACGGTGCAGAGATACCGGCCGAGCGCCCGCACGGTGAACCGCCCCTGCCAGCGGTCGTTGCCGAGGAAGCTCATCGGCACCGCATGCCATTGCGCTTCGCTTTCGTGCCGGTACAACAGCGATGCCGCGACTGAGTCGTGGCTGTCGGCGAAGACATCCGCCTCCACGGCGACGCTGTCTCCCAACACGCGCCGCGCGGGGAACCGGCCGCAGTCCACCTGTGGAGTCAAACTCTCGATGACGACGCGCGCTTTGGTCATCAGCCTCCCAGCCCGCGATGGTCAGTCGGGTGTCAGGACGAGAGCGGAAAGTGGAGGCAATCGCAGCGCCAGGGAGTGGGTCATACCATGCGAAGGCAGGGGCGATGCTTCCACCGCGCCGAAGTTGCCGATGCCGCCGCCACCGTACTCCGTCGCATCGCTGTTCAGGCGCTCGTGCCACCAGCCGCCGCGAGGCACGCCGATGCGGTAGTTGTCCCTCGGCATGGGCGTGAAGTTGCACGCGATCAAGGCGACCTCGTCCGGCGTCTGCCCCTTGCGCAGGTAGATGATCACGCTCTGATCGGCATTGTTGCAGTCGATCCACTGGAACCCGTCCGGCGTGAAGTCGCGCCGATGGAGCGCCGGGGTCCCCCGATAGACCTGATTGAGGTCGCGCACCCAGCGGCGAAGCCCCTCGTGCAGCGGAAACTGCAGCACGTGCCATTCCAGGCTCTCATCGTGCTGCCACTCGCGCTTCTGACCGAACTCCCCGCCCATGAAGAGGAGCTTCTTGCCCGGATGGGTCCACATGTACCCGTAGAGCAGCCGCAGAGAGGCAAACTGCTGCCACTCGTCGCCCGGCATCTTGCCGATCAGCGAGCCCTTGCCGTGCACCACCTCATCGTGAGAGAGCGGTAGTACGAAGTTCTCGCTGAAGGCGTACCAGATGCTGAAGGTCAGCTGATCTTGCTGGTACTTGCGGAATACCGGGTCGGTCTGCAGGTACTTCAGCGTATCGTGCATCCAGCCCATGTTCCATTTGAGCCCGAACCCGAGGCCGCCGAGATACGTCGGCCGCGAGACCATCGGCCAGGCGGTGGATTCCTCCGCCATGGTCTGCGTGTCGGGATGATCGCGGTAGACGGCGAGATTCAGCTGCTTGAGGAACTCCACCGCCTGCAGGTTCTCGTTGCCGCCGAAGCGGTTCGGGATCCACTCGCCGGCGCGCCGGCCGTAGTCGAGATAGAGCATGGAGGCGACCGCGTCCACCCGCAGCGCATCGAGGTGGTAGGTGTCGAGCCAGAAGAGCGCGCTGCTGGCGAGGAAATTGCGCACCTCGGCGCGGCCGTAATTGAAGATCGAGCTGTTCCATTCCGGATGGAATCCCTGGCGCGGATCGGCATGCTCGTAGAGATGCGTGCCGTCGAAGAAGGCGAGCCCATGCTCGTCGGTCGGAAAATGCGACGGCACCCAATCGAGGATGACTCCGATACCGCGCCGGTGCAGGTGATCGACGAAGTACATGAAGTCCTGCGGCGTGCCGTAGCGGGAGGTCGGAGCAAAATAACCCGTGACCTGATAGCCCCAGGATCCGAAGAAGGGATGCTCCAGGATGGGGAGCAGCTCGACGTGCGTGAAGCCCATCTCCACCACGTAGTCGCCGACGGCGTGGGCGAGCTCCCGATAAGTCAGCGAGCGGCCCTGCTCCTCGGGAACCCGCCGCCAGGAGCCGAGGTGCAGCTCGTAGATGGACCAGGGGGCGTCGTGGGCGTTGGAGCGGCCGCGGCCGCTCATCCATTGCTCATCGCCCCATTCGTACGACAGGTCCCAAACCACGGAGGCGGTGCGCGGCGGCTTCTCGCAGTAGAAGGCGAACGGGTCCGCCTTATCGACCGTGTAGCCCGCGTGTCGCGAGACTATGTGATACTTGTAGAGCGAGCCCACCTGCACTCCGGGGATGAAGGTCTCCCAGATTCCGGAGGAGTCGGAGCGGCCCGTCAGCGGATGTGTCGCGGGATTCCAACCGTTGAAATCGCCCACGACCGACACGCTGGCGGCGTTCGGCGCCCAGACGGCGAAGTGAGTGCCCTGCTCGCGATCGGGACCATGCTGCAGCGCATGGGCCCCGAGCTTCTCGTAGGCGCGGACGTGCGTGCCTTCGCGAAAGAGATAGATGTCTTGGTCGGTGAGCAGCACTTGGTGAGTTTAGCAATTACCATTCCCGAATGTCGCAGCCAATCGTCATAGCCCATCGCGGCGCGAGCGGGTATGCGCCCGAGCATACTCTGGTTTCGTACTTCATCGCTATGGAGCAAGGCGCCGACTACATCGAGCCCGATCTCGTCATGACGCGTGACGGGATAATGGTGGCCCGGCACGAGAACGAGATCGGCGGCACGACCGATGTCGCCGATCGCCGGCAGTTCGCCGACCGGCGCACGACGAAGGTCGTCGATGGCGCGAGCGTCACCGGTTGGTTCACGGAGGATTTTCTGTTGGCGGAGCTGAAGACGCTGCGGGCGCGGGAGCGGATCCCGGAGCTGCGACCGGCCAACACGCGGCTCGACGGCACGCTGGAGATTCCAACATTGGAGGAGATCCTGGCGCTGGCGCGCGGGGTGGAGGAGCGGCGGCGTGTGCGTGCGCTCGAGTTGGGATTGCCGACGCCGGAGCCGATCGGTGTATATCCGGAGACCAAGCATCCGAGTTATTTCGCGGCGTTGGGGCTCGCGATGGAGGAGCGGCTGGTGACGACGCTGGAACGCTACGGCTACCGGGGCGTTGGCGGACGCGCGTTTCTGCAGTCGTTCGAGACGGGGAACCTCAAGGTGTTGCGTGGGCTCACGCGGTTGCCGTTGGTCCAGCTCATCGAGGCGGCGGGGGCGCCGTATGATCTGCTCAGGAGCGGCGATCCGCGTTCTTATGCGGATCTGCTGACGCCCGCGGGCCTGGAGGAGATCGCCACTTATGCGGCGTGCATCGGGCCGGCGAAGTCGCTGATCATTCCGCGAGGTGCCGACGGGAAGTTGGCGCGACCCACGTCGCTGATTGCGGATGCGCATGCGGTCGGGCTGGGGGTGCATCCTTGGACGTTTCGGGCCGAGACGGCGTTCCTGCCGTCGGAGTTGGATCTGGAAGGGGAATTACGCGAATATCTGGCTGCGGGGATAGATGGGTTTTTTACGGACCAGGCTGATTTGGGCGTGCGGGCGCGGGATGCGTATGTTGAATCAGCAACTGCGAAGCGCATCACCAAGTTATCCCCGGCCGGAACGCCGTGAATACATCCCTGTAGGGACTCCCTGTTGGGAGTTCGGTCAGGCGGGTTGTGGGCGTTTGCGGTTGGCGAACAGGGCCAGGGGCGGGGCGGGGGCGGCGGCCAGGAGGGTGCGGGCGCGGCCGGCTGCGGCTTTGGCTTCTGCCGGCGCGGCGTCGGCTTCCACGGGACGGGCGAGAAGGTAACCCTGCACCGCCACGGGACCGCAGTGGGCCAGGAACTCCAGCTGCGTGGGTCGCTCCACGCCCTCGGCGACGACCTGCAGGCCTAGTCCGTGGCAGAGGGTTACGATCGAGCGCACGATGGCGGCGGAGCGCGGGTTGGAATCGACCCCTTCCACCAGCATGCGGTCGAGCTTGACGCGATTGATCGGTAGCTGTTCGAGCGAGGTCAGGGAGGAGTAGCCGATGCCGAAATCGTCCAGCGCGATGGAGATGCCGAGCTCGCGCAGGCGCTTGAGCGCATCGATGGTCGCGCTTCCCGTCTGCAGCACCGTCTCGGTGAGCTCGAGCTCCAGGGCGCTTGCGGGCAGGCCCGAGCTCTCGAGATCGCGCGCGACGTGACTCACGAAATCGCTCTCGAAGAACTGCGGCGGTGAGACGTTGATGGCCACGCGCGCATCGTGCCATCCGGCGGCGCGCCAGGCCGCTGCCGTGGTCGTGGCGGAGCGCAGCACCCAGCCGGTCAGCTCGTGGATGAGGCCGCTCTTCTCGGCGATGTGGATGAATTCCGTGGCCGTGGCGATCCGGCCGCCGGGTTTGCGCCAACGCAGCAGTGCCTCGAGCACAGTGACCTCGCAGCTGCCGAGGGCGACTTCCGGTTGGAACATGAGCAGCAGCTCGCCGGCCTCGACGGCGTGGCGAAGAGCCTGCTCCAGGCGGAACCGCTGCGCGGCAGCGTCATAGAGGGCGGCCCGGTAGAGCGCAAAGCGATTGCGGCCGAGCTCCTTGGCGCGAAACAGCGCCACGTCGGCGGCCCGCAGCAGACCTTCCGGGTCGTCGGCATGGTCCGGAAAGAGGCTCGCGCCGACGCTGGCGGTGCTCGCGAGGGACCGGCCTTCGATCGTGAGCGGCTGCTGCAGCGTCGCGACCAGGGCGGCGGCGCGCCGCTCGACCTCCTCGACGGTGCGCAGCTCCTCGATGAGGAGCGTGAACTCGTCGCCGCCGAGCCTTGCGACCAGGCTGTTGGGTCCCGCCGCGGCCTGCAGCCGCTCGGCGATGCCCTGCAGCACGCGATCGCCGAAGTTGTGACCCAGCGTGTCGTTCAGCGATTTGAAGTTGTCCATATCGACGAACAGCAGCGCCACACGCCGCCCGGTCTGCCTGGCGCGCGCCAGCGCGCCGGCGAGCCGGCCCGCGAGCTGACGACGGTTGGGCAGTTGCGTCAGCGGGTCGTGGTGCGCCAGATGATGCAGCTGTTGGGTACGCTCCGCGACGTGCCGCTCGAGTTCCGCCTGATGGGCGCGCAGGTCGGCCTCGGCCTGTGCGATGCGGTCGGCCATGGTGTTGAAGGACTCGGCGAGCTCGTCG
>JBOIAB010000208.1:0-16134 GCA_050738635.1 Steroidobacteraceae bacterium
GGGCTGCGCTGCATGTAGGGCGCGAAGCGCTCGCCGGCGGCGAGCACCGCCTCGAGCTCCGCGCGGATGACTGCGGTTTGCCGCTCGAGGTCCGCTGCCCAGGGAAACTCTTCCCGCTCATAGAACTCGATCTGCGGCAGCTCGGGGAAATAGAAGACCTGCGGCTCTTGCAGGTAAAGCTGGCGCCGCCCGAGCATGATGTCGAGTGCACGCGCGAAACGCTGGCCACCCCGCTCGTGCAGGCCATGGCCGTCGAGCGCGGCCAAAAGGTGCCGCTCGAATACACGCGAGTTGCTCTCGATGAGCCGACTCACGCGCTCGATCTCAGCGCGCCATTCCTGACCCAAGGCCGGCAGCGTACCGGCAATCTTGACGGCAGCGCGATAGAAAGAGCTTGCCGCGCGGGCATCGGAACTCGCCATGTACAGATCACCCTTGCGGATGAGCGCCGGCAAGTGCCTGGGATCAAGCTCGGCCCGCACAGAGTCTCGAGCGGCTGCTGCATGCGTTGGGCGCAGCACCGAGCGCGAGCCAGCTCGAGAGGCTGATAGCGGGACCGGTGATGCGCAGTTACTCGAAGGCGCCGGAGCACGCCTACGATGCAGCGCTCCGGCGGAGGGTGCTCGAGTCCGCTGACGGGGAGCACGGAGCGGAGATCCGGCGTGGAATGCAATGGCTGGCAAGCCTCGCCGGCCGTCACACTCTGGTCGACGCGATTCTGCGCGAATAAAACGGGGAGACAACGATGTACTGGACGAAAGCGATTCCAAGCGGTGAGCACACCCTCGAGCACATCAAGCGCAGTTTCGGCGCGATCGAGGCGCCGGATCACATCATCTTTCTCGCCTCCGCGCTGAACATTCTCGCCAGCGGGCTCGGATTCGTGGCTTCCGCCGAGCGCAACACCTCGGTCCTGGGAGACGGGCGCCCGATGCCGATGATGTCCTACAGCCTCATCGAGTACCTGAAGCGGGAGTCGGAGATCACGAGGGCGCCCGCCTGCAGCTTCTCGATGGGGACGGTCGCGACGTCCTCGCTGCCCGTGACTCCCGTGACGTGCATCGCCAACTGCAGCGAAGGGCGCAGTCCGAGGGCGGTGGCGAGCTGTGGCGAGATCGTCGAATGATTGGCCCCGGTGTCGATGATGAAGCGATACGGGCCTTTGCCGTCGATCATGACCGAAGCCACCACGCGCCCGATGTGATCCAGGGTGGTCGGGCTGGCAAACAGCAGATCCTGCGGCGAGAGCGGCTGCGGCACGGTGCCTGGCTGCGCGTCGCCTGGCGTCACCGGCGGCTTCGCCGCGGGCACCACGGCCGTGCGGCGAACAATGGGTACTCCCTGCACTGGGCTCGCCCGGGTCGTGCCCGTGAGGAGCACGCACTGCAGGCACAGGACGCCGAGCGCGGCACGCATGCTGATCATCTGAGCACAACGCGGATCGATCTGCAAACGACCTGGCGGTGATTGGTGGGGCCAGTTGGCGGCCGCCGGCGGGTACCAGGAATTGGATCCTTACGAGTGCCGTCGAATCGTCCGCTCGGAGGCCGCCAACACACGACCCGACGGTGTGGGCCACTTCGGCCAGCGCGACATGACCACGCGATGAGCGCTGCGCGCGACGCGAGCGCCCGTGGCGCAGCCCTCCTATAATCAATCGCCGTCCGATCTGACATATCTCCAGAAGGGGCCGGGTCATGAGCAGCAACGCAACAGCGGGACTTCGGGCAGTACTGATAGGCGGCCTGGTGGCGGGCACGATAGACATAGAGGCCGCCGCGCTCATCAACCACGTGAGTCCGGTGCTGATCGCCCACTACATCGCGACTGGAGCTCTGGGAAAAAGCGCGTTGTCCGGCGGCGCGGCGGCGGCATACCTCGGCGTGGTGCTGCAGTGGGGGATGTCAGTGATCATCGCCGCCATCTACTGGTTCGTCACCGCGGCGATGCCGCGGCTGCGCGCCCAGTGGTGGCTCGGTGGCCTGCTCGCCGGAGTCGTGATCTATCTGGTGATGAATTTCCTCGTCATGCCGTTCTCGGCCGCGCCGGTCACCCTGCACGAAGTGATCGCACGCCTCCGGCCGGCGAAAGCGGCCGAGGACCTGTTGGCGATGTTCGTCTTCGGCCTGATAGTCGCATTCTGCGCCCGCCATCTCGCCGCCGGGAAGCAGGCGGCGCCTGGGATGGTGCTCGCGAAGCGCCCATGAGCTCCGCTTGCAACCAGAGTTGCTCCGTTTGGACGGTCGTGTTGCCGGCCTGTCTGTTGGCGCTGCGCGGCGCGGCGGCATCAATGCCCGCGGCGGCTACGCCGGCGGCGAGTGCGGATCCGATCACCGTCATCGCTTCCGCGCGGCAGGCGATCGAGACCGCCAATGCGGGTTGGCTGCCCGCAATGGAGCGAGGTGACGCTGCATCGGTGGCAGCGGCGTACGCCGCGGACGGAGTCCTCATCACATCGAAGGGAGTGGCCATTCGCGGACGCTCGGCGATTGCGGCGCTCTATCGCAATGAGATGGCTCAGTTGGGACGGGTCAGCGGCGGCGGCCTGGTGCAGGAAGGAGTGACCGTATCCGGCGGGTTGATATATGAATGGGGACACGGCTGGCTCATGTTCAGGCAAAAGGATGGAAAGCGCCGGGTAAGCTCGGGACCTTACCTCACGGTCTGGCGTCGGAGTCCGCAAGGAACCTGGGTTATCATTCGAAATCTCGTACTCTGACCGGCCTGAAACGAGGTTTCCGATGCGGCAGTTACGCTATTCAGCAGCCCTCCTTCTGGCGGGTCTCTCCCAGTATGCGTACGCGGGACCCACCTTCATCGCGCAGATCCCGTTCGAGATGTGCCAGGGCCTGATCTGCGTGCGGGCGCAACTCGATGGCGGCGCGGCGGCGACATTGATTCTGGATACCGGCGATGCGCACGAGTTCATCACCTCGGAGGCCGCCAGGTCGCACGGCTGGAAACTTCGCCCCTACATCGGCAAAGACGGCAAGGCGGTGCCGCATCTGTTCGACGCCGGTCGGCACACCGTGACCTTGGGGCCAGTCGCACAATCCGTGGACTTCGTGGCGCAATCCGCGCGCGCGATGGGTACGCGCGGCGCGTTCCAGGGGAATCTGATCTATCTTCTGTTCAAGGATCGTGTGCTGCAGATCGACTATCCGCGGCGACGCCTGCGCATCTCGGCAACGCTGACAGGAGCGCCAAGGCGGCAAAATGCCGGCGGTCGGCTCGAGATAGTCAATTTCCACAAATGGGGTCCGCCGATCGTGGTGGGCGGACCCTTCAGCATCGACGGTAAGAGGCTGCGGGCGCAGATCGATACCGGGTACACCGGCTCGATGCTCATCTATACCGCGGCCATCAGGCCACTGGGACTGAGCGGGGCCGCGGCGCACGGGCGCCCCGAGCTCTTCCCCTTCACCGACGGCGGCGTCACCATGCTGGCGGCCTCCGTTCAGTCGGAAGGTTTCGCCGGCCACCTTCTTTCTCATCCCGCGGTTGTGTATTTCCCGACCCCGGGAGTGCATGAGCCGGAGAACCCATTTGACGCGACGGTTGGGAACGCCCTCTTCACGACGAGCATCGTTACTTTCGATTTCCACAATATGACTCTCGACGTTCGATCGGGAGATACCCAGAAGCTGGGCCGATCGTGAGCATCGGCGAGCTACTCGAATACGTCCGCGAGCGTAGTATCGGGTATCTCGAATCTCTACCGGAGCGGCGCGTAGCCGCGGCGCGGCATAGTGTGCTGCAGCGTGCCGGATGGGACGTCGAGGCCGACGGGCTCTTCGGGGCTCCGCCGATCGATGTGCTCATCAGTGAAGAGGCTCATTACACAATCGTGATGGCGCTGCGCCTCCTGGGGCTCGGCGGGACGCGTCTGCGGCGAGCCAAGGTCCATGCATCGTCTGCGCTCAGGCCGGGAACGTCAACACGGGCGCTTTCGACTCGTTGCAGGCGATCGCCGACGCGACCGAACAACGCGACGCGTGGCTGCACGTGGACGGAGCGTTCGGTCTATGGGCGTCTGCATCGCCGGCGCTCGCCGACTCGCAGGCGCATCGTGCGGCGATATCTCTTCAGGCCGCCTACATCGCCGGCTCCGGCAATGAGCGCGATCCGCACGAGTTCGTCCCCGAAGAGTCGCGCCGTGCGCGCGCCGCTCCGGTCTACGCCACTTTGCGGTCCCTGGGCCGTAATGGTCTCGCGGAGTTGATCGAGCGCTGTTGCCGCCATGCCAGGCGATTTGCGCAAGGTCTGCGATCCGCCGGTTTCGAGGTCCTCAATGAAGTCGTTCTCAACCAGGTGTTGGTGGTCTTCGGCGATGCCGAGCGAACACGCCGGTCATCGCGGCGATCCAGCAGGATGGTACGTGCTGGTGTGGCGGCACACAGTGGCAGGGTCGCACAGCGATGCGCATCAGCGTGAGCAACTCGAGAACGACCGTGGCGGACGTCGAGCGCAGTCTCGATGCCATGTTACGTGTGGCGACGCAGTGCGCGGGCCCCTAGACAGCGAATTGAGCCCGATAGGCCGTGGGAGTCAGACCAACGTGCCGCCGCAGATGGTGCCGGAAAGCCGCGGCATTGCCGAAGCCCGATCTGCGGGAGATCTCATCCAGGTTCGCCGAAGTGGATTCGAGCAGAAAGCGCGCCACCTCGAGGCGGGTGGCGATCACCCATTCCCCCGGGCCCATCCCGGTGGAGTCGTTGAAGCGCCTGATGAAAGTGCGCTGACTCATGGCCGCCCGGCGCGCCATGCGAGCGATCGACCAGCGCTCCGCAGGCCGGCGGCGGACGGCTTCCAACAGCGAGCCGAGCCGGTCATCCGCCCGTCTCGGAACCGGACGGTCGATGAACTGGGCCTGCCCTCCTTCACGGTGAGGCGCCGTGACCATCCGGCGCGCGACCTCGTTTGCTGCTCGGGCGCCGAAGTCCTTGCGCACGATGTGCAGCATGAGATCCACACCGGCCGCGGAGCCGGCCGACGTCAGGATCTGCTCTTCGTCGACATAGAGAACGTCCGGTTTGAGCTCGACGTCAGGATAGAGCGACCTGAACCGATCGGCATAGAGCCAGTGCGTGGTGGCCTGGCGGCCCGCGAGCAAGCCACAGGCGGCGAGCAGGAAAGCGCCGGAGCAGATCGAAACCAGGCGCGTCCCACGAGCATGTGCCGCCGATAGCGCCCGCCTCACCGCGGGTGCAGGCGGCCCTCCGTCGGTGCGCCACCCGGGGATGATGATGGTGCCGGCCTGGGCGAGCATTTCGAGCCCGGCTTCGGGGCAGACGTGCAGGCCGCCCGTGGCGTGCAGCGGCCTCTGCTCCTCCGCGACCGTGACGAATCGGTACCAATCCGGCCCCATCTCCGGTCTCTGCAGACCGAATATCTCGACCACGATGCCGAGCTCAAAGGTGGCGACCCGCTCGAGCAACAGCGCGGCAACCAGCCGATTTCGAGCTCCAGGCGCCTTTGGCATGATTTCGATGATATATGGCATTCTTGCCGATTGTCACCTGTTGCCGTGCGCGCGAAGCTGTAGCCGCAGTCTCCGGGAGTCACTCGTGCCAAACAATGTCAATTCGATTGCAGCGGCCCCGAGCAGCGATGCGTTGACGCATTTCCAGAGGCTCTTCGGCTTCGAGACCGACTGCTGGGATGTACATGAGGCCCTATCCTCGGACCGCCCGGAGTTCGTGCTGCTCGACGTTCGCAGTCCGGAGCACTTCAAAAGGGGGCACCTGCCAGGAGCGGTCAATCTTCCCCACGGTAAGATCATCGCGACGAGGATGGCCGCGTGGCCGGCGCAGACGCTGTTCATCGTGTATTGCGCGGGTCCACATTGCAACGGCGCGGCCCGGGCAGCCGTGCGACTCAGCGCGTTGGGGCGTGCGGTCAAGATCATGATCGGCGGCGTTACCGGTTGGCTGGACGAAGGCTTCCCGTTGATTGAAGGCGACAGCGGAGCCGGATGAAATCGGCTGCCGGCGGCCTGACTTGGTTACAGGGGACGGCGCTTTACATCGGCGCGGTCCTCGGCACCGGCGTGATCGCCTTGCCGGCCCTGGCCGCGAAAACCGCCGGACCTGCCTCACTGGTGGCGTGGCTGGCCCTCATTCTCCTCTCGATACCTCTCGCCGCGACATTCTCGGCGCTCGCGGCTCGCTATCCGGATGCGGGAGGCGTAGCCACCTGCGTGAAGCTCGCCTTTGGCTCATATCCCGCGGCGATCGTTGGCTGGTGTTTTCTCTTCGCCGTGCCCGTGGGTGCGCCGGCCGCCGCCATGTTTGCCGGAGCTTACGTCCAGGCTGCGATCGGAGGCGGCGCCTCGACCCTCATGCTCACCGCCTTTGCGCTCGTGTTGGGAATTACCCTCGTCAACGCATTCGGTGTGACCATTTCGGGCAAGGTTCAGGTCTTCGTGGCAGCGCTCCTGATTGCATTTCTGCTGCTCGCCGTGTCCACCTCGCTGCCGCACGCGCAGTTGCGCAATCTGCATCCGTTCGCGCCGCACGGCTGGCTCGCAGTTGCCCCCGCCGCGGGGCTGCTGGTATGGAGCTTCGCCGGGTGGGAGGCGATCACCTACCTGGCCGCGGAGTTTCGGCAGCCCGCGCACGACATGCCCACGGCCGCCGCCGCGGCCGTCATCGTCATCGGGGTCCTCTACTTCGCCGTCGCCGCCGCTACCATCCTGGTGTTGGGTATGGGCGCCGCAGCGACTTCAGCGCCCCTCGCGCTCCTGCTTGCCGTCGGCATAGGTGGCCCGGTCAAGACGCTCGCCGCTGTCGCCGCGCTGCTCCTGACTGCGGGCACGATGAACGCCTATTTCGCGGGAGCCGCCAAACTCGGGGCGGCACTGGGCAGGGACGGGGCGCTGCCGGATTGGTTTGCCCACGGGAGCGAGGCAGGCGGCATACCGAGGCGTGCCCTGCTCTCACTAGCCGGACTCACGCTGATCGTGCTGATCGCGACGGCCGTGGCGCATGTGCACGTCGAGGCGCTGGTGCTGATGACCACAGGCGCGTTCGTCATCGTTTACATCCTGGGAACCGCGGCCGCCCTCCGTCTGCTCGAGCCCGGCACCTGGGCGAGGCGAGCGGCACTCCTTGCTCTGATCTTCGACATCCTCCTACTCGCGACCACCCGGCTGTACCTGCTCTGGTCGGTCGGCATTGCCGCGTGCGCCGTCTGCTACCTGTATCTGACGCGCAAGGCGGTCACGAGGCGGGAGACGGCCTGATTTCAAAGTGCAGCACTTCTTCCCGCGCACCGAACTTCTCGTACAGCGCTATCGCCGGCGCGTCGACGTAATCCGCCTGCACGTATACCGACGAGGCGCCTCGTTCCGCGGCAGTCCGGCAGAGACGCTCGAGCAACGCCGAGGCGATTCCGCGCCGGCGGAAGGGCTCGGCGACGGCCAGATCGTAGATGTAGATCTCGCTGCGCTCCTGCTCGAACTTGCGCAGCTCGTAGGCGACCAGCCCACCGGCGACTTCGGCGCCCACGACCGCCACCAGCACGATGGTATGGGGATCGGCAAGCAAGCCTCGCACATAGTCATCGCTTGGAGGCTCCGAACTGTATGTCTGCGCGTCGCGAAATGCATCGCCGAATAACCGGTTCAACTCACGCAGGCGTGGAACGTCGGCCCGCGTCAGCATGCGAACAACGTGGCTCTGTGACTCTGAACGACTCATCGCACCTCGGGTCGCTCACGTCCTTGTTCGCTCCAAAGAGGATCGTAGCCTTCCCTTATTTCCAGGGCCAGGGCTTCAGCGCGTAATTCTCGGGCGGGACATCGCCGGCGAGGTAGCGCACGAAGTAGTCCCACCGCCGGCGCGTGATATACGGCGTTGCGTAAAGATAAGCGTGGCGCGCATTGGGAATGGCAATCATGTCGAAGCTCCTGTTCGCCTTGATCAGCGCCTGCACAACGAGCTGAGTGTTCTCGGGCGGCACGTTGTCATCCATCGTGCCGTAGGTGAGCATCAGATGACCCTGGAGCTGCGACGCCAGAGCCTCGTTGGCCTGATTGTCGTAGTTGGTTTTGCCGTCCTTCTGCTTGATCAGCAGGCCCTGGTACATCTCGCCCCACGGGTTCTCGTAATTGCGGTTGTCGTGATTGCCGCTCTCGGCCCACCCGACCTTGAAGAAGTCGGGGTAGCGGAACATGGCGTCGGCCGTGGTGTTGCCGCCGCCTGAATGGCCCCACATACCGATACGGGTGAGATCGATCCAGGGGTACTTGGCGCCGAGCTCCTTGAGCGCCGCCACCTGGTCCGGCAAGGTGTTGTCGCCCATGTTGCCGTACCACAGCCGTTGAAAACTGGCGGAGCGGTATGGCGTGCCCATGCCGTTGACGGCGACCACGATGAAGCCAAGCTCGGCCAGGGACTGGTCATCGTAGTGCGCAGGCGCGAAATCGAAGCTGAATACCGAGCCGATCTGCGGGCCGGGATAGACGTAGTCGATGATCGGATAGTGCTTGCTGGGGTCGAAGTCCGTCGGCTTGAAGAGCAGGCCGTAGAGATCCGTCTGGTGATCGCGCGCCTTGACGACGATCAGCTGCGGTGGCTGCCAGCCGGCCGCCTTCAGGCGGGAGATGTCGGCGGTAGCTACCCGTAGCCGAGCGCGCCCGTTGCGCGCATTGCGCAGCGTGGCGACCGGAGGTTGCGTCGGCGTGGAGCAGCTGTCGACGAAGTATTTGCCATGCGGCGACATGCTGATGGCGTGGTCACACGCCCCCGGTGTCAGCAGTGTAGCCTTACGACCGTCCAGGTCGACTTTCCAGAGCTGCTGATAATACGGGTTCAGGCCCGGCGTACGACCGACCGCCCTGAACCAAACCGTCCTCTTCCTGGGATCGACGCGCACGACCTCCGTAACGTCACCGGAACCCGTGGTGATCGGGTGCTCCAGCTTGCCGGTCTTGAGGTTGTAGAGATAGAGATTGCCCCAGTTGCTGCTCTCGCTGTACCAGATCGCCTCGCCCGAGCCTGGGAGGTAACGCCAACTTACGGCATCGATACCACTGCGGTAGTAGGTTGTGACGCTATCCTCAAACGCAGTCCGCACCGCGCCGGTACGAGCGTCGGCGATCCGAAACCATTCGTGCCTGCGGTCACGCGAGGTGGTCACCAGCGCCAGGGTCTTGCCGTCCGGCGCCCATTGCGCATCATCCCAATAGCCATCCGACTTACAACTGATGTCATCGCAGAGGCTCGAGAGGCGCTGCTGCGGCGGCAGCTGCAGGCGCACGACCTGATGAGTGGCTACGTCAATGACCACCGGCTCGATCATGAATACCTGCGCATCGCCGGGCACGGGGTATTTCCATTGCTCGAGCCTGGGGTGTCCGAGCTGAGCGCCCACGAGATCCATGTCTGCCACGTGGCGCTGGTCCTGCTGGTAAGTGGCGATTTCGCTCGAGTTCGGCGACCAGTTGAGCACCGGGCGGTCGGAGTGCAGCCAGCCCGCATTGTCGGTGGCGTAACCGAAATTCTTGCTGCCATCGGAGGTGAGCTGCGTCTCCTTGCCGGTGGCGGGGTCGCGCACCCAGAGATTCCAGTCGCGGATGAAGGCCTCGAGTCTGCCGTCAGGAGAGACGATGCCCGGCTCCTTGCCGCCCTTGACCAGGGTTGCCTTGTCGTCGCAATGACCGGCGCCGGTGAGGTCGCAGACATACTGCTTGTCCTCCCGGGTGATCTGGTACCGGCCGGCCGCCTCGATGCGGATGTCGCTGATGGAGAGCTTGCTCGCCGCAACCGGCTTGCCGACGACCTTGCTCAGCGCGGCGGCGAGCTTCTGCTGATCGAATACGGGAACGACGCTGCCGGTCGCTGCGGTCATCAAGCGGTAGTTGTCGCCGCTGGAATCGTGGTCAACGTACCAGAAGCGCCGCTCATCGAGCCAGTGCACGCTCTGCACGTCATGATCCACGAGCGGCTGGGTGTCGTAGGGCAGGAAGCGCTCCGCGCGCGCGTAGTCCTGTGCGGTCAAATGGCGGCCCTGGGCCATGCAGGTACCGGCGGCCAGCAGTGTAAGCAGGCCGAGCAGCGCACTCCTGCCCCGAAAACCAGCCGGATACATGACGGACATGCGGCATCCCCCTGTTGTGCGTGCGGCGCGAGGAAGTGAAGTGAACGTGCGAGCCTACGCCGGGCGGCAAAAATAGGGAACTCCGCCTTGCCGCCCCAGCCTGTCCGCTCATCGAGGAGCGGCACGGGTCATTTTTCAGTCGCGCAGGCAGCTCTCGAAGCGGCCGTTCACCCGGCGCGCATACCAACCTGTTGTCAGCGGCCGCACGATCTTCGGTCCCTGGAGGCGGATGCGGGGCAGGACCGCGCGCGGCAGCCGCCGCCCGCTCCTGTGATCGGCCAGCGCGAACACGCGGCCGTAGAGCGCTGTTCGCCCGAAGCTCGCCGTAGCGCCTTGCTCGAGCGCGGCATGAATGTCCGTTTCGCTCAGCCGCAAGCGCCCGGCGATCCCCAGGAGGAGCCGTTGCGTGCTGCCGGCGCCTTTGACGTCCGGATCGTGAGCGAGCAGCGCGCCGTCGGCCGTCAGCGGCTTGCCGGCCACGATGCTCGCCGCCGCCTGAAAGGCGGCATTGCGGCTGGCGTACTGGCCCGAGTTGTAGTCGGCGAAGCGGTACAGATAGCGGTCATAGGGGGCTTCGTACGCGAGCAGATGCGCGACGCCGAAGTAAATGCTGGCGCGGCGGGTGAAGAGCTCGTCGCGCAGGTCCCGCCCGGAGACCTGATAGGGGTACGGCTTGACAGCGTCGAACCGCTCGGCGAAGGCAACATTGACCTGCATGGGCCCGCGCGTGCGGACCGGATTGCGGCTGGCGAAGAGCCTGCGGCCGAGCGGTACGCGACCGGTGAAGTCCTCGTACACATCGCTCAGCTGCTTCTCGGTGCGCGCGGCCCTGATGCGCGCGCGGTATGTCCGTCCGTCGGTGGATTTGAGCTCGAGCGCAGCATGCACGAGAGCGAGCGGCACGCCGGCGTGCGCGGCGCGCTCGTCGATCGTGCGCAGGGCCAGATTGCCGAGACCGGGAATGACCGGATCGACCTGAAAGCCCGACTCCTGCTCGATGACCGCCACCACCGCGCAGGCATTCTGCCGTGTGGGCGGCAGGCTCAGCTTGCGGAAGCTCATGGCGATATCGGCGCTCCATCCGGCCCGGTCGGAGACCGCAGCCGGCAGAGCCCGGTCGATGACGGCCCGGACGTCCACTGGATGGACTTCGCGAGCAAACCTCGATCCCGGGCCGGCGCAGCTCACGAGCAGCAGGACACACAATGAGGAGGCAGCGAGGTGCCGCCAGCGCGCGCCCGGCGGACGTCGGGCCTCCTTCATGGGGCTGGCGCGGGTGCAACTGGCGGCAGTGACATCCATTGGTATCTAAATACCACGCCGTCGCGCCGGCAGAGAAAGTTGATGCGTCAATTCGATCAACCGGCGCGGCGGCCATGGTTCGACCGGAAGCGAATCATTGCCGGCGGCGGCGGTGCTAGATTGCTGTCGCAACCGCGCACCAGCTCGAGGAAACAACCATGAGAGCGAGCTCACTTGTCGTATTACTGATCGTGGCAGCAGGCGCCGTACCCATGGGCTCGCAGGCGCAGAATAGCGATTACTCGCGCTATGTCTCGCCGTGGAAAACGACCTGGGATTACCGGGGCCCGCGTGGCGCGGCACACTGGAGCTCGCTGGACCCGGCATACGCGATCTGCAATACCGGCAGGGAGCAGTCGCCGATCGACATCCGCAATCCCCGCAGGGCCGACCTGCCGCCGCTACGGTTCGCATACAGGAGCGAGCCGGCGCGATACCTGATCAACAATCGCTATACGCTGCGCGTCAACTACCACGACGCTCCGGGTACGGGCAGCGTCCTCATGATCGGAAGGAAGCGTTACCAGCTGGTGCAATTCCACTTCCACCATCCGGGCGAGGAGGCCGTTGACGGCAAGCGATACCCGATGGTCCTGCACCTGATGCACAAGAGCAGCGACGGCGAGGTCGTCGGAGTCGCGGTATTCCTGAAGACGGGTCGTGCCAGCCCGACGCTGCAGCGCGTCTTGGATCACGGGCCAGCCACCGAGGGCCAGTTGGCGGTCCCGGGACTCATGATTGATCCGAGCGCAATGTTACCGCGCGACAAATCTTACTACATGTACCTGGGATCGGTGTCGGCGCCACCATGCACGGAGGGCGTCCGCTGGGTCGTCCTCAAAAACCCGGTGGAGGTTTCGGCGGCTCAGATCGCGGCGTTCGCCAAACTCTTTCCGGACGATGCGCGGCCGCTGCAGGCGCTCAACGGACGGCTCGTCGAGGAGAGCAAGTGAAGCGCTAGCGCTCGCGCAGATGGTGGCTGTCGTCGGCGCGCAGGTCGAGGCCGTAGACCCGGCGCAGATCGGCGATTTTCTCAAGCGTCGCCGGCTTGAAGGGCAGCTTGTTGTCCAGGGCATGAAGGGCGATCCCTTCGAGCAGATCACCGAGCGACAGATCGAGATACTCGGCCAATCCCTTCAGTACCTTGAGCAGCCGCTTTTCCAGTCGGACGCCGGTTTGGACGCGCTCAACGATGCGGGAGGATTCCGGTGGTTTGCCCTTAGCTGTCGGCATGATGGTTTTCCTCTGCGAGAGGTGCACAGCATCGCACAGCCTGCGGCCCTGCGGGGGTTCACCGAATGCCTCCGCAGCAGGCGGCGGTAATCACGCGCTGCATCCGCCGAAGGCCAGGTGAGAGCTCGCCACAGCGCGGCATTTGCAGCGTCTTGCATTACATGATATATATCATGTTATCTACTTGGAGCCGAGATGATTACCGACATCGTCCGCGAGCTGGGGCATCTGACCCTGGGCAGCAGACTGAAGCGCTTGGGCGAGCGCCTGCAGTCGCAGACGCAGGTCGTGCTCGAGGAAGCCGACATGAGCGTGCCGGCATCGCACTTTCCGCTGCTCGCGGCGCTGGACCGGCTGGGTCCGCTGAGCGTCGGTGAGCTTGCTCAGGCAGTAGGCATCAGCCAGCCGGGAGTCTCGCGCATGCTGGAGAACCTGCAGTCGGACGGCTTGGTCACCTCGCAGCGGCACAAGGGGGATCGTCGGCTGCGGCCGATCGTCCTTACGAAAGCCGGCCAGCAGCTCATCACACGCGCCAAACAGCTGACCTGGCCCAGAATCGAAGCGGCGGTGGCCGAAGCATGCGCCGGCGCATCGGGACCTCTGCTGGCGCAACTGGCAGCGTTGGAGGAAGCGCTCGCAGCCACCCCGTTGCACGTGCGGGCGGCCCGACCACCGGCGCGGGATCGAAAATATGCTTGATCGGCCCGTATGGTCGGCGCTCAGCAGCCGGCATCTTCACCTCTCCGTTGGCGGTGCGCTGGCGCGGCGGTACGCGACTGACGTCAACCTGTTCGCATCCGCGCGGGACGACACCCCCGCCGCGCTCGTTGCGCTGCTGGAGTTGGTCCACCCCGGAGAGCGCATATTCGTCCTGCAGGTGCCGGACATCGCCGTGCCGAGCGGGCTGCTGCCGATGAAGGCCGGCAAGGGCGTGCAAATGCTCGCGACGCGAAGCTTACAGGCCGCGGGGTCGGATGATCAGATCGTGGAGCTCACTGACAGTGACGCGCCCGAGATGTTGGCCTTGGCGACACTCACCGAGCCGGGACCGTTCCTCGCCCGCACGCCCCTGATGGGAACGTTTCGCGGCATACGGATCGGTGGGCGACTGGCCGCCATGGCGGGAGAGCGCTTCCGCTTTCCGGGTTACACGGAAGTGAGCGGTGTCTGCACTCACCCTGATTTTCGCGGCCGCGGGCTTGCGCGTCGGCTCTCCGCCGCCGTCGCCGCCCGGATCGAAGCACGCGGCGAACAACCGTTCCTACACGCGTGGCAGACGAACCGCCCGGCGATATCCCTCTATGAATCGCTCGGCTTCGAGATCCGCGCCACCGTCGACGTCAAGATTCTCGAGCGCCGGTAGAGCGGGCGGAATCCAGGTCCGATTCCAGCCAGAACCGGCACCCGCGCCGTGTATATATTGGCGCGATCACACGCTGCCGGAAATTCGAGATGCGCCAGGCCACTGCGAGTTGGGTCGGCTCCTGCATGGTCGCCCTCCTCTGCGGCGCGCAGGCGCCGACGGCCGTGTCAAATGATTTCCACGACTTCGATTTCGCGATCGGCAATTGGGGAGCGAGGATATTGCACCTGCAACGCTCGCCCGGGAACGCCGACGCCTGGGCCGCGTGGACCGGTACCGTAGTTGCGGCAAAGGTCTGGGGCGGCCGCGCCAACGTCCAGGAGATCGAGGTCGACACACCGGCCGGCCGGGTCGACGAGCTGCGGCTCTGCCTCTACCGGCCGCAGGCGCGGCAGTGGTATCTGCACTGGGCGGACAGTGAGGATGGAGTTCTGGCCAAACCGATGGTCGGGCAGTTCGCCGCCAACACCGGCAGGTTCTACGATCAGGAAGACTATAAAGGTCGCGCTATTTTCGTGCGCGACCTTTATTCCCGGATCACGCCGCGCTCATACCATTGGCAGCAGGCGTTCTCGAGCGACGGCGGCGCGACGTGGCAGCCCAACTGGAATGTGATCCTGACGCTGGATTCTGCCCACGCCGCCGGTCCGCGGCAGATGCGGGAATCGTCCGCGGCGACCGATCCCCAGGCGCATGCATTCGACTTCATCTGGGGAGACTGGCGGACCGAGATCTCCTTCCTGCCCGATCCGTTTGCTGGCTCTTCCCATTGGATGCAGATCCACGGGCGCGTCAGCGCACACAAGCTCTGGGATGGCCGGGCCGACCTGGCCGAGACCGAGGCCCAGGGTCCGCGCGGACCGCTCGAGGACCTCACCTTGCGGCTCTACAACCCGCGGGCACGACAGTGGTACCTCTACCTGGCGAACAGCGCCGACGGAGTCCTGGATGAGCCGATGATCGGTGATTTCAAGGATGGCCGCGGCGTGTTCTACAACCAGGACACCCACGCCGGCCGCACGGTGCTCGTGCGGCACGTGTATTTCGCCATAACGGCCGATTCGTATCGTTTCGAGCAAGCCCTGTCCGACGACGGCGGCAAGACCTGGCGGACGAACTTCACGGCGCACGTGACCAGGGCTGCAGGCTGACGGAAGTGTGCGCAGCTGCGGCCGGCTCCGCACACAAGAGAAGCAGTGCGCCATACGCGCGCCAGGGTTTCCACGCTTCGGCCCGATCGCCGGCAGCGCACACTTCCATCAGGTCGGCAGGCAGCGCATCGGAGTCGTTCAGCGCACGCATGGCGACATACTCGATCACGGCTTCGTCCACTCCCTTTGCGGCACGCAGCTTGACGAGCAGGTCGTCGGGTGGCGCGTTGTAACGGAGGCCGGCGACGGTCCGCGCAGCGGCCCGCAGAGCATCGGCGGTGGATCGCGGCAGGAAGCCCAGGGCGCTGTCGGCCAGCACCGATGCGCTGGGAAAAATTCGGCAGAGCTCGCGCGAGCCGAGCGCCGCCATCGGCTCGCCATACTCCTCGGCGATGAGAGCCTGCACATTCTGCGTCTCCTCCAGGGAGAGGCGCTGCTTCAGAACCGCGTACACGACGGGCTCGAGGCTGTCCCACGCCCCGGGAAGTCGCAGCCCCGGATGGCGCGCGAGCAGCGGCGCGAGCATGGGGTCCGCGCCGAGGGTCTGACCGATCACCTCGGGGTCGGCTGACAGATCAAACATAACACGCACCCGGGCGATGATCTGCAGCAGGTATTCCGCTTTCGGGAATCTGATACGGACCCGCAATGCATGCTCACCGGGCACGGGCCGCACCTCGAACAGCCCCTGGTGAGTCTGGATCGACACGGTCCGGCGATAGGCGCCACCTCCCGTGTCCTCGACGCCCGGGATCGAGCGCGCGGCCAGAAACCGCAGCAATGCGCTCCAGTCGTAGGGCGGGCGGAAAGCCAGACGGAAGACATATTCGCCGTCCGCGACCGCGGCGCGCGTTCCCAGCCGGCGCAGCTCCGACGGCGGGCGCCCATAGAACTGCCGGAAAACGTCGTTGAAGCGCCGGATGCTCCTGAATCCCGAGGCCAGCGCGACCTCGGCTATCGAAAGGTTGGTATCGCTGATCAGCT
>JBOIAB010000209.1:0-16208 GCA_050738635.1 Steroidobacteraceae bacterium
TGTGATCAGCGTGTCCGTGAAACCGAAACTCAAGGGCGATCAGGAGAAATTCGGCGCCGCGCTCACGAAGATGGTTCGGGCCGATCCTTCGCTCCATCTGGAGACGGATCGCGAAACAGGTCAGACGATTCTGCGCGGCATGGGCGAGCTTCACCTCGAAGTGACGCTCGATCGTATGCGCACGGAATTCAGCGTCGAAGGCATCATGGGCGAGCCGCAGGTCGCCTATCGCGAGACCATTACGCGCAAGATCGACGAGCAGTACGTGCACAAGAAGCAGACCGGCGGTTCCGGTCAGTTCGCCGAAGTGTGGATCACGTTCGAGCCGCTCGAGCGCAGCAAGGGGTTCGAATTCGTCGATGCGACCTCGGGCGGCTCCGTGCCGCGCGAGTATGTGCCGTCGGTTGAGAAGGGACTCAAGATCCAGAAGGAAGATGGCGTGCTGGCGCACTTCCCGACCGTGGACTTCCGTGCCACGCTGACGGACGGCAGCTACCATGATGTCGACTCGAACGCACTGACGTTCGAAATCGCGGCCAAGGCATGCTTCCGCGAAGCCATGCGCAAGGCTGGCCCCATCCTGCTCGAACCGGTGATGAAGGTCGAGACCGTGACGCCGGGTGACTACCTGGGCGATGTCATCGGCGATCTGAACCGCCGCCGCGGCATGATTCAGGATCAGCTCGAGCGCGGCGCCAACATCGCGGTCGTGGCCACCGTGCCGCTATCGGAAATGTTCGGCTACATCGGCCAGCTGCGTTCGATGACCAGCGGTCGCGCCTCGTACACCATGGAGTTCTCCCACTACGAGCCGGTGCCGAAGAATGTGGCGGAGGAAGTGATCGCCGAAGTCAATGAGATGAAGGCGGCCGCAAACGCCTGAAGATAATAGCTCAGCCAGTCATGGCCTCTGGGATGGATCAAAGCCGCCCATAGGGACCAATCTTATGTGAATGGGCGTCAGGCTCCGCAGGTAGGTGCTGACGGTGAATTCATTCACGAGCACGCCTAAACCGACGATGCCGATCGCAACAGCCATGGCGACCGGCCACCGACTGGATACGGTCTATTATACGCCCGGGGGCATGGTCATCCTGAGCGGCGCGCTGATCCCGATGAAGTTCAACGTTAGAGCCGACCTTTTCGCGCAACTGGCGACAATGGAAGAGGCGGGCCTTCCATTCCAGAAGGTCCTGGACATCGTGCATCTGCCACCGAAGGAACGGCCGCGTCTGAAGGCAACGCGCAAGTGGATCAGGCTTGGTTTTGGTATCGCCGAGGCCGGACTGAAGAGCGGCTTGTTCACGCCTCTCGAAGCTTCCCTGGTACGTACGGCGACGTCGTCCGGCAGTCCGGCACGGACGTATCGTCTCATAGCGGATCAGTGCGCGCGGCGGGCGACACGCATAAAAGCGATGAAAGCGCGCATGACTCTCCCGCTGGTAATGATCGCGATCTCGATCGTCCTTGGACCGGTGCCGAATCTGGTTACCGGGCGTTTGACCCTGGGCAACTATCTGGCGAAGCATCTGCTGCCGTGGATCGCTGTGGGAGTGATGGCGTATCTGCTGCTCGACCTTCTGGGCCGGCGGCAACCCGGCACTCAGTCATCCTGGCGTATCCGGCTCGATGGAGTCCTCCGGTTCGTGCCGCTGTTCGGCCCGATGGAGGTGCGGCGCAACCTGCGAGATTTCTTCGACAGCATGGCGCTGCTGCTGGAGGCGGGCGTATCGATACTCGAAGCCTTACCCATAGCGATCGGCACGGTGCGCAACCAGGCACTCAAAGCGCAGCTTGCCCGGATCAAACCGCGGATCGAAGCGGGGTCGTCCTTTGCGCAGGCCCTTGCAGGGCTGCCAATCTCCGGCACGCAGGCATACGGGCTGATTCGAACGGGCGAAGCGAGCGGCACATTGCCGCGCATGTTGTTGCGGTACGCAGAGGCCGAAACGACGGCTATCGATGGATTCGATGATCTGGTTGCGGAATGGATACCACGGCTCCTCTATACGTCGGCGGCTCTGCTCATCGGCTACGCGGTGATCCATAGCGGCGCCTTTATGCCATCGCTTCCGCAAGAGTTGCGCTAGTCTTCTCTTGCCGAACCGCGCATGGTGCAATTCGCCATCACTGGGGGAGTAAGCTGTGAAGGTCAATCGGCTCCTGATCATCGCCACGCTGAGCTTGTGGAGCGCGGCGTACGCAAACAAAGACCCCGTACCGCAGTCCGGGCTCCAGCCTGCCATCCTGATCAGTTCAGGTGAGATTGCGGCGGCCGTAAAGCACAATGGAACCGGCGCGCTGTCTGATTCCGTACTCCGCGTAATACCCATTGCCTCCAAATACAATATCGGCGTAGCCGTGGTCCGGCGCTCCCGAATGAGCGGCCACATGCCTCCCGATGCACTGGTCCATGAGGCCGTTACCGAGGTCTATCAGATAATCGAAGGCAGGGGCGTCATGGTCACGGGAGGGGTGCTGCAGTCGCCCAGACCCATTGCCGATGCGGCAATTTTGGGCGAAATCGGTCCGAGTTCGGCGGGCCAGGCTATTGTCGGAGGGGCACGGCGCCGAGTCGGCCCGGGCGACATCGTTGTAATTCCAGCCGGTACGCCGCACGGTTTCCTCGAAGTCACGACGGCGCGCATCGTATATACGATCATTCGCATCGATCCGCTGGGAGTTTTACACGGCAAGGCGCACTGATGCGGGATAACTCGTATAGGCCGGATGTTCGCGACGGCTTGAACCGGCGCGAGCGCATCGTGCTGTATGTCCTGCATCAGACTCAAAAGGAGCGAGGCGATCGCAACGTGCCGACCGCGATGCTCTGGGGACGCGTTTGCGAACATTTCTACATCAGCCCCGAGGAGCTTTCTGAGATGCTCGCGCGGCTTGGGGCCCGGCGGTAACTCCCTGACCGCTGCATAACCTCACCCTCTGGCTTCGCGCTCGATTTTGCTGAGACACTCGACCGCGTGCCTCTCGGCTTGGCCCCAGGTAAACGGTGCGTCGAGGGCTTCGAGATACGACTCTTCCACGCCGCTGCTTCGCGGGGGCGTCCTGAGGAAGACGTCCGAGTCGTCCGTTCCCGATAACGCCATGGCGACCGCGAGCGCAGCCAGCACATCGAACTTCGCGGTGTGGACGCCCTCCGGCGTGTGATGGCGGGCGACTGCCTCGACGATGGGGTACGGCAGGCCCCAGAGACCAAGAAGATAGGCGCCGACTTCGGCGTGTGAGGCGCCCAGCACGCGCGTCTCTGCCTCGTGTATCGGTATTCGCTCGGCAATCGCGATGTCCAGTGCCTTCTCGAGCTCCTCGGGACACTCCTGCACCAGTACCCAGTAACCGATGTCGTGCAGGAGCGCGGCGAGCACGGCGTCGTCGTTCCACGCGGTCCCTGAAGTCAGAGCGTGGATGACTGTGGCAACCCGATTCGTGTGCTGCTGCAGCCGTTCCAGGCTCAATGGGGCCGCGAAACTATTGCGGGGTCGATGAGCGAACACCTCGGCGCACATGGCGAGGTTGCGCACGGCCGGGAAGCCGAGGTACGTCACGGCCTGTTCGATGCTCGTGACGCGCCGCGCGGGGCCGAAGAACGCGGAGTTGACGATCTGCAGTACTTTGGCCGTAACCATGGCGTCAGCGCGGATGATCCGGCTCACTTCGCGCGCGCTGATCTTCTCGTTCGCCATCGCCACCCGCAGGCGCGAGAAAACACGTGGCTGCGCGGGGAGCCGGTCAGTGCTTCCCATCAACGCCCGCAGGCTCTGCTGCGACAGGATTGCCTTGACGTCGAGAGACCGTTCGATGACTTCCTCGAGTCGTTTCGCCAGGCAGGGCTTGTTGAGATACTGATGCGCGATGGGGAGCAGCCGAATGACGTCCGCCAGGTCCGCCGCGCCCGAGAGCACGATTCTGATGGTGTCCGGCCACCGCTCGCGGACGGTGCGCAAGAGCTGCGCGCCATCCATCTCCGGCATGCGCACATCGGCTACGAGCACGTCCTGCGGCGCTTGCTCCAGCAGCTGAATGGCTCGGGCACCGCTTTCCACGAAGCTCATCATCCAGTCGGTGGCGCGTGGCTGCAGCCCAACGCGCAGCGCCTCGAGAAATCGCAATTCATCGTCCACGAAGAGAATCCGTTTCATACCGCGCCATTATGCGCTCTTCTGGCAGCCTCTCTGCGACGCCCGTCGCGGAGAGGGCGTCCGCGGCCCCCCGAATCCGGCTCTGCAGCACCGCGCCGCAGCCACCTCTCGCAGCCGGGCCGGATGCTGTATTGTTTGCCCATGGTCAATGTTCGCATGCTGCGATACGACGAGCCGCTGGCGCTCGAGTTGACGGTGACCCTGAAGCAAGGCGACATCGAGCGGTTGTCCCAGCTACTCGCTGCCGATCCTGCGCTCGCCACCAGCGTCGTTGCGGATGAGAAGGGCGGCGGGCGCTCACCGCTGCACCTCTTCGCCGATTGGCCGGGTCACAACCCGAATCCGCAGGCTGTCGTGCGTGCGCTCGCTGCTGCCGGCGCCGATCTCGATGTCCCTGCCGTCGGTATGTGGCATCGGGAGGGGCCCTTGCACTGGGCCGCAAGCAGCGATGATGTCCCGCTGGTCGAGGCCCTGCTCGATGCCGGTGCGGATATCGAGCGAGCCGGCTCTTCGATCAACGGCGGCTCACCGCTGTCCTGCGCGGTGGGCTACGGACAGTGAGCAGCAGCGCGACGACTCGTCGAGCGTGGTGCGGAGACGCTCCTTTGGCATGAGGCGGCGTTGGGCTTGATGGCGCGGATCGCGCAACGGTTCGGGGTCGAGCCATACCCTGACCCGGATGCGCTCTCAGGAGCGTTCTGGAATGCCTGCCACGGCGGCCAACTTGCGATGGCCGAATACCTTCTCGTGGAGGGTGCCGACCCGAACTGGGCGGCTCCGTGGTCCGAGCAAACGCCGCTGGAGATCGCGACGCGGTCGGGGCACGCTCATATCGCAACCTGGCTCATCGGGAAAGGCGCTGTAGGTCGCGAATGAGCTCATATTCGACCACTGGTCGGCAGATACTGCAGCGCCTGGCGCGGACCGCAATGCTGCAGAGCAGACTGCTGCCGGAATTTTCCGCGGCCGCCATGCGGGAGACGGGTGCTTTCCGGGGTGCGGCGCAGCCCGGCGCAGCGGGCGAAGTCCGTGACCTGAGAAACCTGCTCTGGGCGTCCATCGATAATGACGATTCGCTTGATCTGGATCAGTTGTCGGTTGCAGAGCGGCGCGAGCAGGGCGCGGTATGCGTCTGGGTTGCGATCGCCGACGTCGATGCGCTCGTTCAGCGCGGCTCTGCGATCGACGATCACGCCCGGCACAACACGGCGTCGGTCTATACCGCCGGGCAAACCTTCCCCATGCTCCCGGAGCGACTGTCGACGGATCTGACCTCGTTGCGACAGGGCGAGGAGCGGCTGGCTGTCGTGATCGAGATGCTGGTCGACGCCGACGGTATCGCAGTGCAGTCGGACATCTACCGGGCGATGGTGGTCAACCGCGCGAAGCTCGCCTATCGTTCTGTCGCTGCATGGCTGGACGGTTCGGCCGCGCCGCCGCCGGCGATTGCCGACGTGCCAGGCATGGATGCACAGATTCGCATGCAGGATGGCGTTGCAACCGCGATGCGATCCCAGCGTCACGCCCATGGAGCGCTCATGCTGGAGACCATCGAAACCCATCCGGTTTTCGACGGCGAGGCGCTGCGCGACCTGCTGCCCGATCGCAAGAGCCGCGCCCACGGATTGATCGAGGATCTCATGATCGCGGCGAATGGCGCTGCGGCGCAGTATCTCGCGCACCGCGGCTCGCCCTCGATTCGACGCGTGCTGCGGGTGCCGAAGCGTTGGGACCGCATCGTAGCGCTCGCCGCTGCCGTCGATGAGCGGCTGCCGTCCGTCCCGGATGCGAGCGCACTCAACGCGGTTCTCGCGCGCCGGCGGCAAGTCGATCCTGAACGGTTTCCGGACCTGTCCCTGTCGGTCGTCAAACTGCTTGGCGCAGGAGAGTACGTGGCTGATCGGCCGGGACAGAGCGTGCCCGGCCACTTCGGTCTGGCGGTGAACGACTATACGCACTCGACGGCGCCCAATCGTCGCTTCCCCGACGTCATCAACCAGCGTCTGCTCAAGGCGGCGTTGGCCGGCCACCCGCCTCCTTACGCGGAGGAAGAGCTCGAAGCTCTCGCCGCGCATTGCACCGAGCAGGAAAATATCGTCGCCAAAGTCGAGCGACGGGTTGCAAAGTCCGCCGCGGCGCTGCTTCTGGCCGGCCGTACCGGTGAAGTGTTCGACGCGATAGTGACCGGCGCCGCATCCAAGGGCACCTGGGTTCGGATCTTCAGTCCGCCCGTGGAGGGCAGGCTGACAGAGGGGGGCCAGGGTGCGGATGTGGGAGAGCGGCTGAAAGTGCGGCTGATCAACACGGACGTGGAGCGTGGCTTCATCGATTTTGCCCGAGAGAGACAGTAATGCCCCACAAACCCACGCGCTCCGGGCCAGCCTACGAGCGGCCGGCATTCCTCGCCAGCGAGGCGGCGCGCCCGCTGCGTATCCTGGCGGAATACCTCGAGCCGCTCGCTCGCTTCCAGCACGCCGGTGTTCACGACACGATTGTGTTCTTCGGCTCGGCCCGACTGCAGCCGGATGGCCCGCTCGGCCACTACTACGAGGACGCGCGCGAGCTCGCGCGTCTGGTCACCGAATGGTCGAAGTCGCTGCCTACCCACGCACACCGTTACGTCGTTTGCTCGGGCGGGGGCGGCGGGATCATGGAAGCCGCCAACCGCGGGGCCTCGGAGGCTGCCGGCAAAACCATCGGGCTCAACATCAGTCTGCCCCATGAGCAGCGCCCGAACTCCTACATAACGCGCGAGCTGCTGTTCGACTTCCATTATTTTTTCATGCGCAAGCTATGGTTTGCGCACCTGGCAAGAGCGCTGGTCGCCTTTCCCGGCGGGTTCGGCACCCTCGATGAGCTCATGGAGATCCTGACCCTGGCGCAGACGCGCAAACTCTCTCGCGACATCCCCGTCATCCTCTATGGCAAGAGCTATTGGACCGAGATCGTGAATTTCGAAGCGCTTCGCCGCCACGGCATGATCGATGCCGCGGACCTCGATCTGTTCCATTTTGCGGACGAGCCTGCGGCGGCCCTGAAGATCATCCGGGAGCGGCTCGACGCCGAGCCTGGCGGCCACTCGCCGGCATTCGCTCACTCGCACGATCGGGAGCAGGGCGGAACCTGACGACGGCCCTCTCCTGAGTCACCTTGCGCTCAGCTCACGTATTGCTGTGCTATACGCTGCCATGTCGGGGTCGAAGCGAGAATCCAGACCAGGATCGACGAGACGAGGATCGCTGGCGCCCCCCAACCGAACACCGGATGCAGGCGGCGGTTGCACACGGTATCGATGGCTGCCGGAAGGAACAGCCACAGTCCAAATGCCAGCCAGAAGAGCGCAAGGTTCGGGAAAGGCAAGCGCCCGATCGCGACCGCGGTCAGGTCGAGCGTCGCCAGCAGCATGAGCCGCTTATGGACGTCGCCCCGCCGGCGCATGACGATTGCGCTTGCCACCAGGCCGGCGAACACGAGCAGGATGAAGGGGTCCACGGCGAGTAACATCAGAAAGAACGGCGCATCCTTCGTATGTGCGTGCACTTCGCGTGCAGCGGCGTGCAGGACCACCACCAACCCCAGCACAACCATCACCGCGGCCAGCACTGCGCCGACTCCACCGAGCCGGCGGTGCAAGTCCGCACGGTGATTCGAGATCAACGAAGCCTGCGCAAAAAACAGCAGAAACCACGAAGTCATCACAGCGCCGTGAAGCTGCACCAACCACGGCAGTGCCGGCGTGCCGAAAAGGCCTTTGAGGAAATACGTCCGCGCAAATCCGGCAAACACGACCAGGAGAATGGCGATTGCCGCGCCAAAGAAAAGCCGTCGGTCCGGAGAGTAGATGAGCGTGCGGGGGGCGGCGTTCATGGTTGTTCCAGATGCGAAGATGCAGCGGGGGGCTCAGGTGATCAGCGTACGGACGATGCTCGCCCATAGCTCGGTGTGGGCCACCGCGGTGGCGGCGGCATCAGCGGCGACAATGGATATCCCCCCGATGACGAGTGCCGGATGCAGCCGACGCGTGCGAACCTCATCGATAAGGATGAACGCGAGCAAAAGCAGATTCCGCAGCGTTGTGACACCCATTCCGAGATGCAGGAACCCAACCAGGCGGGCGATGGCCGCAATGAGCGGCGGCATGTTCGAGAGCAGCATCAGTCGCTTGTGAAAGTCGGGGCGCCGGCGCAGCGCCAGTCCGCTTCCCACAAGCAGCGCGAATGCCGTGAGGTCCGTCAGCGCACTGGCCAAAAACTCCGGCGGTGCGACTCCGGCCGGCAGGTGATCGCCGCCCAACCTGCAGGCGGCGATCGACGTGGGGATGCCGAGCGTCACGACCAGAGCGGCGACCCCCATGCCGACTACACCAAGCCGGCGATGCCACAGCGGCCGGTGCAAGGCGATGAGCGCTACCTGGGCGAGGAACAACCCCACCCACGCGAACATGACGAGGCCATGCACCTGCACCAACACGGTGAATTGGCCCGGGTGCATGAGGTCCCGGTACTCGAAGCTGAAGGCCCAGAGCACGAGGAACGTCAGGGCCAGAGCGGCCCCCAGGAAGTGGCGATGCTCGTCCGTGGGAGCGGGCAGGACGGTACTCACCGGGGGCCTCCCGTCACCAAAGAGCCATGGCTGTGGCGCAGGTGCAATGGCGAGCCTCGTTACATCCTCTTGCAGGTTTCCTCGTCAGTCTTGACCCATCTGCCACGCTGGTCGCGCTGATACCCGGCGTGCGAAAACAGGTTGGCGTTATGCCGGGTGAAGGCATCGCGGAACACATAGTGGCTCCCGTTGGCGAAGCCGGTATTCTCGAAAGTGATGACATCTCCGTGCCAACCGCTGCTGGTACCGGTGGCGTAACTCGCGCCGGAGCTGTCGAGCACGACGTCCATGAAGTGCCCGGCCTTCGCGTCGTATCTGAAGTATTGGGCGACGTGATACGGCCTCGAGTTCGCCGCGGTTGCATCCTCGTCGTAGCGCACGACTATCCAGTGATCGGCGAGCACCTTCTCGCCATGGGCTTTGGCGGTCGTCGGATGTCCGGGCTTGGCCAAGAAGTTGCCGGTGCAGGTCACGTCGCCAATGAAGCCGTTCAGCTGGTCCAGTTGCGAGGACATCGGCTCCTGCGCACGGGTCGGGCCGAAGTACAGGACGGACGACACGCACGCGACGGCGGCATAAAGGGCGGAAGAGGCGGGTTTCATGAGCTGGGTCTCCGAAAGAGTGCCGGGTGACTACTCTGAATAGAACCGGAAATCCGGCCGAAACCCGCCATCGGATCGGCGCTAGAATGCGGCCTATGAGTGGGGGCACTGCCGCTGGCGGTGGTGAAGCCGGTATTGAGGCGCTGTCGGACTGTGGCGCCCCACCGGAGGTGCGGCGCACGGCCGCCGACCTCCTTCCGCCCTTCTATCGGCAGGTCAAGCGTCTCGCACGACGAGAGCGTGGCCGGCTCGGGGCCGTAACGCTGCAGACCACCGAGCTCGCGCATGAGGCTTACCTGCGTATGCGGGGGTCGCGCGGCTATGCCGATGAAGCCCACTTCTTGCGGGCGGCAGCCCTCGCCATGCGTCATGCGCTGATCAATCATGCCGCCGAGCGCCTCGCCGAGAAGCGTGGTGGCGGCGCCCAGCACGTGACACTTTCGCACGCCGTAGACCTGGGCATCGAGACGGACGAGGGGCTGCTTTCCCTCAACGAAGCCCTGCAACGCCTGGCGCACGCCACACCGCGGTTGGCCGAGATCGTGGAGTGCCGTTTCTTTGCCGGATATGGCGAGGAGGACACTGCAGCGGCACTGGGGGTGTCCCTGCGTACCGTGCAGCGCGACTGGCTGAAGGCGCGCGCGTGGCTGTTCCGCGAGTTGAGCCGGGCTGTCTAGGTGCCCATGGCCTGCAGCGCGCGCCGCGCGCGCAGCGTCTGCGGGTGATTCGGACCGAGCTGCGTCTCGAGGACAGTCGCAGCCTGCAGGAGCAATGGGCGGGCGCCGCCATCGCCCGAGGCCGCGAGCGCCTCGCCCAGCCGCTCCCGCGCTTCCGCCAGATCCCAGCTCCGTGAGCCGTTTTTCTCGCGCAACAGGACGGCCTCCGTCAGGGGTGCCCGTGCCGCCTGCGGCTGGCCTCGAGTCAGCTCCGCTTCCCCCAGCGCGACCAGCGCCTCGCCAAGATTGGCCTCGGCCGATGGACCGAGTCCTCGCAACGCGGCCACCACCTGTTGCAACTGGGCTCGGGCGGCATCCGCATGGCCCTGCGCCAGGTCGACACGCGCCAATGCCAGGGCGGCACGCTGCGTCAGCACATGCGATGGGCCAAATTGCTTGAGTGCGGCGCTTCGGTCGGCTTCGAGCGTGATACGCGCACCGGCCAGATCGCCCGCATCGAGTTGTGCTTCGCCCAGAAACAAACGATTCTGCAATGCCAGCGGGCTGCCGGCACCGGCATAACGCTCACCGAGTGCGGTGGCCTCCTGCAGCGTCGTCACCGCCAGCGGGCCGCGATCGGTGATCGTCAGCAGCTTGCCGTAGTAGCCCATGGCCGCCGCGACCGCAGCTGAGTCGCCCGCGAGGGCGCGCTCCCGCTGGAAGGCGTTTCTCAGCAGGGGCTCCGCGTCGCGCAGATCTCCAGTACGCAGCTCCAGCGTACCGGTGTTGCCGAGTATGATCTGCGCATCGAGCCCGTCACCCAGACCCAATGCCTGGTAGATCGAGCTCGTCTCGCGATAGGCGGCGAGTGCCTCCTCGAGCCGGTTGGCGGCGGTCAGGGTGATCGCGAGGGAGTTGTAGAGGAGCGCTGTCTCACGATGGACCCGGCCGGACATTGCGATCCGCTGCCGGATCGCATCCTGCTCGGTTGCAATGGCGCCTGCGAGATCACCGCGAGTGCGTTGCAGTCGCGCGCGGATACCCAGGCCTTCGAGCCGCTCTTCGTCATATTTATGGGGCGTCCGCGACCAGAACGCCTGCGCCTGGTCGAGCAGAGTGCTCGCGCGAGCGACGTTACCACGCAGCAGCTCGAGGTTAGCCAGCATCTGGCGTGCATCGGCGACCGCTACCGGATCCGCATCTGCGCCTGCTTGTGCGAGATACCCCTCCAGCAAGGCCGCACCTCCCTGGGCGTCTTCGAGCGCATCGTATAGATCGGCCAGGGTGATGACCAATGGTCCGGCGAGCATTGGCCGCTCACGGTAAGCGCTCAGCAGCTGCTGCGCGCTGGCATCGAGCATGGCTTTCGCGTCGAGCTGATGGTCGCCGTTCTCGGCGAGCACCTTACGGAACATGCCGGTCAGCTCATAGCGCAGCGCCTCTTCGCGCGCCAGTTCGCGGCGTGCGACGTCGCGTTGAATCTCGGCTCGGTGCGCCTGCCAGGCGGTGGCCCCCAGCCCGCCTGCCAGCGAGACGAATAATGCCGTGATCGCTGCCAACGCCCAGCGGTGGCGGCGAAGGAAGTGCCCGAGGCGATACAAGTGCGCGCCTTCGCGCGCAGCCACCGGCTCGCCGCGCAGCAGGCGCGAGACGTCGAGTTTGAATGCGTCGACTGTCGAATACCGCTGAGAGGGCTCCTTACGCAGCGCTTTGGCTACCACGGCGTCAAGATCGCCGTGCAAGGTGCGGGAAGGAAGAGGGGCATCAGCGTTGGCGGCGGCAACGGTGCTCAGCGTTGGGACCGGCCGGTCGAGAACGACGCGCAATGTCTGAGCGAGGGAGGAGCCGGTCTCCGGCCACGGCCGGCAGCCGGCCAGGAGCTCGAATAACAGCAAACCCAGCGCATAGACGTCGACAGCCGTGGTGATCGAGCCGCCGGAGATCTGTTCGGGTGCCGAATAGGCCGGCGTCAGGAGTACCGAGGCGGTCTGAGTGAGCACCTGCGCGTCCTGATCGAGCAGCTTGGCGATGCCGAAATCGAGCAGTCTGACCCGACCGTCGCCGTCGACCAGAATGTTGGCCGGCTTGAGATCCCGGTGCACTACCAGATGGCGGTGCGCGTAAGCCACTGCGTCGCAGACCTGCTCGAACAGCAGCAACCGCTCGGCCAGAGTCGCGTGAGACTGCATACAGTAAGCGGAGATCGGCGCGCCGGCAACGAACTCCATGGCCATCCACGGCCGGCCGTCGTCTGCGACACCGCCGTCGAGCAGCCGCGAGATACCAGGATGTTCCAAGCGCGCCAGGATGTCGCGCTCGGCGTGAAAGCGCCCGTGTTGGGCGACCGCGCCGACATGCAGGAGCTTGACGGCGACGCGCTGCTCGAAGCTGCCGTCGCGACGCCGTGCCTCGAAAACCTCACCCATGCCGCCGCTGCCGATGCGCTGGATGAGCTGCCAGGGGCCGAGTCGCAGCGCGCTTTCCGCGGCAGCGGGCATTGCCTGGTCAGGGGTCGGCTGGGCGGGCCGGGCGAGGAATTCACCCATCGTCGCGGCAGAGCGCAGCAAACTCTCCAGCTCGGCGCGCAGCTGCGGCTGATCGGGGTAATCGTGACGCAGCGCGTGCTCGCGCTGCTCGGGCGGCAAATCGAGCAGGCGATCCAACTCGGAGTCGAGGCGGCCCTGCCCCTCGTTTGAATCTTGCACCCCGGCCCTCCGCCCTAGCTGGGCTGGCGGCCGCGCGCCGCTCCGGCAAGCTGCGACTGCTCGGCGATTCCGGCGAGCTCCGGAGTCAGATAATTGAGGCTGCGGATGTTGGTGCGCCAGATTTCCCAGCACTTCAGAACTTCATCACGCGCTGCCCGCTTCTGCCGATAAACATCGATGGTCAGCGGGATGTAATGGGCGACGTCACTGCTGGCTAACGTCAGATCGCCGCCCTCCAGGTTGCCTCTGATGAGGCTATAAGGCAGCCAGGCAACTCCCAGGCCGGTCAAGACACCGGCCCGCAGCGTTTCCGAATAAGCACTCTTCGCGTGCGCCACCAGTCTGTCGGCGAGATGCGTGAAGGCCGGGTGGTTTTCCAACACCTTGCCGAGATGCGATTCCTCGGTGTATCCCAGATAGGGCAACGGCCTCTCCGAGGTGCGCGTAATCGCGTAGTAGGGCTTGCTGCTCTGCTTGGCGGGGATGCTGACCGGAACCAGATAATCGGTGCCCAGCGTCAGCTTGGAGTGCTCGTCATGATCGAGGGCGATGCTGTAGACGGGGCTGTCGTAACACAGGAAGTAATCGCATTCGGCGCGCTCGTAGCGCGACAGCGCTTCCCTGAAGTTATTCGCCGCCACGTGCAGGCACACCGTTTGATTCGATAATTCCTCGTACAGGATCTTCGACAGAACCGGCACGAACGTCGCGGACAGCGAATGCGTCGAAGAAACATAGATGTTCTTGCTGGCCACCTTGCTGCTCGAGGCGGCGCGACGCGCGGAATTCAACAAAGTAACGATTTGTGACGCCGTCTCCTTGAACGACAGTCCGGAGCCGGTGATTCCCACCGGATTCGTCGAGCGGTCGAGCAACGTTCCCGCACCCAACCAGATCTCCAGCGCCTGCATATGCTTGCTGAGCGCGGATTGCGTCAAAAAGCGGCTACGCGCAGCCTCGGTAAAACTGCGCGTTTCACATACAGCAAGAAAATCTTCGAGCCATCTCAGGTTCATGGAAGTGTCGCTGGCTTTCTGGACACCTTCTCGCGCCCGGAACCGGACATTTGGAATTCAGCTGGATCGGAGGCTTCCCTGCAGAGCAGCCCGAAAGTAATGCATAGCGATGGGCGTCGTCAAATCGGCCCACCGATCAGATGTGCCACCAGCGCCTTCTGCGCCAGCGTCGCGTGACGTTCGCGGTGGCGCACAAGAGCGAATTCCCGCTGCGGTAATTCAAGCGGAATCTGCACGAGCGTGCCCGCCGCTATAGCTGACGCTACGACGTGGCGCGAGATGATCGTTGCGCCCGCACCGGATTCCACCGCCTCGCGCACCGCTTCGTTGCCCGGCAACTCGAGGAATATGTTGAGCTCGTCGAGCGATAGACCTTGCTGGGCCGCCAGGTCCTCGAGACCACGGCGCGTACCCGACCCCGGCTCGCGGATCACCCAGTTGAGCGCGCGCAGATCCAATTTTCCCAGGGGATCGACCGGCACGGGTCCGCGACCCGCGGCGACCACGAGCACCATCTGGTCATGATCGAGGAGCGTGCGCGCCAGCGCCGGGTGCTGCGTTGGTCCCTCGACCAGTCCGATGCTCACCTCGCCGTCGGCAACTGCCGTTTCGACCTCGCGTGTGTTGCGGATTACCACGTTGAGACGCACGCGCGGATTGGCGGCATGGAAGGCGGCGATGCGGCGCGGTAGCCAGTAAGTCGCGATGGTCTGGCTGGCCGCGAGGGCGATCGGGCTCGCCGGCCAGCCTGCAAGATCCTGCAGCACCGAGCGCGCCATGGAGGCGCGGTCGAGCACTGCGCGCGCCTCGCGCAGGAAGACCCGCCCGGGCTCGGTCACCTGGATACCGCGACCCACACGGTCGAACAGCTTGATCTGGTACTGCTCTTCCAGGGCGGCAATCGCGGCCGAGGCTGCCGACTGGCTCATCCGCAGCGCTTCGGCGGCGCGCGTGACGTGCCCCCGCTCCGCTACTTCGACGAATACGCGCAGCTGGTCCAAGGTCATAATCAATCATTTTATCATATTGAAGCTATCGATTTTATTCATTGAAACGATTATTGCGGGCGAGCGACCGCGAGGATACAGTCGTGAAAACCGGGGGTATAGCCAGTGTTCATGCATAACCCGTTCGCCGCGCTTTCCGTATCCATGCCACCCATCGCGATGCAGACCTATGTGGTGGTGATGTTCCTGCTGGTCGTAGGCGGCACGCTGCTCGACCTGGCCCACAAGGGCAGCGCCAGGTACTTCTTCCAACATAGGCAGGTCGTGAGCTTCGGTGCCACGCGGCGCGTGAGCGCCGGCGAAGCGGTGGCGATCGCCGCCGAAACCGTCGCGGTCGCGGTTCTGGCCGCCGGTGAGTTCTGCGGTATGTGGCGCCGGCTGACCCATCTGCTGACGATGTATGGCTTCGTGCTCTACATCGTCACCACGGCGATCATGGTCTTCGCCTATCCGACGGCCGCCGCGCCGGGACCGGCTCTGTTGTCAGAGCTCTGGTATCTGGGCGCGCTGTTGGTTTGCATCGGCGGCTACTGGTTCTGGTTGCTGCAGCGGGTCGATGTCGTGGCAGAGGGTCAGTCGCGCTTCCGGCTGGTGCGCGCCGATCTGTTCATTGTTTCCATGCTGGCGAGCGCGACCTTCGCCCTGATATGGGCGCGCGTGCAGGCGGCGGGCGACCCGGGCTGGGCGTACCTCTTCTTCGTTCTCTACGTGATTTCCAGCACCGTGCTCTTTGCCTCCGTTCCGTGGTCTAAGTTCGCTCATATGTTCTACAAGCCCGCCGCGGCGTTTCAGAAGCGCATCGAGCAGGCGAACGGCTTTCGCGGCAATCTTCCCGCCCCGGCTGACCAACCCGCGTCATTCGGCAGCGCCCGCCAGCCGCCGCACAATTACTGAGGAGCATCGTACATGCCCACGTTTGTCTACATGACGAAGTGCGACGGCTGCGGGTACTGCGTCGACATCTGCCCGTCCGACATCATGCACATCGATACCACGTACCGCCGCGCGTACAACATCGAGCCCAACATGTGCTGGGAGTGCTACTCGTGCGTGAAAGCATGCCCGCAGCAGGCCATCGACTGCCGCGGCTACGCCGATTTCGCCCCCCTCGGCCACAGCGTGCGGGTGCTGCGCGAGGAAGAGAAGGCGACGGTTTCGTGGCGGATCAAATTCCGCGATGGGCGCGAGAAAAACTTCGTCTCGCCCATCAGGACCACGCCCTGGGGATCGATCAAGGGTCCGTCCGAGTATGCGCAGCCCAGCGCCGCGGCGATGAGCTCACAAGAGCTGGCGCATGAGCCCGAGTCGCTCAAAGTCCCCGCGCTGCCGAAACTCGCGCCGAGCCGCTTGAAGAAGGGGCTGGTGTAATGAGCCGCAAGACCGTATTCGTCGACTCGGACATTCTCGTCGTGGGCGGCGGGATGGGCGGGTGTGGCGCCACCTACGAATCCCGATATTGGGGACGC
>JBOIAB010000210.1:0-6836 GCA_050738635.1 Steroidobacteraceae bacterium
AGTGAAAACAGCATCAGCTGCAGCCCGAGAATGGTGGCGCCGGCGGCGTAGAGCATGGTGTGGATGTCGAATCCGACACCGTGAATGACGACCGGCCCGCGAAGTATCGCCACCTCGCCGGCGACGCCGGCGAAAATCAGGCAGGCGCCCGGATAAAGCAGCAGCCAGCGCGGACTCATCATGAGCAGGAACCGCAGATGCCGCCAGCCGTCCCGCCAGCTGCGCAGGTGGGGCGGCCGCGAGCGGCCTGCCGGCGACAGCACAGTGGGAACTTCCGCTATCCGCCAGCGGGATAGCGCGGCCTTGACGATCATCTCGCTGGCGAATTCCATGCCCGGCGCCCGCAGCCCCAACTTCAATGCCGCGTCCCGATGCACTCCGCGCAGACCGCAGTGAAAGTCACCGATGCCGCAGGAGAAGAACAGCCGCCCGAGGAAGCTCAGCACCGGGTTGCCGAGGTAGCGATGCAACCAGGGCATGGCGCCCCGGCGGATGCCGCCGCGAAAGCGGTGGCCGATGACCATGGTGTTGCCGCGGCGGAGGGATTCGAGGAAGCCGTCCAGCCGGGAGAAGTCATAGCTGTCGTCCGCATCTCCCATGATCACATAGCGGCCTCGCGCCGCTTCCATCCCGGCTAGCAGCGCGCTGCCGTATCCCTTGGTCGGCACATGGGCCACCCTTGCACCGGCTTCTGCCGCGAGCTGCGGCGAGCCGTCCGTCGAGCCGTTGTCCGCGACCAGTACCTCGCCGGCGACGCCAGCCCGCTGCAGGAAGTCATTTGCTTTGTGGACGCACGTTGCGACGGTCTCCGCCTCATTGAGGCACGGCATGAGGATCGTCAGCTCGAGCTCAGGGGTCACCAATGGCTCGATGTTGTCATGTAGGCGAGCGCTTGCAGCCATTTCGAATCTCTCATAGCGCGGCTCCGCCGCTCGCGGCGCACGTCAGCCCGGAGTGTGGTTCGAGTGCGAAGGATAGCTAAGCGTGCCGCGCGCATTATGTCTTTCGCAGAAAGTAGGCCGGTGTGATTGGCTCGTCAGATTCAACGCGGTCGGATAAGGCGCGCCAATCCTCTGCCGATGCAGGCGAGACGAAAGGGAGCAGTCCGTAAAAAAGGGCTCCCTCGGCCTCCTTGCCGACATGCAGCGAGCTGGCCGACTCTCGATGACAGTTTGCGTCACTTTGTGACGCGCGGCTCGGCGTCGCTGGTCAGCGACCACGCACTAAGTCAAGTCGCGACACGGGGTTAGAACAGCATTTTTTATAAGAAATTCAGGCTCTTATCTCGCGGACCATCCTTTGGCATAGGCCTTGCTTTGATCCCGCTCAGCAGGCGGCCTTTTGCGCCTCTGCGTGAATCTCTCAACAATCGAGGAGCCTAGCTCATGAAGTCTGCGCAAAAGGGTTTTACCCTGATCGAGTTGATGATCGTCGTCGCGATCATCGGCATCCTGGCGGCCATCGCCATTCCCGCCTACCAGAACTACGTCATCCGCGCGCGTATCACTGAGGGTCTGAACCTCGCAGCCGCCGCTGAGACGACCGTTGCCGAGAACGCCGATAACGGCGCCTCGAGCCTGGTGCTGGGTTGGACGTCTCCCGCTTCCACCACCAACGTCGCTAGCGTCACGGTCGACGCCGGAACGGGATTGATCACCGTCACTTACACTGCCGTGGCCGCTAACGTCGTGCTCACGCTGAAACCGCAGGTGGACGGCGCCAACCTCGCTTCCGGTACGGTGCCCTCGGATGCGATTACCTGGCAGTGCCTGGTGAGCAGCGGGGCTAATGACAAGTACGTCCCGTCGAACTGCCGCGTTTAATCCTTTCCCCAAGGGACCCAGGAAGCCCCTCTCCGGAGGGGCTTCTTCTTTTGGGAAGCCGTTCACGCAGGGGGGTGCGGGCCTGTGCCACCATGGCAAAGATTTGACAATTGCCTGAGCCTCCGGCTCCGGTAGACTTGAGTCTCAAGGGGCTGATCCGATTGCCGTAAGTACATGAACGAGAATGCTTCTCTGGTGCTTGGAGGCGCCCGTACCGGGCTGGGGGGACTGCCTCAGCGCCTCGTGCAGGATGGGGTCGTCGATGAGGCGGCCATGCTCGAGGCCATGAATGCGGCCAAGGAGCGCCGCACCAACATCGTGACGCAGCTCGTCTCGAGCGGCGCCGCCAGCGCGCGCGACATTGCCGTAGCTGCCTCGAACGAATTCGGCGTTCCGCTCTTCGACCTGGACGCGATCAGCCTGGACGCGGAGACGGTCCGGGTCGCCAACGACAAGCTCATCGCCAAGCACCGGGTCCTGCCGATCTTCCGCCGCGGCAGACGGCTGTTCCTGGCCGTCGCGGACCCGACCAACCAGCACGCGATCGACGAGATCAAGTTCCAGACCAGCCTCAGCATCGAGGTGGTGCTCGTCGAGGAAGACAAGCTGCAGAAAGCGATCGACAAGGCCATGGAGCAGGCCGAGGCGCAGATCACCCCCCTGATCGGCGACGATGATGTCGATCTCGATGCACTCGAGGTCACGGGCGGGGACGACGAGGCCGACGATAAGGTCAGCCGCGATGATGTGGAAGATGCTCCCATCGTCCGCTTCGTCAACAAAGTGATGCTCGACGCCATTCGGCGCGGTGCTTCGGACATCCACTTCGAGCCTTACGAGAAGATATACCGGGTGCGATTCCGCATGGACGGTATATTGAAAGAGATTGCACAGCCCCCCGTGGCGCTCGCCCAGAAGCTCTCGGCGCGCCTCAAGGTCATGTCGCGTCTCGACATCGCGGAGCGGCGCGTGCCGCAAGACGGCCGCATCAAGATGAAGCTGTCGAAGAACCGCGCCATCGACTTCCGCGTGAGCACCTGCCCGACGCTCTTCGGCGAGAAGATCGTGATGCGTATTCTCGATCCCTCGCAGGCCATGCTCGGGATCGAGTCCCTCGGCTATGAGCCCTTCCAGAAGGTGCTCTACGAGAAATACCTCGCCAAGCCACAGGGCATGATCCTGGTGACCGGCCCGACGGGCAGCGGCAAGACGGTTTCGCTCTATACCGGCCTCAATATCCTCAACCGCGAGGATACCAACATCTCGACCGCCGAGGACCCCTCGGAAATCAACCTGCCCGGGGTCAATCAGGTCAACGTCAACCCCAAGGTCGGATTGACCTTCGCCGCGGCGATGCGAGCCTTCCTGCGTCAGGACCCCGATGTCATCATGGTCGGTGAGATCCGTGACCTGGAGACCGCCGAGATAGCCATCAAGGCGGCACAGACGGGGCACCTGGTGCTCTCGACTCTGCACACCAATGATGCGCCCCAAACGTTGACCCGCTTGGTCGACATGGGCGTCAAGCCGTACGCCATCGCGACATCGGTCAGCCTCATCATCGCGCAACGTTTGGCACGGCGCTTGTGCAGCCAGTGCAAACAGCCAATGGATATCCCGGAAGAGGCGCTGCTCAAGGAGGGTTTCACCCACGAGGACGTCAAGGGCGGCTTGCGGATATTTGCCCCCAAGGGTTGCTCGGCCTGCACGGACGGCTACAAGGGACGGGTGGGCCTCTATCAGGTGCTACCCATCACCGACGCCATCGCGCGCCTGATCCTGGCCGGCGGCAGCGCGCCGGAGATCGGCGATGAGGGCAGGAAAGCGGGCGTCTGGGACTTGCGCCGCTCGGGCCTCGAGAAAGTCAGGGCAGGCCTGACGAGCCTCGAGGAAGTCAACAGCGTCACCATCGACTGACGAGGACGGAGCAACCATGGCCCCAGCAGCAACCGCCAGCGTCAAGACGCTCAAGCGCGATCTCTCCTTCGCCTGGGAGGGCCGCGACAAGCGCGGCAATCGCGTCAAGGGCAAGAGCCTCGCGCCCGACGAAGGGGCGCTGCGCAGCGAGCTGCGCCGGCAGGGTATTGCCCCCTCGCGCATCCGCAAGCAGGCGCAGAGCATGAAGGGAGGCAGGGTCAACCCGGGCGACATAGCGATGTTCAGCCGTCAGCTGGCGACGATGCTGGCGTCGGGCATACCGATGGTGCAAGCGTTCGACATCGTCGGCAGTGGCAGTGAGAAACCGTCCCTGCAAAAGCTGATTCTCGACGTCAAGGCGGACATCGAAGCCGGCACGTCGCTGCACGAGGCACTGTCCAAGCATCCGCTCTACTTCGATGATCTCTACGTCAATCTCGTGGAGGCCGGCGAGCAGGCCGGTGCGCTCGAGACGCTGCTCGACAAGGTCGCCACCTACAAGGAGAAATCGGAGGCGATGAAGAAGAAGGTCAAGAAGGCCCTGTTCTATCCCGCGGCGGTGGTCGCGGTCGCCTTCATCGTGACGATCATCCTAATGATATTCGTCATTCCGGAATTTCAAAAGCTGTTCCAGGGCTTCGGCGCCAACCTGCCCGCGTTCACCCAGTTCGTGATCAACGTGTCGCTGCTGGTGCAGCACCAGGGTATCTACCTCGCAATCGTCTTCGGGGCGATCGGCTACACTTTCTTCTATTTCAAGAAGCGCTCGCGCAAGATGCGCGAGATACTCGATCGGATATCCCTCAAGGTTCCGATCATCGGCCCCATCATGAACAAGGCGGCGATCGCTCGCTACGCGCGAACCCTCTCGACCATGTTTGCTGCCGGCGTGCCGCTGGTCGAGGCGCTGGAGTCCGTGGCCGGTGCGTGCGGCAACATCGTGTACGAAAACGCCGTGATGAAGATGAAGGACGAGGTCGCCACCGGTCAGCGCCTGCAGCGCGCCATGGAGGCGCGCGGCATCTTCCCCAACATGGTGGTACAGATGATCGCCGTCGGTGAGGAGTCCGGATCGCTCGATACCATGTCGGCCAAGGTCGCCACATTCTACGAGGCGGAGGTCGACAACGCGGTGGATGCGATGTCGAGCCTGCTGGAGCCGCTCATCATGGTGGTGCTCGGCGTGCTGGTCGGCGGCCTGGTCGTCGCCATGTACCTGCCGATCTTCAAAATGGGCCAGGTCATCTGACCCGACGCCCCCCGTCAACCTCACGCAGACGCCGCGCTCCGCGCGGCGTTTTCTTTGACAACGCGACTGGACTTCAGTGATCGCCCTCTTCGCTGCCTCCCCTGCCCTGTTCGTCGCTGCCTGCCTGGTGCTCGGCCTCATCATCGGCAGCTTCCTCAACGTCGTGATCCATCGCGTACCCATCATGATGGATCGCCAATGGCGCGAGCAGTGCGCGGAGCTCGAGCACCCCGACCACGCCGCGACCCTGCCGGCGAGGGCGAAAGAGCGCTTCAACCTCGTCGTCCCCCGCTCCGCCTGCCCCGCCTGCAAGGCGCAGATCACGGCGCTGCAGAACGTGCCGATCCTCAGCTATCTCGTGCTGCGCGGCCGCTGCGCCAACTGCGGCGCCCGCATCAGCGTGCGCTACCCCATCGTCGAGGCTCTGACCGGCATCCTCTCCGCCGCGGTGGCATGGAAGCTCGGCTTCGCCTGGCCGACCATGGCGGGTCTCATCCTCACCTGGTTCCTGGTCGCCCTGGCGTTCATCGACATCGACCATCATCTGCTGCCTGACAGCCTGACGCTGCCGCTGCTGTGGCTCGGCCTTCTCCTCAGCCTCTTCGCGCCCGCCCCCGGCATGGCACCGATCCCGGTGGACATGCGTTCCAGCATCATCGGCGCGATCGCAGGTTACCTCTGCCTCTGGAGCGTCTATCATCTCTTCCGTCTGCTCACCGGCAAGGAGGGAATGGGCTACGGTGATTTCAAGCTCCTGGCGGCGCTCGGCGCCTGGCTCGGCTGGCGGATGCTGCTGCCGACCGTGCTGATTGCCGCGGCCGTCGGGGCGGTGGCAGGTATCGCGTTGCTGGCCGCCCGGGGGCAAAATCGCGCCACGCCCATCGCTTTCGGGCCCTTCCTCGCTGCCGCGGGCTGGCTGATGCTGATGTTCGGGCAGGAGCTGGTGACAGACTATCTGGGGTTGTTTGCGTCCCACTGAGATCATGGCCAATAGCAGAGTATTTCGCATCGGAATGACCGGGGGCATCGCCAGCGGCAAGTCGACGGTGGCAAAGTTCTTCGCCGCGCTGGGCATGCCCATCATCGATACCGACCAAGTCGCGCGGGAGGTGGTGGAGCCGGGCCAACCGCCGCTCGAGCGGCTGGTGGAGCGCTTCGGCCGCGGCATCCTGACGCCTGACGGCCATCTCGACCGACCGAAGCTGCGCGGGATCGTCTTCTCGGATCCCAAAGCCCGGGCCGATCTCGAGGCTCTGACGCATCCTGCGATCGGCACCGCGGTGGAGGCCTGGTCGGCCGCCGCCGCCGGACCGTATCAGATCCTCATTCTGCCGCTCCTGGTCGAGAAGAATCTGGGCTCGCACGTGGACCGCGTGCTCGTGGTGGATTGCAACGAGGAGCTGCAGATCCAGCGCCTGCAGGCGAGAGACGGCTCCACGGTGGAGCAGGCGCGCGCGATCCTGAACGCGCAAACCTCGCGCACGGCACGGCTCAAGTCGGCGCACGATGTCATTCAGAACGAGGGCGATCTGAGTGCCGTGCGCGATCAGGTGTCGGCGCTGCACGCGCGTTATCTGGAGCTCGCCGGACAAGCGGGAGCCGGCGGCGCGACCACGATTACGGCCAAGGCCGCGCGGGCGCGCATCTCCTAACCGTCCGCGACCGTTTACGCCGGCGGCGGATGTCGCGCACAATAGGTCGCATGACGACCGACGCCACCGAGGCCGCCGCGCCTCTGCACACCCCGCCCGACGCCCTCGAGAGTGACCGCACACTGGTCTTTGAACAGCCGATCAATGAGCGGATGCGGACGTTCCTGCGGCTCGATTTCCTGTACAGCCAGGCGC
>JBOIAB010000211.1:0-84179 GCA_050738635.1 Steroidobacteraceae bacterium
TGAGCTCGCGCAGCACCTGGCTCGAGAGCACGTTGGTGGAGGTGCCCGGCTTATCGGCGATCAGCCAGACGATGCCGTCGCCGTCCCGCTCCATTCGCCATGCGCCGCGCGCAGCTTCCACGGGACTCGCCATGCGGGCGGGATCAGGCTGCGGCCGAGCGCGCCGAGCTGTCGGCGCGCACGTGGAAATCGCATACCAGCGGACGGTGATCCGAGAAGCGCACGTCGGGGACGCGGAAATCGGTCACTTCGATTCCCTCGCTCACCAGGATGAAATCGAGCTCGACACGCGGCACGCGCGCCGGGAAGGACGGCAGGCCGGCGGAATTGGCGCTGCGCAGACCCGCGGCACGCATGAAGAGGTAGATCTCATGGTTGCCCCAGAAGGTGTTGAAGTCGCCGGCCACGATCACCGGCTTCTTCGACTTGACGATGAGATCGTGCAGCGAGCGCAGCTGGTACTGGCGGTGGCGGAACTTGAGGGAGAGGTGCACGAGGAAGACGCAGAGGTTCTCCAGCTCGAGCTCGATGATGAGCCGCTTGATGCCGGTATCGAAATAGTGGAAGCGCTCGTCGTGCACGTGCGGCGCGGAGAGGAAGGCATTGCCCTGCTTGCGCACGATGGGCATCAGGTGATTGATCGAGCTGGCGCCGTACTTGCACTGGTAGGTCGAGTAGTGTCCGAGCTCGGTGGCGATGGCCTCCGCCTGATTCACCATGCCGGTGCGGATCGAGCCGGTGTCGACCTCGATGAGGCCGACGACATCGGGGTGCTCGGCGCGCAGGAACTCGGTGATGCCAGCCAGGACTTTGCGGTTGCTGCGCAGGTACCCGGCGCCGGGCAAGGGCAGGTGAAACGCCGGGCCCGTGCCGGTGGCGTAGCGGATGTTGTAGGCGACCAGACGCAACGTGAAGCGGGTCCTGCGCGGCGGCAAGCCAGAAAAGGCCGAGCCAGAGGGCCGATTGTATTGCATATTGCCGGAGGCCGCCGGGCGGCACCGCGAACGTCCGCGCTGTCGTCGGTCGCGGACAGCGGCGGCCCGAGCGGGCTTCGCGCCGGGCGGCTCTTGTGCCAAACTTGGCTTTATGTCCCAGGCCAATCCCGTCCGGCTTTTCGTCACGCACGCCTGGGAGCCGGGCGATGACTATCTGCGGGTTTTCGAGTATCTCGAGAGCGCGCGCAATTTCTTCTACCGCAATTACAGCGGGCCCGAGAAGCGCCCCAGCAGCGGGGACAAGGAGGCCGGCAAGGAAGAGCTGCGCCGCCAGATCGCACCGGTCGAGGCCGTGATCGCCCTGTCGAGCCTCTACGATGGCAATCAGGACCTGGTGACTTTCCAGCTGCTCTACGCCCAGGCCAGTCAGAAGGCGGTCGTGCTGCTGAAGCCCTTCGGCTCACAGAAGCCGGTGCCGAAGGCGCTCACCGATCTCGCCGATGAAATCGTCGACTGGGACGAGCGCGCGCTGGTCGATGCCATCCGCCGCCAGGCGCGTCACGAGGAAACGACGCGCTGGGACACGATCGAATTCAAGCTCGACTGATTACTGCGACGGCCAGCAGACCGAGGAGTTGTCGGCGCCGCCGCTGTTCAGGGCCGTGCGCTTGCCGTTCGATTCGACCGTGAAGGAGGCGCAGTCGGTGTCCTGGTCCTGACCCTTGCCCGCCACCGGATCCGCCGTGAGTGAGAACGACGCCTGGGTGGCGTTGCTCGGGTCCGGAACCGCGGGCGTGGCGATGTAGTAGAAGCCGCTGCCCACCGGGTTGCCCGAGCCGAAGCCGCCGTAGCCGAGATTGGCGGCAACGCTGGTATAGGCGTTCTGGGTGGCGTAGTAGCGCTCCTCGCGCGAGGCAAGCTCGACGAGATAGTTGCGTGCCTCCGTCCGTCGCGATTCCCTCATTTGATGGAGGTACGTCGGAACGGCGACCATGACCAGGATGGCCACGATCACCACGACGATCATCAGCTCGATGAGCGTGAAGCCGGCGGCCCGGAGGGCGCGCGCCGACAGGAGGGTGGAGATGCGATGCTGCGGTGTCATGGGTCGCGCTCTATCCTAACGTAGTTGGATCCAGGTCTCGCGAGCGCCGCTGACATTGTTCGGGGGCGTGATTTGCTGCTCACCGCCGTTGCCGCTCGAGTTCTGGAAGATCAGGTAGGTATTCGCCTGGGCACCCGCGTCGCTACCGCTTGTGTACGTCGTCGTGATGACGCTCGAGCTGCCGGTGGCGTTTTCCGGCAGGGCGACCGTATGGGTATTGCCGTTGTTGGTGAAGAACCCCGATACCGGCGCGCCACTCTGCACGCTGAGCGCGTAGCTCCAGCCCTGGTCTTGATCCGGCGTGCACATGAGCGGCGAGTCGATCGCGGGCAGGATCGAGTTGAACTGGATGACCGAGCTCACCAGGATCGGATTAAAGATGACCTGCTCGTTGGTGTTGTTGCCGTATCCGGAGTTCGAGTTCGGCAGGTTGATGTACCAGCCATACTGGCTGTTGGTGGAGACCGCGCTGGTGCCGGCGCTGACGCTGGCGGCGCTGCAGCTGGTGCTTCCGGCCCAGCAGACTATGAAAGGCGTGTCGATCGAGGGCACGCCGGAGTCGAGGGTGACGGTCTGCTGCTGCAGGTTCGACGCGCCCAGCGTACTGATCGTGCCGGCCGGCATGCTGGCGAACTGCGTGCTGTTGAAAGAGTTCCAGCCGGACATGTTCCAGTCCCAAATGCCGTAGAAGGACTGTTGGCCTGTCGCGTAGCTGGTGGCGGTCGCCTGGGAGAGCGGGAATTTCTGTCCGGTGCCGAAGAACAGCATCACCTGCACGCCGGCGGCTCCCTGGACGAACACCGGATAGACATCGCTGGTGATCGGCTGTGAGGCGGTCGTGAAGAGCGGGCCGGGGGTGACCGCCCAGGCATTCGGATCGCTGCTCGTCAGGTCGAAGCGCCAGACATTGCCGAGCACATCGCCCGCGTAGACATAGTCGACGACGTGATCCTGATCCAGGTCGACGGGGTGGGCGTAAGCGATGCCGTCGCTGGTGTTGGACTTGCCGGTACTCAGGTAGTACATGGTCTGGGTGCCGGAGGTCGGGTCGATGGTGAGGATGAAGATGCCGGCGTCGCCGGTGGAGCTGTTCAGGCCGTTACCGAAGATGAGCGCCCAGTCCCCATTGTGCAGCCGGCGGATCGTCGGCGTGCCGTAGGTGTTGCCGAGACTGAGGGCGCAATTGGCATAGTTCTCACAGGTGAAGCTGCCGGGGTTGGTGGTAGGGGACGTGCCGCCCAGCCAGTCGCCAATCACCAGGCTGGAGGCGTTGGTCTCGGAGAAATTGGCCGGGGTGGTGACATCGAGTGCATAGAGCTCCGAGCCGCCGGGGCCGACCCCGCCGGCCAGCCAGGTGTGCCAGGCGCCCGAGTAGAAGAGGTCGCCCGCGCCAGGCGTCGCGTCAACGAAGAAGTTGTGGCCGTACTGGGCGTTAGCGTAGTCGAGGTAGGAGTTCGATGCGTTATGTATCGTACCCAGCACTCCCTGCGGCATGTATGCGAGCACTTCCTGTCCGGTGTTCGTGGTCGGGTCGTAAACGTTGCCACTGACGTCAAACGCGCCTGCGCTGAAGCCGTGGAGGAAGCCGTCGTTCGCTCCTACGTATACCACGTTCTGGCGCGTGGCCTCCGCAGTGCTGTAAGTCGAGTACGTCTGACCGGAACTCTCCGGCATGGTGGTGCTCGGGTACAGCTTGTCCATCCAGTTGGACGGGGTCTCGTAGGCGACGTAGACCGACTTCGACGGCGGACCTACCCAGGCGGAGCTCGAGTCGACGATGTCGCCGACGACCGAGTCGAGGTTGCGATAGACGCCGCCGTTCTGGATCTGCTCGGCGGGGTCGCCGCGCAGAAACTGCAGCCGGTCCGCCGTCTGTGACGAGTCGCCGGCATCGAGAGCGCTCTGCTCGGCGCTGGTGAGGCTCGACCACTCGAAGGGAATACCGGCCGTGCCGCTCCAGGTCAGAATGTTTCGTCCGCTCGAGCCGCTCGTCCAGGACTGGGCCGCGACGGGACCCGCCTGTCCGGTGGTTGTGCACGTCGCGCCAGACGCTACGCCGGTCAGCACGCAGGCTCCGTCCCAGTTGGCCGTGGTAGCGATCGTCAGCACGCCGTTGGTGTTAATCAGGGAATTGGCCGTGAGCGTGCCCGTCCAGTTCTGCGGATCGTAGTAACCGAAGTATGCCTGCGAGCCGGTCTCGACCTTGGACGACTGCTGCTGGTTCACGGTGGTAGAACTCGCCGCCTGGCTCGCGGGCGCTACCTTGAAGCAGAGCACTTCGTGAATGTTAGAGGCGCCGCCGGTCGAGCCGGCGAAGCCGAAGCGGACCGTCGTGGGCAGCGCCACGCTCGAATTGGCGATGCTCTGGTCCTTGATGACGTTGGTCCACGCGCCGCCGTTGTAGCTGTACGACAGGCTGAGGATGCCGTTGGACGTAATCTTCAGGTCGTACGTGATCGGGTTAGCGCCCGTGCCGTAAGTGCCTGAGGTCGTCGAATAGGGTTGGCGGGAATAGCCGCCTGTCGCGTACTCGTTCGCGATCTGCACACTTGCGGGCAGTATGGTGAAGCCGCCGGCGATCGCCGCATAGTCGTACAGCGTCGGGCCGGTGACCCCGCTGGTCGTGGCGGCTGTTGCGAGGGTGTTCGTGGCCGTCCCGGTGGTGGCATAAGTGGAGTAGTCCCACAGAGTGCCTGTCTCGCAAGTCGATTGTACCGCGGAGTTCTGCTGCGACGCCGTCAGCGAGGACGGATAGTACATCGGATAGTTGGAATTCAGCCAGTACCACGATACGTTGCCGGCGCCCCGCAGGCCGATGCGGTTGGCCCATTGGCCGCCGCCGGTGGCGGTGTTGTCGCCCAGGTGCTGCGGATTGACGGTGCCGAGGGTGTTCGTGGTGCCATTGAGGAAGTTGCCGTATTCGTCGATGCCGAGGCCGATGTAGGCACCGACCAGTCCGTTGTAGGGCGTGTTGCTGTTCGAGCAGGTGTAGCCGAGACTGCCGCCCCAGGAGCCGTAGTTGCCCACGGTGCCGCTACTGAAGCTGATCGGCTGGCTGCCGTCCATCAGGAAGAAGCTCATGCCGTCGGCACCGTCGGTCTGCCCAGCAGAGGTGGCATTGATGACGGTGGTCGCGGTGCAAGTCGTGCCGGACAGCGTGTAACCGCTCGGGCAGGTGTACGTCTGGCTCGCCGCGCTCGTCTCGCTGCACTTCGTATTCGACCCGCTACCCGACTTGGTATAGCCGCTCGGGCAGCTGTAGCTCGCCGTGGCGTTCTGGTTGCTGTGACCGGGCTTGGTGCAATACGTACCCGACAGCGTCCAGCCGTTCGTGCAGCTGTAGGTTATCGTCGGTGGAGTGGTCGCTACGCAATTCGAGCCCGACTGCGTGTAGCCGCTCGGACACGAAGAGCTCGAGGTGGCATTGGTTGTCGTCGTAGTGATGCACTCGCCGCTGCTCAGCGTCGAGCCCGACGGACAGCTCGCACCGTTGCCGCCTGAATCACCTCTATAGGTCACGGTCTTGAAGGTGATGTCCAGGCCCTGGTTGGTGGGATAGGTGTTGCCGGAAATGATGATGCCGTTTTCGCTGTGTCCGCCCGCGCTGCCATTGCGGCAGCCGTTGGCGCTGTCGTTGATGCAGCCTTGGGTGAAGCGCAGCGCGCCGTTGCCCTGAGGATCGAGCGCGGTCGAGGAGTTCCAGGCGGTCGAGCCCGTGGCCGTTCCCTGCCAGCCGCCCACCAGGGCGGTGTCGGATCTGCCGCCGCCGTCATAGTAGCTCTGCAGGGTCGTACAGCCCGGCGGTATGCCGGCGACGCTGCCGGATGCGCCGGTGCCTGTGCCCGTGCTTGCGGTGAGGCAGGCGCCGTTGAAGTAGTACCAGGGATTGGTGGTCGTGGTACCGGTGAAATCCTCGGAAACGATTGCCTGCGAGAAGGCTGGGCTGCAGTGCAGCAGCAGGCCCGCGAGCGCGAGGATCCAGATTCTGTTGCTACGCATGAGGGTTCTCCGAAGCGTCACGGACCGCCGCCGCCGACGGCTGTATGGCGGATCTGATAGGTGCTCTCGACGACGGCGACCGTGCCGGTACCGCCGCCATATGACCAGGCGTCGATCTGATAATCGGTGTTGGTGGCATAGGTCTCGTCGGGGCCGAGATAGGCTATGTAAACCGTCGGCGCCGCGGCGTAGCTGTTGGCGCCGCCTGTGGTGGTAAAGAGATTGCCCGAGCCCGAAACGGGGTTATAGGGATAGCCGACTGCACTGCCCCCGATGTTCCACGGCACGGCCACGGCAGACAGGGCATCGGTGGAAAGGGCGAGGGTGTTGGAGCAGATGGCCAGCGACCCGCCCGTGGTAAACGTCGCATTCGAGCAGACGGTGCTCGTATTGGTGTTCACATTGTTGACCAGCCATTGCTCGGCGTAGTCCTCGCTGCTGGTGGCGGCCTGCAGCGCGCGCTGCTTGTCCATCACATTGCCGGCAATGCGGGTCTCGAGGCCGACCCCGCGAAGCATCGCCAGCGCCAGCAGAGTGACCACCACGAGCAGCAGGATGGTCGTAATCAGCACCATGCCGCGTGCCCTGTGGAGCGGAGGGTAAATTCGGGTTCTCATTGGCTGACGAGTCCTGTTCGGCCCATTACAGCGATCACTCGCGTGAAGTACACGTACTGCGGCTGACCCGGAGTCTTGTACATCGGGTTGAGGAACTTCAGAGTGATCTCGATCGAGGTGACGGCCGGCCAGTAACCGTCGCTCGTGACGGTCGCGGCGTCCAAGTAGGTATCGACGTTGTTGTCCGCAGGGTTCGGCGGAGTAACGTAGTTGGTGGTATAGACACCGTACTTGATGTACATGTTTTGAATGCCGCTCACCAGCTCCACGGACGTGTTCCAGCCGCCGGTGCCGGGCTGCACGTCGCAGTAAAGATCGTTGGTGGCGGGATTGCTGGCATCGGCGGCCAGGTAGAAGTTGTTAGTGTAGGTCTGGTTGGCCCCGACGGTGCCGTCGCAGAGATTGATGTTCTGGCTGCTCTGAGTCATGTACCTGACGAAAAGTACATCCGAGCCGTAGGTGCCGCTATCGTAGACATACCATCCGGCGAGAAACGGGGCGTTTGCGCCCTGCGGCGTCGAGGTGTTGTCCGAGGGCAGGGCGGTCACGAGGGTGGTGCTGGCGGGACTGGGGTAGTACCCCGCTCTTTCCACGATCGAGGCCAGCGTGGACATCGCGAAGCGCTCGTTGTCCTCGAGCTGCGACAGCGAGTCGTTGGCCTGATAGGACATCTTCACGCCCTGCTCGACCGTGAGCACTCCGCCGATGAGGAAGAGCGCGATCAGGATCGCAACGCTCAGCTCGATGAGCGAGAAGCCGCCCTGGCGCGACACCCGGGTCTTCATGGCTGGACCACCAATGTGTAGGTCTCCGAAACAAAGCTGGTGGGCGCACCCGCCTGGGCCTCCTGTTGGTTCGCCGCCACCGTGCTCTCGCTCCAGTTGATGGTGATCGTGCAGGTGGCCGGATTGAGAACCGTGGCCGCGATGCAATTGATGCTCGAGGTGGATGTCTTGAGCACCTGCGCCAGCCCGCCGCCGAGCCCCGTTGGGCCATTGGCCCACTGGTCGAGGTCATGGGCCGCGAGATTCACCGGACTGCAGCTTGCCGCGCAGGTCGGTATGGCGCCGAGAGCCGTCGACATATGGCCCGAATTGGTGGCGCTGAACGCGGGCGTGCCGCCAGTCACCGTGACCGATACGCCCAACGAGGTGGTCCAGTCGGGCGTGCCGCCGCCGGAGGTGGAGGTGCCGTCCCAGAAGTCGCGGTCGGCATGCATGGCATCGGCGAGACTCGCCGCCTCCAGGGCGACCAGGGCGCGCAGCCGTGAGCTGCCGGTGTTCGAGAGTACGACCGCTTCGAGCTTCGCGATGCCCAGCATGCCGACGCTGATGATGATCAGCGCGATCAGCACCTCGATCAGGCTGAAGCCGAGGGCACGGTTCGCTGTCGCACGCGGCTTCATGTGCAGCCCGCCGTGGTGGTGGTGACTACGCTCATCATCCCCGCCTGGCTGATCTGCACGCAGCGTGTGTACTGCGAGGCCGCGGTCGAGTTGTGCAGTGTGATCAGCATGGATGCGACGCCGAGATTGGCGAAGCCGTTGCCGCTGAAGTTGATGGCGTAAGTATTGTTGCTCGACTGGAAGGTGTCGCCGTTGCCGGAGAAGCCCTTGTCCGCCCGCATCAACGGATCGGTCGCATCGACGGCCGCCACGTTGTTCGGGTTGGAGAAGATGATCCAGCCTTCCTGCCAGGCGGGCGGCAGCGTGGCCGCATCGCAGCTCGAGCCGTTGCTTGAGACGCATACCGTCACCTGCTGACCCTCGCGGATCGCTTCGGCCCGTGCGAACTGCAGGTCGCCGAGCAGGGCATCGCTTTCGGTGGCCACGCGATTGCTCAGCGTCACGTAGCGATACGACGGCATTCCGATGCTGACGAGGATCACGACGATCACGAGGACGGTGAGCAGCTCGATCAGGGTGAAGCCTTCCTGCCGTGCGAACAGAGCGCAGCGCCCCACTCGCGGTGGCGCGGCGTGCTCGGAATTTGTGGTGTGATGTCGCAAGCGTTGTGTTTCCGCTACTCGTCTGTGCGGCGGACTCTACTGGAACGGAAGCGCTGCCTCGTGTGACTTACGACAGTATTCGGGGGCTATCCGACCGGCGGCGGTTTCGGCCGGATGGGCGGAGCCGACCACAGACAATGTGATCTCCGTCCTTGACACGCACCGGCGCCCGCTGCGGGCCCGCCGCTGCGGGATTTCGTCGCTGCGGATGCTGGGAGCCGATCCGGTGCATTACGTCACAGGCGAGCGGCGCACGCCTCGATACGCTCCCGATATGTGCGAGCGATATGTCGTACCGGACCAGATGCTCGCCGAGCGCGAGCTCGCGGCGGACCGCATCTGGTGGCGTTTCTCGGCGAGCTTCAATGTCGCGCCGGCGCGCTATGTGCCCGCCGTGCGTCTTCACCGGGGGCAGACGGAAGCGGTGATGATGCGCTGGGGGTTGACGCCGGCCTGGGCGAAGGACGACCTGGCGGCAGGGCAGTGGTTACGGCTCCCCTGCGCCTCCCTGGAGCAGAGCCCGCTGTTCCGTGGGCCATGGCTGCATGGCCAGCGCTGCATCCTGCCGTTCGCAGGCTTTTACACCTGGCGATTGACCCCGGCCGGCTACCGGCAGCCCTATTTCGTCCAGGCCGCCGAGCGGCCGGTATTCGCCGTCGCGGCACTCTGGGATCGCTACGAGGGCGAGGACGACGATGTGATCGAGGGCTGCGCCATCCTCACCGTCCCGGCGAACGCGCTGCTGAAGTCGATCCAGACGGCGACGAGGGAGACGCCGGCGATCCTGGACCCGGGGGACTGCGAGGCCTGGCTTCACGGCACGCCGGTCGAGGCGCGCGCGCTGCTGCGCACAGCGCCGGACACTCTGCTCACGAGCCACGCCGTGAGCCCGCGAATCAACTCGCTGGCTTGCGACGACGCGGCGCTCGTGCGGGCGGCCGAAGACGGCGCGAGGCGGGCGGCTACGGGGTAGGGCGCGGGAACCCGGCTAGTCCCGGCCGAACCGTATTGCAGCCCTGGCTCGTGCGCGGATTGCTTCGACCTCGCGATCGCGCGGCTCCGCGGTGGTCACCAGGGCGTAGATGAGCGTCTGCGCGGTGGCGGCAACCTCCTCGACGGCACGATCGAAGGCGGCGCTGTTGGCCTTGGATGGACTGTTGAAGCCGCTGAGCTTCCTGACGAATTGCAGCGACGCACCCCGGATCTCTTCGTCCGTCGCGGGTGGCGCGAAATTGAAAAGCGTCTTGATGTTCCTGCACATCGCTGGGACCTCTGGCCGACCCGGCCGCAACCCATAATATAGCGCAGTCCGACAGCCATTTGACCCGGCGCGGGTCCGGACGCCTGCATGCTGCTGAAGTGGCCGAGCCGATGACGCGTAAGTAATCGACTTAGGTGCCGCACTTGCTTGAGTAGCAGCCGGCGCTCTGCTTTTCCAATGCTTGTTGGGCATCCGCTCCCCACCGCCCCTCACGCTCCAGCTGCAGCGTCATCCGCGCCGTGTTGTAACAATAGGTCTTGTCGACGTACGAGCCAAGGTCCTCATCGTAGCGGCAGAACATCACATTTCCGTTGAAGATCGTCGGCCTGTAGCCGTAGTTTTCCGCGACACGGAGAAACGCCCGTGAGACGTGGTAGCGCGTGACCTGTGCGCCATTTTTGACCGGGTGTTGAGCGCAGCCGCCGACTGCCAACACCATTACAACGCAGAGAGAGGCCTGTAGCTTGCTCACGTATGATCCCCTTGTACGCTTTCTAACTTAGCCGTCATTGACCGTCACGAGAGTTTGCCGCATCTTCAATTTCGCGTCCATTTCAGGTGCTGAATGCGGCGCGCAGAGAAGCCGGCGGGCTGTTGGTTTCTGGCAAAAAACGAGACAGTATTTCTGCGCCGGCCCGGAGTGGCGGTCCCCGGCACTTGGGCGGGGCTCACTCCGTGGTATTCTTGCGATAATTGAATCCGCGTTAGCTGCCGCCCTTCCGGGTGAGGCGCTCACCGCGGCATTCCGGCGGGTCAAGAATAATGGGGTCGCGACAGCCCAACGTTCGCCGATGGCGGCATCGGTGGGTGCTGCTGCATGCGGGACATTGCGCAGGGCCGGAATACTGCTATAGTGAGCGCTCACTCTACTCGGGCTCGACGCTTCCCGAAGCAGACGGCCCTTCGGAGACAAGATGACTCGCGTAAAGAGGATTGCTACAGCAATGGCTCTGGGCAATTACGCCGCCGTCGTTTGGCACCTCTACTTGGTGGCGAAGCTCCAGCCGGCGGCGCCGATAGCAGAATCCATCAGGATCGCAACCATCGCCGGCACACTGACGCTCGTCGGCCTGACGCTGTTATGGCTCCGCTGGCATAAAATCGGATCGCTGGTCCTCACCCTCGTGTTCGCGATTGGGCTCGTGATCGGGAGCCTCGAGCACTTCTTCGTTGCTGGCCCGTATAACGTGTTTGACGTTGGCTACGGCGACTGGACATTGCCGTTCAAGATCAGCGTAGCCATTCTCGTCGTGCTCGAGGTCGCCGGCCTAGCTGCCGTTGGGCGCATGCTCGTCGGCCCAGGCCGCGGAATGGCGGCGGCGTAGTTGCATAGGCTGTGGCGCGGCGGCTATCTTGCGGCGGCATGAGCACGAGCACCACGCGCCAGAAGATCCTGGACGCAGCGCAGCGCCTTCTCGAGACGGACGGGCTCGCGCGCCTGACGACGAAGGAGCTGGCCGCGGCTGCGGGCTGCGCCGAGGGAACGCTCTTCAAGCATTTCCGCAGCAAGGAAGACATCATCATCGCCGTCGTCATGGAGAACGCGCCGCGGTTTCGCGAGGGGGTATCGCAGTTGCGCCCCGGCGAGCGCACGCTGGCGAAGAATCTCGAAGAGCTCGCGCACATGTGCATCCGATTCGCGGAGAAGCTCATTCCTCTTGGCGCCTCGCTCCTCGGCGATTCGGCGCTGCTGGCGCGGCACCGGGCGCTCGATCCCGGGCGTGGACCGAAGGAGACGCACGAGCTGATCGCGAAGTACATTGCCCACGAGCAGAGGGCCGGCAACGTTGATGGGCGCGTCGAGCCGCTGAGCGTCGCACTGCTCCTTTTCGGGCCGTGCTTCCACCGCGTCTTCATCCGTCAGGTCGTGGGCAAAAATCCCCCGCCGGTGGACGACCGGAAATTCGTTGCCCTGCTCGTGACGACGATCATGCAGGGACTCGCACCGCGCGACTGAGCGGCCGGGGCCGCTACCTCTCTGGGCTACCCAGCTAGTGACAGCAAGTGGCTGCCGGGCGGCTGATGCGGCAGCCAAATCCAGTGCCATCACAAAAGCCTCACAAATGTAGGATTGAAATCTCGTACCTCCCGGCGAAGAATCCGCATCGGATAATCCGAGGCAGGCGAGCGAGTTCCCTCTGCTCGATGCCGTCCATATGTGATGGATCTCGTGCATGAGGCAATAACAAAAGGGCCGGGCGCATTCACTCGGCCGGCAGTCACCTCAAAAACCGGGAGGTAATCGTATGAGCCTTCTCAATAGAAAATCGCCTCGAACCGTGGTCATTGCGGCCATCGGGGCGGCCGTCGTGGGCGGAGCACTCACGCGGGTGCCGGCGGCGGCCAGTACGCCTTCCAACTCGCGGGCTTCCGCAGTAGCAACTGTATTCGCTATCGGACTCGTCAATCCGCGAGGTCTCAAGTTCGGGCCCGACGGCAAACTCTACGTCGCTGAAGGAGGATATCCTGTCGCACCTATGACCGCCGCGCCGGCCGGTCTCGGCGGCCTGTGTTCGGCTGGGGCGAGCGGACCGGGCGAGTACTTCGGCAGCACGACAGGCTCACGCATCTCGAGGATCGATGCCAAGGGTCGCGTGGAAACATTCGTCGATGGACTCCCGTCGAGCGAGGCGGGCGGACTCGCCAGCGGCGTCGCCGACGTCGCGTTTGTCGGTAACACGCTCTATGCCATCTTTGCAGGCGCCGGCTGTTCCCATGGGGTCCCCAGCATTCCCAACGGAGTCATCCGCATAAATCGGAACCGCAGCTGGACCATGGTTGCAAACCTGAGCGCATTCCTGCAGGCACACCCGGTTGCCAATCCGACCGATCCGATCACTGGCGACTTCGAGCCGGACGGAACGTGGTACAGCATGATCGCGGTACACGGTGATCTTTACGGGGTTGAGCCGAATCACGGCGAGCTCGACAAGATCACGACCTGGGGAAAAGTATCGCGCGTGATCGATATCTCGGCTTCGCAAGGACATGTCGTCCCCACGGTGGTGGCCCACCACGGTGTCTTCTACGTGAGCAATCTGGGCCAATTCAATCCCGGTGCGCTCAATACACAGAGCGTGTATCGGATCACGCCTAGTGGCCACATCAAGGTAGTGGCAACGGGGCTGAGCAAGGTGCTCGGTATTGCGATCGATAGGCGCGGGCGCATCTATATCCTCGAAACGTCGTACTCCACGACCGATCCGGGTCCGGAACCCGCGACGGCGCGCTTGATACGCATCGAGCCAAACGGCAAGCAGGAAGTACTGGTGGACGGTTCGAGCGGCATTCTCAGCGTCCCGAGCGGCATGACCTTGGGCCCTGACGGGGACCTGTATATCTCGAATGTAGGCTTTGGCGCGCCGCCGAATGGTTCTGGACAGATCGTCCGAGTTGAGGTCCACGACCACCGGTGGTGATATCAAAGAAGAGTCGGTAGAAGAGACGGGCTGGACGTCTTGACCGGGTAACTATTCTCCGCTGGTTCCCGGCGAGTTTGGGTACCCGAGGAGGCGCAGCCCGTCGTGCAAATATTTGATGCCCGCCAAGAACATCAGGGCGAAGATCACCGTGTAGAGAGCCGGCGCGAGTACGCCGCGAATGCCGAATACCGCGGGATACGCAACGCCCCATGCGATCAGTATGATGCCAATCAGGATCTGGGGTATCCCCAGCACTCGGCCAACGGTGCATTCATCGAGTAGTGGCGCAGTCTGGGCGAGTGCTCTTGCGGTCGCCCTCCCGCTGGCCATGCGGCTGTCGGCGGCACCGGCGGCGGACGCGACGCCGAGCGATCCGACTTCGCAGCCCATCCTGCAGGAGATCATCGTCACCGCGCGGAGAACATCCAGAGCGTGCCGATCTCCATTACGGCCATCAGTGGCTCGGCGCTGCAGGACCGGCAAGTCACCTCCGCACAGGATCTCACCAAGGTAGTCCCCAATCTGCAGTTCAGTCCGGACACGCCCTCTTCGGGCAACACCTCGACGGCAGTCATCTTCATCCGCGGCATCGGCCAGACTGACTTCCTCGCCTCGGAGGACCCGGGAGTGGGGCTCTACGTCGGCGGCGTGTATTACGCGAACACCGCGGGCACGGCCACTTCGCTGCTCGACCTCAGTGACGTGCAGGTGCTGCGTGGCCCCAAGGTACGTTGTTCGGCCGTAACACCATCGGCGGCGCGATAGTCCTTGAGACCAATTCGCCGGACCTGCAACGCGCCTACGGCAGCGCCACGCTCACTTTCGGACGATTCAACCGCCGCGAATACACCGTGACCGGAAATCTGCCGTTGAGCGACACTTTCGGTGTCCGCGTGGCGGCAACCCGGCAGGTGAGCGATGGGTACGTCGATGCGATTCTGACCGGTAAGGAGCTCGGGGACGAGAACACCGATGCAGCGCGCATCGAGGCGCTGTGGAAGCCGAAAGACCAATTCAATCTGCTGTGGGAGGTGGACTCCTTCGCTGACCACAGCGATGGACCGCCAACGGTGTTCGGAGGAATCAACGCCGCTGCCCAGTTTCCGGAATTCGCTTCCTACGCCGCAGGCTGTCCGGGAGCCACCCCGGCCACTCCCGTTCCGGAAACCCGGACCATCGACCCGAGGTGCGCGAACAACGCCTACCTTTCGCTCGGGCCTTATGCTACGGACCAGAACGGACCCGAGCGTTCCGACACGCACGTGTGGGGCACGCACCTGACGGCGACCTGGCAGCTCGATCCCTCGTTCACGGTGAAATCAATCACTGCCTACCGCGAGACGCAGCCCGACTCGATACGCGACGCCGACAATACGCCGCTGATCATTCTCGAGACGATCAATCGCGACGACATGAAACAGTTTACCCAGGAGCTGCGCTTCCAGGGGACGTCCCTGCAGGACCGCATGAACTGGCAGGCCGGCGCGTTCTACTTTCACGAGACCGACCCGCAGTACAACCCGGCGTATCTGCCCCTGCCGGCGCCGGATGTCACCAACTCCGCCAACACCGACGCGTGGATCAAGAACGTCTCTTACGCGTTCTATACGCAAGGGACCTATAAGGTCACTCAAGAATTGCAGTTTACTGCCGGCGTGCGCTACACGGCGGATATCAAGGATGCGACGCCGTATATCACTGCTCAGCCGCCGCTGACCTATTCAGGCACCGGCAGTTCGTTTTATGCCGATCAGATCACCGGCGGCAACCCGGTGTTCCTTGTCCCGTATCCCGGAGTGAACCCCTACGATGCGCCGGTTGTACAGGGGTACGAGACCAACTACCCTACGAGCGACTACGTCTGTCTGGGCGGTCCTGTGGCCGTTGCGGTGGCTCACGGGATCGGAGGCAACTGCGTGGGCTCGAGCCAGTACCTGTATGCCCCGGTGCTGAACCGGCTCCGCGACCACAAGATGACGCCGATGGCGAGCCTGCAGTACTCTTGGACGCAGCAACTGATGACCTATCTCAGCGATTCGATCGGCTACAAGAGCGGTGGCTTCAACACCCGAATCATCCAGCCGGTGTTCACTGCCGACGATCCGACCGGTCGGCAACTCCTGCCGGGCTTCGGGCCGGAGACAGTGTACTCGTACGAGACCGGTGCCAAGCTGAACACGGAGCGGATGCAGCTCGACGGCGCTGTGTTTTTCGCCAGCTATCAGGACATGCAGCTCGAAGTGCGTGATGGGGCCGCGCCCGTGCTGGAAAATGCCGGCGGCGCTGATCAATAACCCTGACGGTGGGATTCCGCTCGACGGTCAACAGGCATATACGCCGCGTTGGAGTGGGAATGTCGGTCTGTCGTATCGCATCGCGACGCCGATCGGCTCGTTTGTTCCGCGGGTAGACGGCTCGTTCCACAGCCTGACATACTTCGACGCGGCCAATGATCTCAAACAGCCGTCCTATGAGGTCTACGGCGCCTCGGTGAAATTCATCGACGCCACGGAGCCGTTCAGCCTCGCCGCCGGGGTGGTCAACCTGACAGACCGGGTATACATAGACAGTGCCGAATCCGGCTACTTCTCACCGATCGGCTATCAGGAGCTCACCTACGCACCACCGCGAGCCTGGTTCCTCCAGGGGTCGGTTACCTTCTGATCCGCGGCAGCATTCAATGTCGTGCGCGCCCACCTGTGGAGCCCGCCCTCAGCGGCGGCGCATTACGAGAACGCCTGCAGGTGCCTCGCCAGTGGGAATAGGGTGTGTAGAGCCGGATCCGCTCGACCTCGCCGCCCGAACGCGCGATCTAGAGCGTCCGAAGACGCCTCGGCGCAGAGCTTGTGCGGACTGATTATTGATGTCACCGGGGCTGCGCGTTCGTAAGCTGCTGAACCCGCGAGAGAATCCGGTGACATCAATTCTCGATCGAAGGTCGGAATATCGACGCTAGCTCTAATTTCGCACCCTAGCGAGGCGGAAGTGACAGCAATGAGCGATCTCTGGCACTGACGGTGCTCTGGCTCATGCTGGCAATACCAGTTTCGTTCTGATGGCGGGTTCGGAGCGAATTTCCGGTTGTCTTAAGAGTAAGTCAACTCCTTCAGCCATTCGGAGACCCCGCTCATGAAACCGACCGTCGCCTCTACCCCCTACGCCGCCATCGCGCGTGCATCTTCCCCTGTGCCTCGAGTCGGCTGGCGCGGGGGATAAGCCGCCCTCGCAGCTAAGCTTGAGCTAAACGAGAGGCCGCTCACCGCTAGGAAATTTTTCTCGCGAGGCGGCCCGTTAACGATTCGCCAGGAAGAGAGAAATCACGATGTCTACTACGTCAATGCAGATGGATACGCAAGCCTCCGGCTCGGTGAAGGTTTCGCCCGTGAGGCTCACCGGAACTCTACGCAACAAGGAAACACTCGATCCCCTACAAGACTTGCTTGTCGATGTCTACTATGTAGATCCCGCGCAGTCGAAGGGCCAGCCCGGGAGGCGGTTGCTCGGAAGCGCCACCTCTGACGTCAACGGAAGCTTCCTCGTCAGTTGGCAACAGGATGCGACTGTCGTCCAGCTGCTATGTTTGCTCTCCGCGTGCAGCGATGCGAGCTATATAGCCACAGTCTCGGTCCAAGCCGACCAAGACCCGCTGCTTACCACATCACCAGCTTCGCTCCATGGTGCGGTGACGTCTCTTGACCTTGCGATTCCGATCCCGGCGCAGGCTATCACTACGGCTCAATGGAGCGACCTGGGCGCGCGGGCAGCGGCTTCTGGGGTTACGACCGTCAGTGGGATCGCTGCTCAACTCACGCTGACCCCGACGGGACAATCCATCTTCAGCGATTGGACGCTCGTCCAACGCCAAAACGCAGCGGCGCAGCTTGGGATCGCCTTTCTGGATCCGCAAGGGGTTCTCTCCGCTCTTCGGCCCCTGCCTGGGTGGCAGGCTCTTGAAGCTCCCGGTGGACTCGATGCGTATCGTCAATCCCTGGGAGACAAGAGCAGTCAAGCCGACGTTGTGTCATCGCTGGCTGAACTTGCCCAGAAGCTGACTGCCTTCTCAAGCCTTTCCAGCGTCGACTGGCAGATCGATCCCACAAAATTTGCGCAAGGCGTTTCTGCCCCGATCACCGCCGTTCAACACAACTATTTTGGAGTTCTTCCGGTCCCCATCCTGCGAGAGACCCCGTCCGAGTTGGGCTATCGGAACTATCTCCTTGCCCAGTGGACGAGCATGATCACACTCGTTGAATACATTGAGCCGTACAAGCTGACGGTTGCGCAGGCCGATCAGCAATTGCGGAACCGCTTTCATCAGGACTTCGCTACGACCGACAGGACGATGAAAGCGGCAAACGAGGTATTGATTCCAATTCTCACGGAGATCCTCACCTCGGCTCCCGGCACAACCTTCGGCTTTGGCATCGCTGCAGGCTCCATTCCCGCGCGCGGCGCAATGACCGCGCGAGCGTTTCTCGATGCGCTCACCAGCCTGTCGTCATTGTCCTCGCAGGAGCTCAGTCTGCGTTATCGCGCCGACTTCACGCGTCCCGACACCGTGCAATCGAGCGGTGTGTGGGAGAACATCTTTACCCTGCAGGGCTTTTTCCGGGACAACTTCCAAAGTGTCGTTGATCCAGCGCACGCCGATCCCGACATTCTCAAGCAACCCATCGTTCCCAGCATGATGCAGGGGAGGGCGCCATACTTCCTTGAATACGAGGAATGGCTTCAGCTGCAGCAGCCCATTCCTTTTGAGAACTACGTGCAGGTCCGCCTGGTCTTTCAGATGAATACCAATGCGGACGCAAGGTCAACTCTGTCCTCTGTATCGGCCGCGAGCGGTCCGAACCAGGCCGCCTGCGGGTTTTTTACCACTGCCTTGACTCTCAACGACGCCCTGCAGGCCGCCTATCAGAACGTGGACCGTGGCGAATACGCCACCGCGATCGCCGCATTGAACGGCGCGTCCACGGCTCTATTTTCGCTGCTGAGTAACCCGATAGTGGCTACCGTTGATATTGCGGGAAGCTTCGCGGCAAGGAGAGGCAACAAAATCGCCTCCATGAGCGATCTGAATGATCTCCTCACCACGTGGCAGGTTGGAAGTTTTGATCCTACGGACTCCGGTGCACTGGAGGACTTTCTCGGCTTTTACACCCCGAAACTCGTAAGCGCGCTCGTCTACGCGAGCGTCTTTACGTTGCCCTGTGTCATCGCCCAGGCGTCGCTGGCGCTCGGCGGCTATGTGGAGGCGATCCGGCCCCTTGGGCGGGCGGCTTTTCTTTTGGTCGGGAAGGCAGCGAGCGAGGACAAAGCAGCCTGGCGTCAGCACTACACGGGGAGCGACTTTTCCCTCTACTCCGCCGGTGACCTCCCTTATACCGTGCAGACGGGCTCTCTGCCGGGCTATCCCAGTCTCGGCGACGACGACTCCAAGGACTTTGGCGATGAGAGTGGGCCGACGGCTTCGATGGATAGCTTGGCCGCCAGTTTGGTTCCAAATGGTCTGCATACTGTCGAGCGGGCGTTCTATCGCCTGCAGTTGGGAACTGCCATGCTCGGTTGGGCCGACATGCTCTTCCGCAGCGACGACTCCGCCTCCGTGGCGCGCGCCCGCGAACTTTACAAGGGCGTCTATTTTCTTCACGGTTCCGTTCCGCCGATCAACCCGAGCTGGAATCCCGGCGCCCCGAGTCCGGGAATCTTCTTTGCCGCCGCGACGAATCCCGCACTCATCTCTCAGCTGACCAGAGCGGAGCTGGGCTTCACGGAAATTCAAAGTGGGCTCAACTACTTCGGCTTTGCCGACGACATGGTGCCGGTGCTTCGCTATGAGACCTTGAAGTCGGCGGCCGACACCTTCGCCGGAAACGCCAAATCGATCGAAGAGGATTTCCTAAACGCGATGACGCAGCTGGAAACCGCCACGATCGAAAACATGAAGAATACTGCGATGCTGCAGCGCGCCAACATGCAGGCTTCGATTGCAGGACAGCAAGCCCAGATCGCGCAGGACCAGCTGCAGCAAGCGCAGATTGTAGTGACCCAGGTCAATCAGCAAATTGCAGCGTCGCAGAGCCAAATCGCGGACCATGACAGCTTCTTTGGGCAGGTCGGCGACTACTTTAGCGGCATGTCAGGCATCGTCAAAGACCTGCCGTCCTCCTTTACATCATCCGTGGGCGGCGCCGCCGAATCCGAGGCTGGTATCAGTTCGACCGATGCCTCGGGTCTGCTCGGTCTCGGTGCGGGCGCATCCGTATTAGCTGGCTTTGGTGCTTTTTACGTGGCCAGCTACATGACACTCTCCAGCATGAACAGCGCGCAAAACCAACGTGTCAGCCAGCTTGCGAACCTGCAAACTCAAAACTTGGTGGCCGCGCAGGCGCAGGTAGATATCGCGCAGCGTTCTGCTTCGATCGCGAATTATCAACAGCAGATTGCCGAGCTCGACGCGCAACTCGCAAGCCAGTTGCTTTCCTTCGGCCAGACCCAGTTTCTGAGCGCCGAGTTCTGGGCGTATTACGGCATGCTCCTCAGACGCATCCTTGGACAATATCTCGATTTGGCCACGCGCATGGGCTGGTTGGCCCAGCGCGCTCTTTCCTATGAGCAGAATGCAGACGTCAGTCTCGTGGGCATGGATTATTTCCCGGCGCAGGAGCTTGGTGTCGGCGGCGCGGAGCAGTTGCAACTCGACCTTGCGACTCTGGAGGCGCAGCACTTGAACGGCATGAAAGAAATGATTCCGGTGAAGTACACCGTCTCGCTGGCAAGAGATTTTCCGCTGCAATTCGGGCAGCTGCGGAACACGGGGAGGTGCACCTTTCAAACCACTGAGCAGCCTATGAATTGGGCCTATCCCGGCACATTCTCCTACCGGGTGATTGCCTGCACTCCCACGCTCGTGCGCACTCGTGCGTCGTCTGCGATTCGCGGCATGCTGACCAACTCCGGAGTCTCCGAAATCAGCGCGGTTGACGGCTCTCTCAGCCTTTCGCTGCGCCCCATTGACGCGCTAGCTATCTCTGATTTCAATCTCGGCACGACCGATCGCCAGATCTTTGGCTTGCCCGGCGGCTCGCTCATGCAATTTGAAGGGAGCGGCATCAATACAATCTGGAATCTTGAATTTCCTCCCGCAGGAAATCCGTCAGGGCTGACGGATTTGGCAGACGTGCTGATCAGCTTCGATCTGCGCGCTCAATTCGCTCCCAGCCTGTATCAGACCCAAAGCGCCGGAATGCCAACAGGCATCGCGCAATCTATTGTGGTTTCCGCCCGCAACCAGGGTCTGTCCGGACTCGCCGATCTCGCGGGCAAGCCCAGCAAGGCATCGATTTCCTTTGATGTGACGGCTATCGGTCTTCCGCCGCACGAGAAGGGGCGCACAATCAACAACCTTGCCGTCCTTCTGATCGGGCTAAAGAATCCGAGCAGCGTGAAGGCGACGGTGATCGCGGCGACATCGTCACAAAGCGCGGCAGTAACGCTGACCAATGGCGTGGCATTTTCGAACGCTCCGCCCATTACGGATTCCGGATCTTCTGTAGCGCTGTCCCCCTTGAACGTATTCGCGAGTGTGTCGGCAGATCAGACAATCTCAGTAGAGATCGACAAGACGGTGAACAGTGGTGTCGATTTCGGTACGATTCGGGACGCGTTGCTTTGCATCGATTACACGGCAGCACTGTCCTGAGTTTGTGCGCCGACCGATCATTGATGTGAGCGAGCTCAGGCTTCTTCTAAGACGATGAGTTTGCAAGACGTTTGGATGACATCAATTCTCAACCGGAGCCCATGCGCCGGCCGCTTCAGCGCGATTGTTGCCAGTCCCGCGCAAACTCTCTAAGCGCACCAGGCTCAACGTCAGAAGTTGCCGTAAGTGACATCCCCTGGGCTGTCCAGTGGAGGATTCGATACCCGTCCTGTTCTCCACCTGTCGGCACCGCGATAGGCACCGAATCCGGCCAAACGAACAGGTCGATGACATGCCTGCCGTGGGAGTAGACGAGCATAGCGACTGCGTGCCCGCGAAGATAGTCGAGCCGCCCCCCGATCAGCGGAAAGCCGTCGGCTGCGAGGTCCTTCACGGGGGGCGAGAAATCGAGCTTACCGTCAAACCGGGGCTTGACGGTGTGCTTGTCCGTCGAGATGACGTCCGTCAGGTGTCTCGGTTGGAGTGCACGCACATGATCGTCGACGAGAGCCGCAACGATGCCTGGTGACCTCGCGGGCAAAATGCCCAACAACAATCGTCGCTGCGATCGCGGCACCCGCGGAGAAGCTTCCAATCTCATGCCAGGGTACTTGCCTGTGACGCTTCACCCGCGCGAGGTCCGATTCAGCGGCTCTGGTCACCGCGCGAAGGAGCCGTGGACTCGCGCTGTGACGAGTTGCGCCGCGCAACGCTTCCCGGGCGCTGGTCAGGGTCACCCACCGTTCCTGGCAAATCGGACAGCCGGCACGATGTTCGGCGAGAGCCGCCGACTCCGCTGCATCCAGCTCGTGGTCAAACTCCGCCTGGAGCAGAAGGGTTTTGCCGCAGTCCCCGGCACTCATGGCTGATCCCCCCGGTTGAAGGCCTTCGCCAGAAGCTGCCTGGCGCGCCACAGGCGCGACATGACGGTGCCAATCGGCGTCGCCGTGACTTGCGCGATCTCCCGGTATGAAAGCTCTTCGAGCTCGCGCAGCAGGAGCGTTTCGCGCAATTCGATGGGCAGCCGCGCAATCATGGCGTCGACTCGGCTCAGCTCCTCCGAGCGGATCAGCATCTTCTCCGGGCCGTCGGCAAGGTCCGGTACGTCTTCGAGCCCGCTCGTTTCGGCCGTGCATGCGCTCATGACGACACGCTCGCCCCGCTTCGCCTTCAGGGCACCGTACGCCGTATTGCGTACGATCTGAAGAATCCAGGCCCGCGAACTCTCCCCGCGAAAGCTCGGGAAGTATCTCAGCGCACGTACCATGGCCTCCTGCACCACGTCCTCGGCGTCCGCACGATTCTCCGTGAGCCAGCAAGCTCGATTCAACGCCGCATCGAGGTGCGGCAAAGCGACCGAAGCGAACGGGGATTCGTCGACCAGCAAAGCGGTTAGATCGCAGCCAGCCCGGCTTTATTCCCAAAGAATCTTACAGGGTCCCGGGAATAACCGTTGCGCGGTATAAGTCTTGGTATGCGAAAGCGGCTCGTGCCAGTGCCGTTGCCCAATCTCGATCCATAGGAGAAGAGGAGATGAGTGAAGATTTAAATGCCCGTGGTGATCTCAATCGCAGGCGGGCGCTGAAGTGCCTCATGTGGGGCAGCGCGGGCGTGCTGTGGACGCTTGGCGGGGGTGTCCCGATACCGTTCAACCTCAGCAGCGGGACCCAGGGCGAGGCCCGCGGAGCGGAAATGCCGGCTTTCACCTTCGGCCAGATCAGCGATTCGCATATCGGGTTCAAGGCGCCGGCCAATCCGGACGCGCCGGGAACACTGGCCGCCGCCGTGGCGCAGATCAGCGCCGGCCAACCGTCCTTCCTGATTCATACGGGCGATGTGAGCCACCTTTCCAAGCCCGAGCAGTTCGATACCGCCGCCGAGATCATGAAGCAATCGAAGCGGGAAGTTTTCTACGTGCCGGGCGAGCATGACACGATAGGAGATGACGGTAAGCTCTTCTTCGAGCGCTTCGGGCGCGCTAAGGGCACGGGGGGCTGGTACAGCTTCGATTCCCACGGGGTCCATTTCATAGGACTCGTCAACGTCGTCGGGCTGAAGCCGGGAGGCCTCGGCACACTTGGGGCGACGCAGCGCGAGTGGCTCGAGGACGATCTACGAGGTCGCAGCGCCAGCACGCCCATCGTGATTTTCACCCACATGCCGCTGTGGTCGATCTACCCGCAATGGGGTTGGGGAACCGACGATGCGGCGGCCGCCCTCGCATATGTCAAGCGGTTCGGATCCGTCACCGTTCTCAACGGCCACATACATCAGGTGATTCAGAAGGTAGAGGGCAACGTGACATACCGCACTGCCTACTCGACCGCATTCCCGCAACCAACGCCGGGTAACGGCGCCGCGCCGGGACCTCTCGCAGTGCCAGCAGGTGAGCTGCGGACCATGCTGGGAGTGCGGCAGGTGGAAGTCGTCGCCGATCACGTCGAGCTCGCAGATGCCACGCTCGAAGATCGAGGCGCCCGATGAGATCTCACGGGACACTCCGGCGCGCCGCTGCCACGCTCCCCCTACTGGCGGCCACGCTCGCCCTCAGCACGATGCTCGCACGCCAGGGCCTTTCGGCCCCGGCAGTGCAATCACAAGTCATGATCCACAATCACGCCTTCATGCCGGACAAGCTTACAGTCCATCGCGGCACGACGGTCACCTGGATCAACCGCGATAATGACGCCCACACCGTGACAAGCTCGGCGGGACCCGAGAAATTCCAGTCGCCAGGACTCGACACGGGCGAGAAATTCGCGTTCATTTTCAAGAAGGCAGGCACTTATCAGTACTTCTGCTCCGTCCATCCATACATGCGCGGAACGATCATTGTCCAATGAGATAAGCAGGCGCTGCGGGCCGAATACGCCCCCGGTCGGACCCCTTTGAAAAAGGATAGCAGTGGAGATCGGGCGGGCTCACGGCCGCGTGGGAGTACCGAAATTCCGGTGTCTGGGGGATGCGCGAGCTCGCGGGAGCTGCGATCGCCACGGGATCGTAACCAGTGACTTTGGCGCCGGTCGGCGCCAACGCCGTGGATGCGTTCAAGCTGAGCGGTCCCCGAGAGCGCCGCTCAACCACCATTTGCAGTAAGTGGACCGCCGTGCTTTGCGGGTTCACGTGGCGCCCAAATATTCATATTCGCGGGAATCCGCACCGCTTCGCCCGTAACTTTTTTCGGCTTACGTAACATCCTCGCCTTCCGAATCGAATATGTGATCGGTGATTGTCCGCTCCTGGATTGCAAAGAACCCCCGATCTGGAGAACACAAATGCATATGCCTCACACGTCTCTCATGGCGCGAGCCGGCGGCTCGCTCGCGATTGCACTCTTGGGATTGCAGGCGGGTCTTTTGCCCGCCCGGGCGGGGGATCGCGGCGGCGCGGTCTATGTGCTCACGAACCAGACACCGGACTCCGTAATGGTCTACGCGCGCGCCGCGGACGGCACGCTGCGAATGACGGGAAAATTTCCGACGGGAGGGACGGGAACGGGCACGGGACCGGATCCGCTCGGGTCCCAGGGCTCGCTCGTGCTCGACAGATGGGGCCTGCTGCTCTTCGCAGTGAACGCGGGGAGCAATGACGTCTCGGTGTTTGCGGTGCGAAAACAAGGTCTCGACCTCAAGCTCATGGATCGCTCGAAATCGGGGGGCACCATGCCGGTCAGCATTGCGGTGCACGGACGGTTGGTCTACGTGCTCAACGCCGGCGGCGCCCCGAACATCCAGGGCTTTGTCATCGAGCCCTTCGGCGGTCATCTGGTACCCCTGCCCGGATCGCAGCGATTGCTACCCGGCGGGGCCGCATCGAGCGCGGCAGAGGTCGCATTCTCTCCGGATGGCGACGTTCTCATCGTGACCGAGAAGGGCACGAACAAGATCGACACGTGGCGCGTGAATGATGAAGGGTACGCCGAGAATGGCATGACGCTCGATTCGAGCGGGGCGACGCCGTTCGGGTTTGCTTTCGCCCGGCGCGACGTGGCCGTGATCTCGGAAGCCGGGCCGAGCGCCCTGTCATCGTATGACGTCGACGATGACTCGGTGCAGCTACTGACCGGCTCGCTGAGCGATGGACAGAAGGCGAACTGTTGGGTCATCGTGACCCGCAACGGACGATATGCGTTCACCACGAATACGGGAAGCGGGAACATCTCGAGCTACCTGCTCACCCGAGACGGCTTCCTGACGCTGCTCAACGGTGTTGCGGCCAGCACCGGCACCGGAACCGCTCCGATCGACATGGCGCTGAGCGAGGATGGCCGCTTCCTCTACGTGCGCGAAGCGGTGAAGGGCATGGTGGACGGCTTCCGACTCGAGAGCGACGGAAGCCTGACAGCGGTGAGCTCCGTCGGCGGCGTGCCCGCGGGTGCCCAGGGAGTGGCGGCGCGCTGACTCAAGGGAGCGCGGGAGTGGCGGCGCCGGGGAAGGAGTCGTGCGTCCGCCCTCCCGCCCGGCTGACCGTCGGGAACGACGGTGCGCGCCGACTCGGCATGATGGCGCTTTTCTCGTAACAGTCGGTCTTGATCACCCGAGCGCCGTGCAGCTTCGCCAACCGTATGGCGCGGTGAGCCGCCGACCCTGTGCACGATCGGCTGCGGAGAACGAAACGTCTCACGGGAATAGTAAGGAATCGTCACTGGCTGTATCTCAATATTATGCTTTGGCGGCAAAAAAATTGGCGGCACTGGCCCATCCGGCTCGCTTGGCGATGGTCCGATTGCTGGTGCGCGCCGGTCCGGCGGGGTTGGCCGCAGGGACGCTGGGCGAAGCCTGTGGCCTGGCCCCTAATGCGATGACCTTCCATCTGCAAAAGCTCGCCCACGTGGGTTTGGTCGACAGTCGGCGAGACGGCCAATTCATTATCTACCGCGCCCAATTCAAGGCCTTGCTGGACCTGACGGAAAGCCTGGTAGGCGCCTGCTGTGTGGATTCCGCAGACAAGTGCGGTCCTCGTTGCGGATCGGCAGGGAAATCGAGGGGCTGATGGCATTCGGCCGACTGGGTACAGAGACAGGAGAGCACCATGACTGATTTTCCGATGAAAGAACGTTCCTTGCTGCGAGCAGGCGGAATTGGCGTCGCAGTCTCCGTACTGACGCTCATTGTGATGGTGGTCTTGACAAAGGCTGGCGTTTCCCCCTTTCCTAAACCGCCGTCACTGGCTTTTGCCGAGACGATACTCAGGCGCAGCTTGCCCCTACCCGTCGGGCTGCTGTTTCACATCGTCTATGTCACATTCTGGTCCATCATCTTTGTGCGCTTCTTTCCCCGCCGTAGCCTGATGACGGCGCTGGGTCTGGCGGGTTTTCTGTGGTTGGTGATTCTGGCGGTCTTTTTCCCGGCCGTCGGGTGGGGATTGGCCGGTCTGCACGTCAGCCCGAAACTGATCCCCGCATCCCTCCTGCCGCATCTGCTGTTCGGATTGCTGTTGTGGGGGCTGGATCATTATCTTCCGGGACGCGCTACGACTGAGAGAGCAGCAGCGGCGTTATGAAAACGATCGACACCGCCACGCTGGACACGTGGCTGCGGGAAAGCCATGACTTCGTGCTTGTGGACACCTTGCCAGGCCGTATACGAATCGGGGCACGTGCCCGGTGCGATCAACCTGGTATCGGACGATATCCTTAGCGATGCCCTCAACAGGCTGCCGGATCGCGACCAGATCGTCGTGGTTATTGCGCCAGCGCCACTTGCAAACGAGCGGCCTTGTCGGCAGAGCGATTGGAGTCCCTCGCCTCGGCTACACCCAGGTCTTTCATTACGTTGGCGGCAAACGGGAGTGGGTTGATAGTGTCATGCGCTGGCATCGGAGACCGGAACCGCTGCTTGAAACGATACTCATGCTCGCCATTTATGGCTTGGCCGCGCTGCTGACTCGCATTGATGTAAGCCTGGCGGGAAGGGCCTACGCCGCCCATGGCGGTATCTACATCGTGGCCTCTCTGTTCTGGCTCTGGGTGGTTGAAGGCCAGATGCCGGACCGCTGGGATTGGGCCGGGGCGCTGCTGTGCCTGGGGGGCGCCACATTGATTCTGATCGGGCGGCATGCCTCGGTTTCTCAATAGACCCGGCAGGCAATGTAGCAGTAACGACCAACGCTACGAACAGTAAGGAGAGTGACATGAAAGAGCAGTGGCCAATTGGCCTGCTGCTCATGATGCTGGCGATTCGTCAGAATGCACGCAAGGTCCTGGAAGGGCGCAGTTGCCGTGTCAACCGGAGGTTGGTCAGCGACAATTAGAGCTTTCGGGCGAAAGAAATAGCCGACGCTAGCCACGGAGGTGACGTTGGCGCCTCTGTCCCCCGATATTAAGGATTCTGGCAGGCTCATTTGAGAAGCAAAACGATGCGATATCAGCACAACAAAGAGCAGAGTGCGGAATATCTTCGGCTTGCATTACCGGCGCCCCACTAGCGACGACGACCTGCGGATATTCCGATTGCGCGTTCGCGGATATCTCCTTGAGAGGATGCTTATCGCGCTCTACGACGCAACGCTCGGCGCAATCCCGGCAGATCGCGAAGCAATGGCCCCCATTCGATGGGCTTTAGCATCGTCGCTAGAATGGCACGCACAATCCGCTGATGGATAAGGCGTTCAAGAAACTGGCTCTACACCCTAGATTTTCCGCAGTCACGCGCGCGGCCCTTATTTTCACGGTAATGACTGCGCGAACGTCGTTCTCACTTGGCGGCTCGCTGACCGACTGCAAAAGGGTATCGGTCTCAACGGTCGCTTTGGTAATTACGGAATCGTCCTCAAGCAGACAGAAAAATGGCTTTTCCTCCTCCGCTGGAGACAAATACGGACCCAACTGCCCTTGGTCTCTAGGCATGCACAAAGCATCGAAAAGCGTTTTCAGGCGGTTATCGAGATCGCCGCTTTTGATGACTGCGCCGGGCTTGCCTTCTCGAAGAAGTAGTATCTCGATGGCGCAAAGCAATTCCAAATCACGGGTCACGAGCGGAACGAAGTTGTGGCCACTGCGCGCAAAGCGTGTGGCAAGTGCATCGGCAGAATGCGACGCAGCCGGATATCCCAATATCACTCCGGTCGGTCTAGAAATCTTATTGTCGGGCCGTAGAATGGGGAGACGGACCACCAGCGCTTTAGCTGCGGGTGCAGCCGCTTTCTGATCTCTTGCTTGTGCTTGGCTCTTGCTTGGCGAACGGTGCCGTCCCGGTGGCTTTCCGCATATAGCTGCCCCTCATAGGTCAGTCGGAATTGCACGTCCAGGTCCTCCCAATGCACATGGGGATCGTCCCGAAGCAGGAGGCGCCGGGGCGCGCTCACGGCTCACCGGATAGTGGATTAGCGTCCCTGGTTTGCGAAGTGTAACGTCGCCCATCTACTACGCATAATATATATTATGTAATATAATACTTGGATCCGCATAAAAAGGCGGTCGATGCTTGTCAGTTACACCTGGTTGGAGCGACAGCTGGGGTCGGTTCGACGAGATTCCGCTCACCCCTCTCGCTCTCCAGGTTTCGGTAACCACGGCCCCCGGGAAAGACGCAGCTATTGCGCGTGGCCGCCGATGTCGCATGCGGCCGGAGGCATCTTTGCCCCGTGGGCAACCAGCAATTTGCGAATCTCCGACGACCTCGCGTCGCAAGAATACGGAGGCTCTAAAACTGCTCTCGCGCTCGCTCCACGCGTCAGCAAAAGATAGACACCTGCGACGTCTCCGTTGTGAACAGCGGAAGCCAACGCGGTTTCGTGATTTTCCGTCTCACGATTTCCTCTGAAGTTGTTTCTCTGCTCGATGTTCGCGCCATGCGCCAGCAAGACGCGAATGACGTCGTCTTCTCCGAACTGAGCTGCATACGGCAGTGGCGCCAGATATCCCACGGGGCCTTCGTCTTCATCCACGCGGCCGGGGTTGACGGACGCATGATGAGCAAGCAATAGCTTTATCACATCTCGCTGCCCCGCCTCTATTGCCACATCCAGGAGCGACACGTTCACATCGGCACTGTAGATAAACATATAGATCTTCATGCTTGGGCTTAGGCCGTGCTCAAGCGCTTTGTTTAGATCGGCAGTGTCTCCGTATATGACTTCCCTGGCGATTGGCCATATGTTTTTCGAGTACATGTCCATCCTAATGGCCTTTGCAGTCGCAGCGAGAGCCCATGCTGGCAGCGGCCCGCGTGCTGCTGGTTGGTGAGGTTCAAATCGCCGTCGCAGACGCGTGTATTCCGGCTCTGAATACCGGGCTAGCCCTCGGGTATGGGCGGCGTATGCCGTCGTTTCACCACGAGTCCCTGAAGCCTGACACTCGATCGTCCAAGTTGCGGCCGCAAGGGCCATGACGACTAGAACGACTTGACGGGGAACCTTACGCATGAATGCCGGCTGCCCAAGACGGGTACTTGCCGCAAGATCGGTCACTGAAACCCCCTACCCTCCGGTAGCGTGAATCAGGATAAGAGATGCCTTACCGGGCGTCGTGGACCTCAGAGCCCATGTAGCCGGCATTCAAGGGGTTGACCACCCTAATGCCGACGATCGCTTGCCCCGCGTTGAGGTCCTCGCTCAGGAGTTCATCGGCATCGACTTCCTCGGCCGATGCCACGATGAGTGCATCCCAGAAGGAAATTCGGACCAGATCGGAGATTTCTGTAGCACGCGTGACGGTTTCGACCGTCGTGGCGTGGTGCACCCAGACGCCATACGTCTTGATGATTTCTCGTGCCGTCGAACGTGCGATAGGTGTAACGAGCTTTTGTGTCGCGTTGACGTAGAATTCCTGTAATACCTGGACGGACAGCCGGCCAGTCTCTGAATTCCACAGCTCGCGCAACTTTGCTACAGCCCGCTCCCGCTTCACGCCTGCGTCCAGGTCGTGCGCGTAGATCAGGATGTTGCTATCAACGAAGGCGACGCCGCTCATGCAGCTCTTCGCGCCGCAGAGGTATCCCCCCTAGGCTCAGAGGACTCTGAAAGAGCGACAACGCCCGCTTGTGCGCCGATGTATACCGCGCGTCTTCATCCACAAGCTCGCGTAGCTCATCGGCCAGCAGCGCGCTCACGCTTTGCCCGCGCCGCGCGGCCACCGCCCGTGCTTTCTTCAAAAGGCTGGGGTCGATCGCTACCGTGATATTCGCTTTAGCCACCATTCACGTAAAATACGTGAAGGCATGCTTGCCGTCAACCAGACTTGCCCGCGTTGCTCGCCACTTCACCCGCCTGGCAGTTGTATGCTACAAATCGTCTATCGTTTATCAATAATCCGCTGAAAGAGCATGAAGAGCGACTCTCCCGATCGGCTGAGCGCATCCGAGTTCGTGGCCGAAAGGCTCCGCCGGGAGATTCTCCGCGGCGAGCTCCCACCGGGCCAGCCGCTTCTGCAGGACCATCTGGCCGGGCGCTTCGATGTCAGCCAAAGCTCGGTCCGGGAGGCCCTGCGTCGCCTGGAGTCCCTCGGGCTCGTCGTTTCCGTCCGCAATCGCGGCACCTTCGTCGCGACGCTGACCATCGAGCAGGTCGAGGAGATGTACGAGACGCGTCTTGCCATCGAGCTGATCGCGCTGCGTCACAAGTTCGACAAGCTCTCGGACGAGGTGCTGGCTGAAGCCGCAGCCCTGATGGATGAGATGGAGAAGGATCCAGAGACGGCGTTTTTCCTCGGCGACACGCATAAGAAGTTCCACGCCGTCTTCTACGAGAGTGCCGATCGCAAGCTCGGACGAGACATCCTGCAGAACATTTACGGTAACCTCACCCGCCTGTGGGTCGATTTCATCCGTAACAAGCCCAGTCTGGCGCGCCGCTACGAGGGACAATCCCGGCAACAGCACCGGGATCTGCTGCAAGCGGCGCGGGCACGGGACCTGCCCAAGGTCGAGGCGATACTGACCCGGCACATCAACGGCGCGCGCGATCTGCTCGTCTCGCATCTGCGCCAGATTGCTGCCGCACCGACGCCGAAGCGCCCTCTCGCCCGTCCTGGTCCGCAACGGCGCACTCGCCGGACGTAACGCTCTCTTCACACCTGCTGGCGCGCCCAGGTATCGATCCGTCGTTCCAGCAGCTCGAGCGGCAGCGGCCCGCACAGGAGGCCGGCGTCGTGAAACTTACGGATGTCGAACTTCGGGCCGAGCAGCGCCCGGGACTGTGAGCGCAGCTTCAACCACATCAGCTTGCCGATCATGTAACTGCACGCCTGGCCCGGCCAGACACAGTAGCGATCGACTTCGGCCATGGCACCCGATTCGGGAGCGCCCATCGTGCCCATGTAATAGCGAATGGCGCGAGAGCGTGTCCAGCGCCTTGCGTGCAGGCCGGTGTCGAGCACCAGGCGCAAGGCGCGCAGCAGAGCGCCCTGCAGATACCCTGCGCGCCCCCATGGATCGGTTGCATACAGCCCCATTTCATCGGCGAGCTGCTCCGCGTACACCGCCCAGCCTTCACCGTATGCGGTAAACCATAGCGTGCGACGGATCATCGGCACACCGGGCTCTTCCAGTATCAGGGCTCCCTGGAAGTGATGTCCCGGAATACCCTCGTGGTAGGTCAGCGTCGGTAATGTCCAGCGCGGAACCTCCGTCATGTTCCGCAGATTGATGTAATAAGCCCCCGGCCGGGATCCGTCGAGCGAACCGTCCTCGTAATAACCGCCCGGGGCACCAGCCTCGACGGCAACGGGAATCCGCCGTATTTCCAGGCCGGCCGTGGGCAGCGTACCGAAGTAGGCGGGCAGCTTTGCGGTCACTGCCTTGACGCAGCCGTTGAGGTAAGCAAGCAGCTGCGCGCGCGCTTCGTCCGTGTTGGGGTAGACGAAGCGAGGATCCTTGTACAGGGCGGCAAACCGCTGGCCCACGGTGCCGTGGCTCAAGCCCTGCTGGCTGAGCAGGGTGTCCGCGGCACCCGAGATCTCAGCAACCAACTCCAGGCCCCGCTGGTGGACTTCATCGGGGGTCATTCCGGTGGTGGTCTGATAATGGAGGGCGAAGCGATAGTATTCTTCGCCGTGGGGCAAGGCCCAGACTCCGGCATTAGCCGTCGCCACGGAGCGCCAGCTCTGAAGGAGCGCAATCTGGCGATCGAGCGCGGGCCAGACCGAACCTGACACGAGCACGGCGGCGCGCGCAGACCAATCACCGGAGATGTGCTTCTGCCGGGCACGCTGGACCAACGACGCGACCAGATCGGTCTCACTCACGGGCGTCGTGCGCAGCGCCCGCATTTGTTCCAACGCCTGACCGATGATGAAGTCCGGCGGGACCACTCCTGCCGCCGCATCGCCACGCGCCCTCGCCGTTTCCTCGTCCACGACGCGGGCGAATTCCTTCAGCCGGGCAAGGTAGGCCTCGGCGTCGCTCCGATCAGCCACGACGTGCTGCGCATGCAGAAAATCAGGAACGGCCTGGTAGGAACCGGTCAGCTGGCTGAGGAGGTAGGGTGCGGGAAACCCGTCCGCGCCGAACTTGAAGGACTGGACGCCTTGCAATGCGAGCTCGATCTGATAGCGGACTGCGGAATAGTTCGTCGCGTCCGTTCCCGATAGCTGCCGCAGATCTATCTGCCTCAGCTGAGCGAGCCAGCGCCGCTGTAGCGGAATCAAGCGGTCGGCATGGGCGCGCGACTGGTCGTCCAGCTTCGATCGCGCCCAGGCGCCCTTCCCGGTGTCGAGGCCCAGGCTTGTCATGGTCTGGGGTGTCTCGCGCATCTGCTCATTGAAGATGCGCTCAAACAGCCGGTTCAGCCGCGCTGCCTCGGTTGCCGGTGCACCGCCCTCGCCGCTCAGAGCGCCGGCACGGCCCGGCAACACCATGGCGGCCGTTGCACCAGCCGCCTGGATTAGGAAGCTGCGGCGGTCTGTGGGATCAGGCCACATCGAAGCTGAACCGGATGGGTCCGAGGCCCGACATCCAGTCGGCAATCGTTTCGGCGACGTCCTCGGGCGGACGCATTGCATTGACCGCCGCCGCAATCAGTCCGGCCACGCGCGGCATGTCGGGCTCGGTCAGCCCCTGGCGGGTGATTTCCTGAACGCTGACCCGGATGACCCCTCCGGGTTGACCGTTCAGGACGCCGGCCGTTCGCAGCGTGCGCGCGGCCAGGATGTCGGCTCGCTGGCAGCGATCCTCGAACTCCGCGGCCGGGATCGTCGGGTGCCGGAGAAACACCTGGTGGGTCATGCTGTAGCCGCGCTCGCGCCCAAACACGTCGAACCCGGCATCACTCAGAGCCGCGCCCAGTGCACGCGCATTGGCCACGATTTGGCGGGTGTAGGCGTCGCGGAACGCGAGATGCTCCGCGAAGGCGTACGCCGTAGCCGCGTATTTGTTCTGATCGCGAGTCTGCAGCATATGCGGAAATACCCTGCGCGAAATGGTCGCGATGATCTCCGGATCGTCGCTCAGCACCATGCCCCCGACGGCACCCGCCATCATCTTATGAGTGCTGATCGTCATCAGGTGCGCGCCCTCGACGAGGGGCAGTTGGAACCGGTTCGCGGCGATCAGCAGCCCGACGTGCGCGGCATCATACAGCAGCAGCGCGCCCACCTCGTCAGCGAGTGCACGCAATGCGCGCACCGGATAGGGAAACAGCACGTTGCTGCCGCCGATGACGATCAGGCGCGGCCGAATGCGGCGGACCATGTCCGCCGCGCGCTCGATATCCAGCTCGAAACAGCTGCCGGTGTACGGCAGCGCCGCGACCTTGAGACCGATCAGCGGCGGGAACCCGGCGATATTGTAGCTGTAGTTTCCGCCGGCGGCCTCCGGCTGCACCAGGACCGTGTCGCCGGGCCTCGTCAGGCTCACGAACACGGCCGCGTTGGCCATCGAGGTCGTCACCGGCCGCCATTCGACATGCTGCACCTTGAAGAGCTTTTGTGTCAGCCCGATGAGCGTAGCCTCGATTTCGTCGATGAAGCGGTTCTGCCGTGGATGGGGAAATATCTTGTCGCCCGGGGCACCCTCGGTGACCCGGGCCGCAAAATCCGAGGCGAGCAGCCGCCTCGCCCCGCGAGACATCAGACCCTCAGCGGCATTGAGGTTGAGACAGTGCGCGGACCGCCAGCGTTCGTGGTCCCAGGTCAGCCGCTCCATGCGTTTCGCGGTCTCCGCCGGTGATTCGCCCTCCAGGACTTGCGCCGCCGCGGCCAGATACTCGCGCGCCGGCAGGGACAAGCCGCCGCGAGTGTCCGCGCTTTCTCGCCCCGACTCGCCGTGAACAGCCGGTGTCACCGGTGCGCCGTCTGGGTCATTGCAAGCGGGCGCACATCCTCGACCAGATGCACCAGCACCCGGCCGGGCTCCTCGAACATGATCATGTGCGCGGAGTTCTCGAACCAGATGAATTTCTTCACCGGCGCGTGGATCCGTGCGAACCAGGCCGCGACCACAGTCGCAGGCGTCGTGAAGTCGTGTCGCCCGGCGAATATCACTATCGGACAGCGCCACTCGAGCACGTTCGAGTAATCGAAGCTCAGCAGATCAGGCAGCAGCGGCCCGAGCGACAGCTGCGACCCTTTGTTGATCGCGGCTACGTCGGCCTCCGTGTATTCCGGCGCGAACTGCGCCAGGTTCGAGTAATAGTTGAGATCCGAACGTCCCCACGTCAGCCCGCCGAAAGCCACCGACCACTTGCGTTCCTTGTTGATCTTATCCAGCGGCAGGCTGCCATCAGCGTTCGGATAAGGAGCGATGGACTTGAGCTCCGCCACCGCCTTCGCGTTGCCCTTCGCTTCGGCAATTCGTAGCGTGGTCTCGTAGCCCACGTGCTCACCGACCCTGCCGTTGATCACCTGGCCCATGCCGATGTAGGCGTACAGTAACTCGGGGTGCTCGTGCGCCAGCTCCAGTCCGACGAGGCTGCCCCAGGAATGCCCGAGAACGAAGATCTTCTTCTTCCCGTATCGCGAGCGCAGGTACTGAGTCACATCGACTGCGTCTGCGACGATCCGCTTGAGCGAAAGGGTCGGCCCGATGAGCTTCGGATCGTTGGCGTCATAGGTCTTGCCGGAACCGCGCTGGTCCCACTCCACCACTGTGAAGTAATCCTCCCAGCCTCCCTGGAACCACCAACTGGTCGGCATCTCCGGGGAGGCCGGCCCGCCGTGAATCACGAGAAGGATCGGATTGTCGCGATTGCGCCCGCGCACCGAGATCCACTGCTTGGTCCCGCCGACGGGTATTTCCAATAGTTCCTCGACACCCTTGCCGGAGACGATCTTGCGCGCATCGGCGATGGCGCCCGTAATTTCCGAGCGCGAGAATTGCTGCTCGTGGGGTGCCGTTCCTCCGGCGCTTGGCCTGCTTTGCGCAGCGAATGGCAGCACCGCCGCGATCAACCCAAGGACGAGGCCGAGGCTCATCCGCGTCAGCCGTCGAGATATCATGCTGTTTCCTCCAGTGCTCGGCGGCTCATTTCAGAACCGACGCGAGAAAGTAAGACCGATGGTTCGGGGTATGTTGACGTTGTAGCGCAGCCACGAATACGGTTCGCCGTCGTGAACTCCGCTGTAACTCTGCATGGACAGCTGGGCGCGACGGTCGGCGACGTTGTTGACAAAAATGGCGGCGCTGTAGAGCCCCTTGTTCACGCCGAAGCGAATATCGCCGAGCGCGTATGGGCGCAGCGGGAGGGGCGCGGTGCTGGCGAAGCCTCCGTACCGTGTCGTGATGTAGCTGATATCGCCGCGAACATACGCCCAACCGTCGCCGGCGAAGGCGGTGCCCCACTCGGCGAAGCCGCTGGTGGAAAACTTGGGGACCGCCGGCACGGCATTGTTGACTGCCGCAACCCCAGTGGCGGCGATGCCTGGGCCGAGCTCCGTGATCTTGCCATCGGTATAGGTGAACTGGCCGCCGAGCAGCAGATGCACGGTGACCTGCGCGTGGGCCGTGAGCTCGAATCCCTTGATGGCCGCCCGGCCCGCGTTCATGAATCCATTGAAGCCATCGCCGCGACCGACGTTGAGCTGGATGTCGTTCCAGTCTATGTAAAATACGTCCGCATCCAGCGCCAGCCGCCCGTTGAGCGCTTCCATCTTGGTTCCCAACTCGTAGTTCCACGCCGAATCCGGACCGAATGTGGATTTTACATTGACCAAGCAACCGTTCTGCGGCAGGCAAGGCGGCAAGCCTGGGTTGACTCCACCGATGCGAAAGCCCTTGGATGCCTGCAGGTAAATCTGTGAGTCCTTGTTCCGCATGTAGGAGAGAATGAACCGCGGCGTGACCGGGGTGTTGCTGTAAGGCCCTTCGTGGATTGTCTGGCCTCCGAACAGGACGCCGTTATCTATGGACGTATTGTCCCCATAGAGGTGGGATACGCGTAGACCGGCGGTGAAAAGCAGTTTCTGAGTGAGCTTGTAGTTGCCTTCGCCGAAAGCGGCGTATTGGTTGTTCTTCGTGTAGCGGTCGATGTTGACGAGCTGGTCGGCCGGTGGTGGCACTGCCTCGCCGGCGGCCGAAACTGATTGCAGTGCGTGTTCGTGCTGATTTTCGAAGTAGCCGCCGATCAGCCAGGTCAACCTCTGCTCGCCCGTCGAGGCCAGACGCAACTCCTGGGTGACGGTTCGTGACGTATAGGTCAGAGGAGAGAAAGCCTGAGGCAACCCCAGCTCACCGGTGAAATAGTCGATGTCGTTCTGCAAATACCGGCGCCGGTCATAATAGCTGGTGACGGAAGTCAGCTTCGCCGGGCCGAAATCGTAATTGACCTTCAGGCCCGCCAGGCCATAGCGGTCGTCGAAGGGCTCCGGCTCGGCCTCATCGGTGACGAGCGCCGGGAAATGATCGGTGACCTGGTAGTACTCACCGAAGCTGCCGTCCTGGTAAATGCCATTCAGCGTGATGTCCAGCCTGTCCGTGGGCTTGAACAGCACGGCGGCGCGGGTACCACTGGTGTGTTCATAGTTGATGCCTTTCGCGCCCGAGAAGCCGTTGTCGAGAAAGCCATCGTTGTCGTCCTTGTAGGCGACCAGCCGCGCCGCTGTGGTAGCGGACAGCGGGATATTCAGAACGCCGTCGACCGCATAGTTCAAGCCACCATGCTCGGTGTCCGACACCTGTCCCTCCGCCAGGCCGCTTACGCCCTTCAGATCAGGCTGGTTTGGCAGCAGGCGCAGTGTCCCGCTCAGTGACCCGCTTCCGTAGAGTGTGCCCTGCGGACCGCGCAGCACCTCGATGCGGCTCATGTCGTAGAGCTTCAGGTCGGGTTGCGATGAGTCCTCCGCGATGGGAATCTCGTCGAAATAGATGCCGACGGCAGAGTCCAACCCGGTGTCGACATCGCTGCCGGTGGAGACGCCACGCATGAATATCGTGTAACGGCCGGCACCTTTGTCTTCGAACGAAACGCCCGCGACCGAACGTGCGTAGTCGGAAAAATTCACCGCGCCGAGCTTTGCGAGGTCCTGGCTGTCGAGAACCTGCAGGCTGAATGGCACATCGATGGCCTTCTCCTCCCGTTTGCGTGCCGTGACCGTGACTTCCTCGAGCTGCATGCTCGGTTGCACTTCGGCCGCCGAGGCCGATCCGGAGTCATCCGGCGCAGTGGCAGCGCTCGCAGCCGCAACTTCCGCGGCTCCCAGCATGGCCAATATCGCAAGTGCGGTGAATGCCTTTCCGCCGCGGTGGCACTGTCTGCAGGTGTTGCTCACTTCTCCCCCCGCTCGTCGTCTTAATGTAGTGCATTCTATATCGATAATCGTTTATATCGCAAGACTGCCTGGTGAACACCCGCGCTGGGCGACAACCGAGCCTTACGGGCCCGCGCCTGTTTTGATAGATATTTTATATAAACAAGTAGTTATAGCGGTAACCTAAAAAACTACTCGCACACGCCGGAAGATATCCGGCTCATGCTTCACTGTAGCGATCCAGTTATCGATAGTTTATAGTGACTGCCATGATGACCAACAATGTCCGGCGGTACACCGTCACGCTGCTTGCGCTGTGCGCGACCGCATCCGTATGCGACGCGGCGAATGCGGGCGTCACGATCTTCCGCCATGCATCGGTGCTCCCCATGGATCGGGACGTCGTCCTTACCGATTGGGACGTCGTGGTTCGCGGCGACCGGATCGTGTCGCTGTCACCGGATAAAGAGGTCCACATCACCAGCCGCGACATCGTGATAGACGCAAGAGGCAAGTTCCTGCTCCCGGGACTCGTCGACTTTCACACTCATCCATCACCTACCGACCTGGTGTCAGATCTTTTTTATGGCGTGACGACGGTCGCTACGTTCGATGGCGAGCTCCTGCAGTGGCACGAGGCTCATGTGCGGCTGCCGGACGATGCGCCCAACGTAATCTCCACGACACGGATCATGGACGGCCCGGTACCGACCTGGCTCGGCAACTACTCGATCGGCGATCCTGAAGCAGTCCCGGCGATACTCGATCACCAGATTGCGCTCGGCGCCTCCATGGCCAAGGTCTACTCCCAGATGACGCTGCCGATCATGAAGGCGATCGTGGAGCAGGCCCATTTGCGCGGGATTCCCGTTGCAGGGCACGTGCCGGAAGGCTTGCCGATGGACTACGTGCTGGGCCCCGCTGGCCTGGACATCGTCGCGCACAGCGAAGAACTGACTCACTATCTGAACGCGAACCCGACCGATGCGCAGATCGCCGGGGTGATCACTCAGGTTGCCCGCAACGACATCGCGGTGATCCCGGACCTCGTGGTGATCGAAAAGATTCCAGAGCTCGCCACCCATGCCGACCGGGCTTTGGCGGGTCCCGGGGAGGAATATCTGACGCCGGCCGACTTTCAGGAATCGCTGCCGCGCAATAATCCTTATGCCCATCGAGCCGACGTACCGAAATTCGTGGCCGCGATCAGGCGCCAGTTCGCCCTGCAGCAGGTCCTCACGAAGCGGCTGGCCGATGCGGGTGTGCTCCTGGTGAGCGGCACCGACGCCCCCGACAACTGCCTGCCTGGCGAGGCGTTGCACGAGGAGCTGCACCTCCTGGTAAAGAGCGGCCTCTCAAACTATGCCGCGCTGCGGACCGCTACCTTCAATCCCGGAATCTTCGTCGCCGCCGAGATCCGCTCGCAGGCCGGCCACCGCTTCGGTGTCATCGCACCGGAGGCGCGCGCCGACCTGCTGCTGGTCGATGGCAATCCTCTGCAGGATCTGTCCGCGCTCGAGAGGATCTCAGGTTCCATGGTCGCCGGACACTGGCGGCCGCAGGGTGAGCTCGCACGCGCGCATGCCGACCTGCTACCGGTGCTCCAGAGAGGATACGCGCGCGTCGAACAGTACGAGCGGCTCATGGCGGCGAGCGATATGGCCGGCATCCTCGCACTCCTCGACGCCACGAAGGATGGAGACGACCCGCCCTTCAGTCCGAACGTCCTGTCCGCAGATGCCCTGGCGCTCGCGGGGCGCGGAAGGCAGACGGATGCCATCGAGCTATTGACGCATGCCGAGCGGCTGGCGCCGGAGTCGATCGCGCTGCACAACACCCTCGGCCAGATCGCGCTGCATGCCGGCAAACGTGACATCGCCCGAAAGGCGTTCGACGACACCCTCAGGATCGCTCCCCATGATTGGGTCGCCGAGCAGGGTCTGCGCGGCAAGCTCTAGTCCACTGCGTGAATGTCATAGCGAACGGCGGCCGCGAAGGGAGCAGAGTCCCGCCGACGCTCTTCGGCCATCCGCCCGGCCTGACGGTGCTGTTCCTGGTTGGGATGTGGGAGGTGTTCGCGCTCTTCGGCCTGCGCACCATCCTCGTCTACTACCTCGTCGAGCGCCTTCACTTCGCGGAGGGCGCCGCGGTCGAAGTCTATTCATTTTCCATTGCGGCAGCGCTCCTCATGGGCCTGATCGGCGGCGTCGTGGCCGATCGGGTGCTCGGTTTGCACCGCGCGGTCGGAATCGGCGCGCTGCTGATGGCGGCGGCGCAGTTCATGATCATCTACCCGTCTCTGCTTTATTTCGCGCTTGGGTTGAGCGCGATCGGTAACGGCTTGCTCAAACCGAGCCTCGTGGCGCAAGTCAGTCTGCTCTATGAGCGCGACGATCCCCGCCGCGATCGCGGCTTCACTGTGTATAAAGTCGCATGCAACCTCGGCGGCATCGTCGCGCCAATCGTCTGCGGGGTGTTGAGCGTATCGCTCGGCTACGGCTGGGCGTTTGGCGCCTGCGGCGTCGGCATGCTGATCTCCGCTCTTTCGTTTGCGATCGGACGCAAATACCTGCCGCAAGGACAGCGGCGGGAGCAGTCCGTCGAGGCGGTCCACATCAGTGGTGATCCGTCGACGACCGGCCGCGTGCTCGCGCTGCTGGCGCTGGTCTGGGTCAGTCAGGTCTTTTTTTGCGCGAGCTACAATCAGATCGGCGGCACGGTGGCATTGTGGGTGAGCCAGGACCTGAACAGGACCGTGCACCTCTTCGGCAGCAGCTTTGCCATTCCGGCCGCATGGTTCCAGTCCGTCAATCCGGTTCTGATCCTGGCGTTTGCGCCGATCGTGACGGCGATCTGGTCCCGTGAGAAGCACAGCAGCGCGGCGAGCGATGTCTGGAAGATCGTTGCGGGAACGGTCATGTTGGCGGTTTCGTTCTTTGTGCTCGCGCTCGCGCCGGTTTATGGCGGGCACACGCCGAGCTGGTTGTGGCTGATCGTGGGCCTGGTTCCATTCACGTGGGGTGAGCTGTACACCGACCCCATCGGCCAGGCGCTCTTCACGCGGCTGGCGCCGCGCGGATTGGTCTCGGCCTTCGCGGCAATCTGGTTCGTCACACAGACCGTGGGATACATCGCAGCGGGCTGGACGGGCACTCTCTGGGTGCAACTGCATCCTGCGCCCTTCTTCGGGTTGATGGGCGTCCTGGCCCTCATCGGCGCGGCTGTCGCGGCCCTGGCGTTCCCTCTGACCCGATGACTCTTCGTTCCAGACCAGGGACAGTTGCGCCGCCGGCCGCGCGCCGTACACCAGTCACGATTCAACAGCTCGGCCGCCAGCGGACCGACGAGTATGCGTGGATGAAGGCGGCGAATTGGCGTGCCGCGCTCGTCGATCCGACATTGCTCGATTCCGAGGTTGCCAACCATCTGCACGCCGAAAACCGCTATGCGGCCGACGTGCTGGCCCCTACGAGCGACCTGCAACAGCGGCTGATCAGTGAAATGCGCGCGCGCATGCGCGACACGGAATGCCTGCCCGCCATGCCCGACGGTCCGTGGCACTACTATCAGCGCTACCTTGCCGACGCGCAGCATCCGATTTACGCACGCGAACCCCGCGGCGGCGGCCCCGAGGAGGTCCTCTTCGATGCCAATGCGCTGGCTTCAGCCGGCGCGTTCCTGCGGATACACACCGCTGCCCACAGTCCGGACCATGAGTTCTTTGCTTACTCCGCAGACCTGCAGGGTAATGAAGACCATTTGCTGCGCGTGCTGCAGCTCCGCGGGACATCGTCGCTGCAGGTCGGTGACGGCCGGGCCAGCGGAGAATTTGCATTCTCCGCGGATTCGAAATCGCTTTACTGGGTGCGCCGCGACGAGAATGGCCGACCGACCACCGTGTTGCGCGATCGAGTACCGCCGCAGCCGGACGGCGGTGAAATCGTGTATTCCGAAGCGGATCCGACGTTGAGTGTGTCCCTCAAGCGGACGCGCAGCGGCGCCTACATAGCCATCGTTTCGGAAAACCGCGAGACCAGCGAGACGCGCGTCCTACCCGCACGCGGTTCCTGTCCGACCCCCCTCCTGATCGAGCCACGAGCGCCGGGGGTGCTGTACGACGTCGAGCATTGGGACGGGCGGTTCGTGATCCTGACCAATGCCGACGGCGCGGCAGACGGAAAAGTCATGTGGACAGACGAATTCGCTCCGGCTCGCAGGAACTGGAGGGAATTGGTCGCGCATCGCAGCGGCCATCTCATAACGAAACTTGTCCCGTACCAGGACCATCTCGTTCGGCTTGAATGGGTGGCAGCGAATCCCCGCATAGTGATCATCGAGCGCGCAACTCTCGCTGAGCACACGGTCGTCCTCGAGGAGACCGACCCGGCCTACGCTGTCACCATTGATCCCGGCTTCGAGTATGAGACGGACACGCTGCGTTACATCTACCAGTCACCGGTCGCGCCTCGAAGCTGGTGCGATTACCATATGTCATCGCGGCGAGGCGTGTGCATCTTGAAGGAAGAGGTGCCGGAGTACGAACCCGAAAACTACGTGGTGCAGCGGATCGAAGCTGCGGTGGACGGCGGTGTTCGCGTGCCTGTGACCGTCCTCGCGCGACGCACTACCAGGCGCGACGGGTCTTCGCCGATTTTCCTGTTCGGCTACGGTGCCTACGGCGTATCAGCCGAGCCGGTATTTTCGCCGGCCATTTTCAGTCTGATCGATCGCGGTTGGGTGTATGCAATCGCGCATGTTCGAGGTGGCTCGGAGCTCGGGCGTGAATGGTTTCTCGCCGGCCGCGGCATGCGCAAGCGCAATACCTTTACCGATTTCATCGCCTGCGCCGAGCGCCTCTGTGAAGCGGGTTACGGCTCGATCGGCCGGATCGTCGCTTATGGTCGCTCCGCGGGCGGGATGCTTGCGGGGGTCGTGCTGAACGAGCGTCCTGATCTGTGGGCCGGGTTGATTGCCGGCGCTCCATTCGTCGACGTGCTCAATACCATGAGCGACGCATCGCTACCCCTCACTCCGCCGGAATGGCCGGAATGGGGCAACCCCTTGCTCGACGCGACAGCTTACGACTACATCGCAAGCTACAGCCCTTACGAAAACGTCATGTCGCAGCGATACCCGCCGGTCCTTGCGACCGCGGGCGTATCCGATCCGCGCGTGACCTATTGGGAACCCATGAAGTGGATTGTAAAGCTACGCCAACGGAACACCGCAGACTCCTGCATACTGCTGAACATGAACATGGCCGCAGGCCACCAAGGCGCCGGCGGCAAGTTTGGCGCGCTGGTGGAAACCGCGCTGCACTATGCGTTCGCCATCCATGCGATCGGCAGCCAATGATCCCGCCCCGCGACTTATCGTTGAAACGACCCAGGGTCGAGATTCAGGCAGCCGATCAGCGGCGAGCTTAGCGCGCTGCCATCGAGCGGCGCCAGGCGAAAAGACCGAGCACACCAGCCCCGAACAGCCACAGCGGGCTCGGCTCCGGTACTGACGCCGAGACGCCGTTAAACTGGGACTGACTAAGTAGGTACATTCCCGCTTGCGAGGTCGGCGTGAACACGTTGAGACCGTAGGTGAGGCCGCCCTGCCATGTGGGTCCAAAAGCGCCTGGAGCCGTAACCCCGTCGCTCCACAGGCCAACGGCGTCACCGTTTTGCAGGGTGAGCATCACGCCGTAGATATCCAGGAAACCACCGGAAAACGGATACCCGACGCCGCCGCCGGCTGTCGTCGGCGGACACACCAGCGGCGAGCCATTCGCGTAGAAGAGATTGTCGAACGAATTCGGACCCGTGGTCGTATAAATCCAGCTGAAGCTGCTCGGGAGAACTTCGCCTGGCGGCGCCGCACCCTGGTCGAGTGCCATCACTCCAGTGATCGCTACGCCATCGAAGCTGCCGCTCGCGCCCGTGATGGACTGAGCACCTGCTGGATCATATGGTGAAAGCGGAGGCGAAATGCCGTTCTGGCCGTCAACTGCATTATATGTAGGTTGGTAGTTCGAGCTGGAGATGGGATCGGGAGTGAGCGTGAGATCGGCGTAGCCGCTACCCGCAGTTCCGCTGAAGTTGACCTGGATAGTGGTTGCGCCGGCGTACGGTGCCGCCACCAATGCGGTCAGCAATGCACCCGCCGCCAGGAGCCTTGTCGTGCCGATTGCCATCTTTTCTTTGTTCATGTACGAGCTCCGTCATCTCCCCGAAGTAATACGTATTATGCAAAATAGGTGCCCGATGCGTATGTCATTGTTTTAACAGCCATATATTGCAAGAACGAGTGCGGGAGCGATCCTCTTGTAAAGTCAATCGACGCTGCGCTGCACTCCACGTTAATCACAGCTGTGGGAGCAACCCGCCAGAACCATCCCTTCTTCGACCTGTCCTTCAACGGTAATGGGTCTGTGGCGGGCCGTGAGCGAGCGCAATGACCACAAAATATGCCTCCCTTATGTGGGCGGGTATCGCGCGCAAACCGGGACGAACCATACTGATCGCACTGCAGATCGTCGTTGCCTTCGCGCTATTCGGCGTGCTTCAAGGCATCAAGACGGGCGTGGATCTGGCCATTGCCGCTGCGCGCGCGGATTTGCTCGATGTGCGCCCGAAAGTGCGCGGCGGCAGTCCTTTGCCCCTGGCTTATTTCGATCGCATCAAGGCGCTGCCGGGAGTCAAGCTGGTGAGCCTGCTGAATGGCTTTTCGGCCACGTATCAGAACCCCGCACAGGAGCTTTATGTCCTTGCGATTGATCCCGACGACAAAGGATGGCTGACGGAGTCGCCGGAAATCTTCAAAATCAGCCCTGGCAGTTTGGATGCCCTTGCGAAGAACAGAACGGGCGCGCTTGTGAGTGCGGAGCTCGAGAAGAAATACGGTTGGAAGATCGGGGATCTGATACCACTCCTGTCGCCGACTACTCCGCAGATCGATGGAGCGGATCATTGGACATTCAAAGCCGTGGGCACTTACACGCTGCATGAGCTGGGAGGATCCGGCATCGCTTTAGTGGTCGTCAATAACGCCTATCTCGACGAAGCGCGCAGCCACGACAGAGAGACGGTTCAGCACTTCCACGTCGTCACGACCGATCCGCGACGGGCGATCGCCGTTGCCGATGCCATTGATCACGAGTTCGCCAATTCCGCCAATGAGACGAGAACGGAATCCTATCGCGAGGGAGCGCAACGCCAGATGCAGTCCATCGGCGATCTCAACTTCGCGATTCGTTCGATCGTCAGTGCCGTGTTCGTGGCTCTACTCTTTTCGACTGCGACGATGATGGCGCAATCCATCCGCGAGCGAACGGTCGAGCTCGCGACACTCAAGGCCATAGGATTCTCGAATCGAGCGGTATTTTCCTTGATAGCGGCCGAGTCGATAGCGGTCTGGACGTGCGCCGCGCTGCTGGGGCTACTGTTGGCGACGATTGCATTTCCCTATGCCGCACGGCTGGTGCCGGGCATATCGATGCCCTGGGTGGTCGTTGAAATCGGCGTGGCGATAGCGGTAATCATCGCCCTCGCCAGCGCCCTCCTCCCGGGATATCGGGCGGCACGGCTGAATGTCGCAACTGCACTGGCCGGGCAGTAAGTATCGATGTCCTTCATGAGGCAGTTCGTCGCCCTCCTCCGTGTGAATTTAGCGAGTCTTTACTCGAGACGAAGTCAGGCGCTCACCCTGGTATTGGGTGTGACTTGCGCCGTGGGAGTGCTGGTCTCGATGCTCGCGATGTGCGTCGGGGCCCGTCGTCACGAAATGGCGGATGTGCGTACCGATCGCGTCGTCCTGATGTCCATCGGCGCACCAGATGCAACGCAAAGCAGCATATCGAAGCACCAGGCTTCCCTGATCGGGGATTTGCCGGGTATTCGGCAGAGGCGCAATCGCGCGCCTATCGCGGTTTCTCAGCTGCTCGTGACCATGGAAGCGCGTGAGCGCAGTGACAGCAGACGAGTCTCCTTTCCGTTGCTCGGTGTGACCTCCGGGCTCGGTGCTCTCATCCCGGAGTTGCATCTCACCGCGGGGCGGATGTTCCGACCGGGACTCAACGAATTGATTGCCAGCAACCTGTGCGCCAGGCAGTTTTCCGGCTTTGCGCTCGGCGAGCGGCGGGAGATACAAGGGATCGCTTGGGTCGTGGTCGGTCGTTTCGATCAGGGACAGGGGGAAGAAGGCTGTCTCGTATACGCGGATGCGGGCAGTGCCTTTGCGGCATTCAGGCGCGACAGTTACAACCAGGTCACGGTGATGCTGCAATCAGCGGGCGACTATTCCGAGTTTCAGAATGCAGTCAGGGCGGACCTGATGTTGGGGGTCGAGGCAATGCGGGAAAGCCAGGTCATTGAAGCGCAGTACAAGCGGTTCAACGGGATCTTGTACTTCGCAGCCTATTTCGTCGGCGTGGTGATGGCGCTGGGGGCTACGCTGGGCGCGGCAAACTCCCTCTATGCGATCATCGACGGTCGGCGACGCGAGCTTGCGACGCTACGCGCGGTGGGCTTTGGATCCGGACCGATGGTCGCTGCCATGCTGTTGGAATCGGAGCTATTGGCCGTGCCGGGCGCGCTCCTGGGGGCCGCTCTAGGCTGGGCTTTCTTCAACGGCCTGTCCGCGAGCCCGTTTGGATTCACGTTTCATTTGGCTGTGACCCTTAGGCTCGTAGCGCTTGGCGTCGCGTGGGCGCTGGTTATCGGGCTGGTTGCAGGACTGCTACCCGCCTTGCGCGCGGCAAGAATGTCGGTGACCGGCGCACTGCGCGCCGGCTATTGAGCACCAAAGAGCGATCTTTTGGGCGTTGGCGCGCGACTCGTACTTGCGTGCGAGCCAAAGTGCGGCGCCGCCGCTTCAAGGCCAGCAGCAAGCCCAGCGCGATTGCGAATAGCACCATCCCATCCGCTTCGGGCGCCACGGTCTGTGGACCTGAGGATCCGATGGCGAATATAGCCGGTGCGGATTGGGCGGCGATGGGTCCAATAAGTAATGCCGCGCCCAGCAGTTGCAAGAGTTTCGCTTTCAATTTGCACCCCTGAATGCCGTACCCGCAGGCACGTGGCTCTCCCTTGTAGAGGTGCAACTTTCAGGCCGCGTCCATTAGCTGTCGCAAGAACAATCGCTTAGGCGACACCCCCGACGTCGACCGCTTGAACCTGTAAACGGGGCCGACGGTGACATATTTTGTTCAGGGTGTGAGGCGCCCGGGATCAGCCCCCGCAGGCTGCGCCCCGCATTCGGGCGAACCCGCCTCTTCTACGTCCTCGACCGTCCCTTCTGTCGTTTTGCGACATCGAAGTACCGATCGGTACGTCACTGGCGGAAAGCAGTTGTATCGATGAAGACGACCTACGGTGGGACTGGCAGAGGCGTCCATCCGCGGGCAGCGCAGTGTTGCAGCGTATATAGCGTGAGAGTGGAGTGGCTCAGGCCAGGACCCCGCGGTATGGGGGTCTGTAAGTATTTGTAAAATCATAGACTTACGAACCACCTAACTACACCCTAGCCCTTTCCTATACCACCCGCAACGTTTACGGCGTAGATTCAGTGGCCATGGCCACTAAAACATCCAGCCACTGGAGCGCCGTGTCGATCGTCTGCACGAGCGCGAGTTGTCCTGCCGCGCAGACATTGAAGGGGCGGCGTTATCTCAGTGCGAAGGCGCCGCGGCTTCCGCTGGCTGATTGCGCCTCGCCCGGAACTTGCCCCTGCACGTACCGCAAGTATGCTGATCGCCGAGGCGGCGAACGCCGCGACGCGGATGCAAGCAGCCTCCGAAGATCGGCGAGTCCGCAACCGGAGCGGCGCAGAAGCCGCGGCCGCCGCAGCACCGATCAGTGAAACACACTAGCGGGCGGTGCCGACCAATTGATCCAGCACCGCGCGATAGCTCTTACTCATTCTGAGACTGGTCCCATCGGCGAGCACGATTGCGAATTCGCCATTTGGCAGCGAGCGCAGCTCCGTCACGCGCTGCGCGTTGACGATCGTCGAACGATGTATGCGCGCGAAGCCTCTGGGCTTTAGCCGCTGCTCGAGGGCTGAAATCGCTTCGCGCAGCAGCCACGACTTCTTGCCGACATGAATGGACACATAGTTATCGGCCGCCTCGATCCAGTCTATCTCAGCGACCCGAAGGATCATCAGGCGATCGCCGACCGGGATCGCAAGTCTATCGGTGCCAGCCTGCTCGACGGCCGGCGTGTCCTTGCGGGTGAGGCTCGCAACGGCTTCGGCGATCTGCCGGGCATACGCACCGTCGCGGGTCCCGAGCACGATCTCGCAAGCGCGGCGCAGCGTTGCGGCAAAGCGCTCATCGTCAATAGGCTTCAGAAGATAGTCGAGAGCGTGAACCTCGAACGCGCGCAAGGCGTACTGATCGAATGCCGTGACAAAGACCACGTACGGCATCACTCTCGGTCTTACGGAGCGTAATACGTCGAAGCCGGAGAGCTCGGGCATTTGAACGTCCAAAAACACCAGGTCAGGCGACAGCAGATTGATGCTCTCTATGGCCTCGCCCCCGTTCTGACATTCGCCGATGATCTCGATTTCCTTGGCGCGCTCGAGTCGGACCCCCAGTCCCCGGCGCGCGATCTCCTCGTCGTCCACCAGCAGCGTTCGGATGGGCATTACCCGGTCTCCTGCGCACCGATGCCGGCGGGCTGAGCGGGTGCGGCCACGAGCGGGAGCTCGATGCTCACCACTACGCCGCTGACGGCGCCGCGGCCGACAGACAGCTTTGCCTGATCGCCGTACAGCTCGTCGAGCCGGCTGGCGGTATTGGAAAGGCCGACCCCGTATGAAGGCGCCGCGGCATCTCCGAGACCGGGGCCGTCGTCTTCAATTCGCAATCTCAGCTTGCTTGCTTCGGTGAATACCGTGATGGTCACGGATCCGCCTTCCCTGTGCGGCAGGATGCCGTGTTGCACGGCGTTCTCGACGAGTGGCTGCAACAGTAAGGTCGGAACCAACGCCGACAGTGCAGCGGGGGCGACATCGAGCCGGAACGTCAATCGGTCGCCGAATCGGATCTTCTGGATGTCGAGGTAATGGCGGACGAAAACGATCTCGCTGGCAACGGGGATCTGCGGCGTGTCAGAGGTCTGCAGGGAAGTTCGCAGGAAATCGCTCAACCTCGAGATCATGGAGGTGGCGGCGTCGAGCCGCCTGTCGACGATCAGCGCCGAGATGCTATTCAGGGTATTGAAGAGAAAATGCGGCTGTAGCTGTGATTGCAGCGTCCGCAGCCTCGCGGATTGTGCCAGCCCTTCCGCTGCGACCGCCCGACGGCGCTCACGCTCGAGGCTGATCCAGCCGTTTATGCTGAAATATAGAACCGACCATCCCAACAGTGCGAATGCGAAGGTGATCCAGATCTTCAGCGGCACCACGCCATACGACGGGACTGACTTCACCAACGATGGATGCAGGGAAAAAGCAATCTTGTCGATCAGCACCTGCGATTCGTACCAGGATGGAATGGCGACAATGGTCAGCGCCAACAAGCGCGCTGCCAGCTGTGTTGGGGGGGTGAGTCGCCGTCGCCAGCGCTGGAACAGGTGCCGATAGGCGAGTGTGAGCGCGTACCCCGTGAGCACGAGCACGACCACATCGAAGGTCGCCTGCAGTGAGCTCTCCCCTGCCAGCGCATAGCCGAGGCCCACGAGGCCATATGCGAGCCAGCCGAGCGACTGCAATAGCCAAAAGAGGAAGTCGTGGGAGATCTCGTGCTTCCCCAACCGGACGACGAAGCCGGGCTCGGCGCTAGGTGAGCGCACAGACTTGATTTCCTGAAGCCCTGGGAGTGGGCGCCAAAATATAGCACTCATTACTCGCTGCGACGACATGGCACGCGACCGGCGCAGCGGCCCCGAGGCCGCAGCAACTCGCCCCAGGGTACGGGCAATCCGCCACATAAGACTGGTCGTGGATGAACGTCAGCCCCTAGCATGGCTGCAAGCTTTCGGCTGGGATCACCCCGTACGGCAACATGATTTCCAAGGAGACTGCCCCCATGAAACTCTCCAGACGTATCCGAAATCCAACGGCTCAGTCCCTGGTGTTCGTCGGCCTGGCGACGTGCGCAGTGCCGCTCAGTCAGGCGAGTACTCCCAGTCCCAGTGAGCGGATGAGCATTTGGGTCGGGCGCTGGCACGAAGTCGTCCAGACCAAAGAGACTGCTGTCAGCCATGCCTGGTCGACGCCGGCGCATCTCACTTGCGCCTGGACGGCTGATAAGGGCTACATGGTCTGTGAATTCCTGAGCGAAAAAGCCGACCCGAATGAAGGCAGGATCTCGGATCACCTGTCGATCTTCGCCTATAACAGCAAGGCGAAGGCTTACACGCACCTCGGCGTCAGCAAGGACTACAAGACGCTCGAGGAAACACCGATCAGCATCCATGGCAACCTCTGGCACTACAACTACCAGGTCGCGGGTGCGAGCGGGAAGAAGGTCGACCTGAGGGATTCCTACGAGTTCGTGACGCCCGAGAAACGGATCACCCGCATCGAGTTCTCTCTGGACGGAGGCCGTAGCTGGACTCTGATGACCGAATCCGTGGGAACGAAGCTGAGTTAGCCGCCGATTCCGCGCCGGAGAGCAAGCGATGCGAGTATCGAACGTATTCTCATTGCGGTCCGCCATGCTGTGTGCGGCCGCCGTGCTGGCCCTGACCAGCGGTGCGCCGGCGCGGGAAGCCCCGTCCCCGCACGACATGCTTGCGGCCTGGGTAGGTCATTGGCAGGTTCGAATCGACACCCGAGAGACGCAATTTGGTCATGCCAGGACGGATCGCTACGACGCGAGATGTGCCTTTCTCCCGCAGGGGACCTTTCTCGCCTGCGACTACCTGGGCTTGCAGCCCGATCCCGATTCAGGTCGCATCGTCAAAGATGTTGCCCTTATCTACTACAGCGAAGTCCACAAGACCTTCAAGTATACGAACGTCGCTCGGGAGGGCGGCCCGCACGAAATGCGCATGCATGTCGATGGAAATGTCTGGACCAGGCCGTTTCAGATTCCAAGACACGGGGGCGGCGTAATTGACGCTCGCGAAATCTATACTTTCGTCTCAGCCGATAAGCAGCTGGGGCGGCTCGAGGTATCCACCGATAAGGGGGCACATTGGACGGTGGTGAACGAGGCGGTGGGCAGCAAGGGGGCATCACCCTGACGCGAGTGTGCTCCGCCCTACCCCGACTGCCTTACCCACTGCCGGAACCAGCGCACGTCATGCACCTTCTGCACCGACGGAGGCAGACCTCGCAGCAGCGAGGCTGCTCTCGACACCAGCTGTCCGCGCTTGGCCGGCTCGGCGAGGGACTGTGCATAGAGCGCGCCCGCGAGCTCGTAAGAAACCCAGACATCGCCGTGGTCGCGCTTGAGGAGTCCCTGCTCGAATTTCACCACCGGGTCGATGACCTGCGCCGCCTCGCGCAACTTGCCCTGCCGGGCCAGCGACATGGTGAGCCAGGTCTTATCCTTCACCATCTGTCGCTGGTCCGAAATGGATTCGGTCAGGGTGATCGGGCCCCACTTGAGCGCGGCACGCTCGGCGGTCTCGGCGGCGGCAAAGTGGCCGAGTTGGTACTGAGCCGGACCCTCGACGTCGTACCACCAGTAGAAAAGCCCGGGTCGGAAAGATTCCTGCACAGCCCCCGTCAGCTTGGCGGCGCGCGTCTGTTGGATGGCTTGATCCCCAAGTCGGCTTACTTCGGCGAACTGACCGCGCTCGTAGCTGACAGTTGCCTGCACGAGCAATGGCCATTGGTCCATCAGACCCATGACGCCGCTGTCCTGCCCCAGGCTGCGGCGAGCTTGGTCAATGACTGCGCGACCATTGGCTGCCGTGTGCAGCGCTGCGGCAAAGTCGCCGGCCAGCGCCTGGGAGTAGCCGGTCTGGCCAACGAAACTCGCATAGTTCGCCACGAAAAAGCTGCCGGCGTGCACGGTCTCGCTGAGAGGTTGCATCGATCGAATGAAGTAGACGTTGGCTGCACCCAGATTGCCGCGGGCCCACAGCGCATTGCCCATGGTCGACAGTGACACGGTGAGGTTATTCAACATCGAGATGTTGTTCGGGTCGAGCTGCAGCAGCAACCTGGCCGTCTGCTCAGCCGCGGCTTCGTCTTGCAGTGCCTCCTGGGGATCGAGCTCGTTGAAGGCGACAGTGGTCAGCTGGATTTCGATGAGCTGCTTGGCATGCAAGGCGAGCCGGTAGCCGGGACGCTGCTGCAGCACTCCATCGGCTGCCGCGAGCGCCTCCTTCCCGACCTGCCGTGCCTCATCGTTGCGACCGAGAACGGCGAGCCCGTTCACCAGCCAACCGCCGGCCTCGGCGTAATCGGCGCTCATCTGCAGATCGCTGAGATTCCTGGCGCCGAGCGCGGCTGCCATCTGGAAGGCCTGCGTCTCGGTGCGCACCACTCCTTGCCAGTCACTAGACTGTAGATCCTCGAAGCCCGTACGCGTGAGGCTCTCGAGGTAAACCCGCTTGGCCGAGACTGAGGCCGCCGGCCCCTCGGTAAGCGGACGGAGAATGGTCACGGCATGGGCGCATGCCGCGGGAGCGCCCGGGTCCTGTAGACTGCTGAGGAGTTTGCAGCTGGCATTGTAGCCTCGGCCGAGCGCTATGAGTGTCGTGTCCGTCCGGTCGCCGTTTCTACGCAGTCCTTCGAGCAGCCCGATGGCCTCGCTGGTGTTGCTGATTCCGGTGGCGTTTTGGCCCAGAAACGCCAGCGCGTTGGCATGATCGATCAGCGCGAGCGCGCCGTTGCGAATCGTATCGACGCTGCGGAGCTCCGGCGGGAGCGAGTGAAAATAGTCGACCTCGCGCTGGGTGAACTGAGCCAGGACCTCCAGTCGTCCGAAGCTTTCCAGCTCCCGCACGAAGGTGTCACTGAGATACCCCACAAGCTGCTCGGCGTGAGTCCTCGCCTGCTCCGCCACCACCTTGCTGTGCTGCGTCATGACCTCGGCTCGCTGAGCGCGCCGCGTACTCACGTAACCGAATACCGCTGCCGAGAGCGCCACTATCGCAAGCAGGATGCAACCAGTGGCGATCGACCGCGCCCTCCTGAGCGCATGCTGGGCCGCCTGTTCCCGCGCGCGCTGGTCAGCGAGCGCGCGTTCGGTTGCCTCCTGCGCCTCGCGTGCTTTGCGCTGATCGCGACTCGATTGCACGACGTTGCAGAGCACGTCGTGTGTGAGCTCAACGCGGCGCACATCGAGCCGTTCCTCGATGCGCAGCAGGCGACGGTTGACCAGCGTCGCGAGCGCATCGGGCGCGGCGGCCGCCTGCTCGAAGCGCCGTAGCAGACTTTCCTCCGCCACGTTCTCGCGAAAGCCCGATTCGGTGAGCAGCTCATCCTCGATGACCCGGCGCACGGCCGTCGGCTGATCGGCGAGCGCCCGTTCGTAGAAGTTGCTGAGAATGCTCGCGTGCGAGCCGGCCAGGAGGTCGAGCGAGATCTCGCTGCGACCCTGGGCGATGCGGGTGTCATTGAGCTCGCGGCAAATGAGACTGAGCAGCGACGGCTCGACTTCCGCATTGGCGAGCTCCGCGCCGCCCGCGACGAAGCGCACGATCGCCGCCGCCACTTCGTCCGAGACCAGGCGCCGGCCCGGCTGCAGCACCGCCTGGAGCGCCTGCGCGCCGGTCATGGGAGCGAGCCGCAGGCGGTTCTGCGAGATACTGGGCATCGCCCGCTTGAGGCTCTCGAGTGGCGCGAGGTAGTCCTCCCGCAGCGAGATGAGGACGCGGTAATCGCCGCGCGTGAAGTCGAAGCGCTCGGTCGCCGCCTCATCGCGCTCGAGTTGCGCTTCGAGCGCCTTGGGCGCGCGGTTCTCGACCAGGTCGGCCAGCTCTTCGACGAAACGCGCGGCGCGCGCCCGTCCGAAATCATCGCTCTGCGCCAGCGTGAACAGCTCTTCGAACTGATCGAAAATCAGCAGCGGAATGATCGTTGCGCCGGATGCATCGCGCAGCACGTCGTCGCGGTGATGCAGGAACTCCCAGAGGGACTCCCCGGCCGCGGCCACGCCCACCTGGGTCCACTGCCCGGAGGCGTTGGCGGCCCGTCGGATGGCTTCTTTGATCTGCTCGGCCGGCTCGGGGGTGCCGCGGCTGTAGTCGATACGCACGTAGACGGGGCAGAAGCCGTGCTCGCGCAACCGTGGTACCAGCCCGGCGCGCAATATCGAAGTCTTTCCGAGCCCCGACTTGCCGAAGAGGATCGTGAGCAGCTTGCGTTGCACCCGCCGTCCCAGCTCGGCCACCTCCTCTTCCCGCCCGAAGAAGAACGAGCGGGTCTCCTCGGTGAACGAGGCCAGACCCAGCCAGGGGTTGTGCGCGTCGACCGTCGATGCGGAATCCGGTGGCGGCGCCGCCGCCGCGGGCTGGGCAAGGGCGTTCATGCGCCGCGAGCCCGCGTGAACTCTGTCAGCCGGCGGGCGAACTCGGGTGTGACCTCGCCGCCTTGCAGTTGCGTGAAGTGCAGCGCCTTGAACCGCTCGGGCACCAGCGCCTCGTTGGCACTGATCGCATCGAGTGTAATCGGCAGGATGAACAGCGCCCCGTCGGCCATGTTGCGCGCGCGATCGAGGGCATAGCCCCACTCACGCCGGAAGTAGGCTTCGTGGCGGCGCTGGGTATTGGCGGATATCACCGGGATGAAGTACGAGCAGCGGGCGATATTGCGCTGGATTTTGTGGTCGTAATCGTCGCCGCCCTCGAGCCGGTCGACATCGAACCAGGTGGCGACACCGGCCGCTTCCAGTCCCGCCTTCAGCCGCTGCACCGCTGGCAGGTCTTCCCGAGCGTAGCTGATGAACGCTGCGTGCTCGGGCATGTCGCGTACCGGCGGTAGGAAGCGAGCTGGTGCAGCATTTGCTCCCGTGGCGGGCTTGTTCCGCCGTGCGTGCCAGCGCTGCGAGAGCTCGGCCACGAAGCGCTCCGCGCCGCGGTAGACGCGCGTATGCACACTTACTTGCTGCAGGAACATCATCAGCCGCTCGTCTGAGGTCGCATGATCGTCCGCGAGCACCTCGCCCACATCGCGCGGCGATGACAGCCGCTGGCGCTTGGCCAGGCGCAGGAAGAGGCGCGCCACCCAGTTCGTGAGGCCGCTGCCGATCACCAGCAGGTGATTGTGCTCGAGCTCGTGGAACAGGCGCTCGGGTACCAGGTGCTCGCTCTGCAGTGAGCAGAGATACTCGAGCAGATCCTCGTCCGAGATCACATAAGTCGGTGAAGCCGAGAGCTTGCCGAACAGGTGATACACCACCGGCCGGGTCAACCGATCGCGCTCGGCGGGCAGATCGCTCACGCGGTTCGGCGTATAGGCGATTACCTCAGTGGAAGGTGTGCCCCCGAAGCGCTCGAGATTGATCGCCGCCTCGAGCAGCGGGTCGAAGGTCGTGGAAACGAAAAGGTCGAAGTCGGTTATCGATGCGAGCTGGCGCAGCGCTACCGGCGGCTCGAAATTGGCGTCCTTGAGCACCGCACGCAGCCGGACGTAAGCCTCCTCGCGACGCCCCCGCTCGGCAAGAAACCAGCAGACGACGTCATTGAGCGTGTAGGGCTGCGGCAAGCGCCGCGTGTCGACGCTCAGCTTGGCTGCCAGCCGCTCTGCAATCCAGTCGTAGAGCAGCCGCGGCCGGTCGTCCGTCGCCACCATCAGGAGCTCGGGCCCCACGATAGGGATGACCCTGCGCTCCTCTATGAAGCTCAGGAGGTCGTCCCATACGTCCTCATCGAGTGTGGTATCCGGTACTAGGGGCGCTGCGGCGCTCGTCATGTTCGACGACGTAGCGGCTGACGCCATGCGCAAGGCAGGGCGTCACCTCCAGGGAGCTTCCCCTTCAGTGAGCGCAGCGGCATTAAGATCGACCCCCTCGTCGTTTTCCACGGATGCTACGCCCATTCACGTCCGAGAGCTAGAATCCGGGAAAATCACAACGAGGGGGGTCTCATGACGCCTCACCAGACGGTCGCCGTCGGCGCTCGGCTCTTCGGGGTCTGGCTGCTGCTCGATGCCTTGAGTCAGGGGTATTTCGTGCTCGCCGCCGCCAAAGGTGCGTCTACGAGCATGCTGGCTGGCCCGATCCTCCTCACGATGACCTGGGTGCTCGCCGGAGTCGCTCTTTGGAGTTTCCCACAAGCGATAGCTCGTAAGGTCCTTCCTGATCCGATGGACAACCCCGTTGCATCTTCCAGCGGCGCACCTCCCGACACATGGCTCGCGACCGGATGCGTGTTGATCGGAATATGGGTGCTGGTCTCTACGCTACCCTCCTTGGTGGAAGACATCGCACTAACGTGGCCCGCCGTGCATCTTGCAGGCTCGATCTTTTTTGTGGTGCGACTGCTGCTCGGTGTCTGGCTGATCCTCGGGGCACATGGCCTGCGGAAGGTCGTCAGCTGGTCTCAGTACGCCGGGATCAGGCGCTCTGACGGTTGATCTCGGCCAGGATGCCTCAGAGGCCGCCTATGTACGGGATCTTGCGGCCCGCCACATCAGAGACCGGCTCGAGGGTGCGCGGGATCTGATGCACGCCGCGCAACGCCCGCGACACTTCCTCGCGAATCCGATCGCCGGACACCGTCCCACGAAAGCGCACAATCGGTACGCCGGCCGCCACCAACACGGCGTCTTTCTTGGCATCCCTGGCACGCTGTGCCGGCCGATCGTGGCTCGAGTCGTCCAGTTCAATGACCAGCAGCGGGCGGAAGTCCTCGGCACATAGCACGAAGTCGGCGCTCAAGCGATCGTAACGATTGCGCACCCCCAGGCGGTCCGCCACATTCTTGACCTCAATGAACCGGCTGATCTGCACCTGACACAACACGGCATATTGGGGGACGGCAACGCGAAGGCGGGCATAAAAGCCCCGTTCGGCCTCCGTCAGCACAGGGCGCGCATACACCGGCCAGAGCCGCACCTCGCCCCGATGCGCCCGCGCAAGCCGCTGCGCCACCGCAAGGCCAACTGCCAACAGTGCGCAAACAACCAGTAGATGAGAAGCGGCCAGGACTGCACCTCCGACAGACGAGGCCCAAGTCTCACCCCGACGCCCCCCACAGGCGAGAACTACCGTCCAGCTCCGATAACCCCATCACATCACGCCTCCCCCGCCAGCCCTCGCCGACCCGGAGGCGTAGAATCGTTCCATGAGAGCGGGACACCGGTTTCAATCCTATTCCCGGCGCGCGAAGTGGGTGCTCTACTCCACCGTAGCGCTGGCACTCATCAATTTCTTCGCCTTCATGATTGGACTTCTCTACCTGGGTGGCGATGCTATGAACGGCTACGTCAGAGCCGGCCACTACTTCCTTTGTGCCCACAGTCAATGCGTTGAGACTTCCAGAGCGATATGGCGGTACAGCTACTGGCACACGCTTACCGCCCTGGGTGGGATCCTGCTCGTTTTCGTTGAGACGGCCTTGCTTCTCAACACCGGAGACATCCGCTCCGACTGATGCGCGCAGCCCACTGACGGGCGCCGGCGCTTAGTTAGCAGTCTTGGCCGTGAATATAGCCTTCGGCATCATCATGCTGACGACTTCGTTACCGTCGACGACTTCACTGATGTGAAGGTCCCCGGCGACGCTGCAGAGCATATAAGCGTCGTCGCGGGAGAGATGCTTTTCCTGCATCAGGAAATCAATCATGTGGTGAACGGCCATCTCCGCGGCTTTGGTCATGTCCGCGTTGATTCCCATGGAGATGTAGTAGTCCGGGGTCTCCGCGCTCGGCCACAGCAGATGCATGTCCTTGCGGTCGATCAGCTGAAATGTGCCGATCAGTGAAGTCTCCATGGCGGTGATGTCCACTTCGCCATCGCCCTGGCCGGCGTGGCCGTCGCCTGCCCAGAAAAGGCCTCCCGGCGCGTTTATCGGGATGTAGAGGGTGGTGCCGGCGACCAGCCACTTGTTGTCCAGGTTGCCGGCATGCATCCACGGCGGCCCGCTGCTGACGCGGCCGGCGGCCTCCGGCGGCGCATCACCCATGCTGCCGAAAAATGGATGTAGAGGGATGTCGATTCCATCGGCGAAGTGCGCCACCATGCGCTTGGCATCCAACGGAATGATCTTGATCCTTCCATAGGGATAGTCGTCGGGGAGGAATCCCCTGCCGGGTCCAAAGCCATTGTAGGCATATGGAATGGCGAGCCGGATGGCCTTGATGCGGACCTCCAGCACATCGCCGGGCGCCGCGCCATCGACGTAGATGGGCCCGGTGAGGATATGGCCGCCGGGCCCACGATCCTGCACCTGCGCGAAAATGTCGCGCAGCGACTGCTCGATCTGGTTTGCCGGCACTCCCGCTTCGGCCAAGCGCGTTGGGCTCGAAGTGAGCAGGGTCTGAATTTCGACCGTATCGCCGGATTGAATTCGCAGTACGGGCGGCGTGCTCGCGGCGTAATAGCCCCAAGTCACCGTCTTGGGGGTAGGTTTCAACTGATAGGTGTGCTGCCCGCTCTCAGCCTGCGCAAATGAGGGCGAGCCTGCGAGCAACAGCGGCAACACCGCGGCGAAGCCTGGAAGGACTTTCATTCGTATTCTCCAAGAGCGTTACCGCTGCGTCAGTGCCGCGCTTCCTGGGCCACCAGATATTTCACCACGTCGATCATCTTGGCGTAGCCGCCGGCTGAGCTGGGATCGACCCGGTACTTGCCGTTGACGATGATCGTCGGCGTCTGATCGACCTGGCATGCCATGATGTAGGCGTCCGCCTGATGCACCTGCAGATCGACTCCAAAGGAGTGCGCGGCAGCCAGAAAGGTCTGAGTAGGAGTGCCCGTCTGCTGGTGGTACCAGGCAGCAACGTCCTTGATGCTCGGCAACGGGTTGCGCAGGCGTTCCGTTTGCGGGTCGACCGTCTCGAGCTGGTGGGTCTTCCAGACTGCATCGAACATGGCATCATGGGTCTTGGTCGAGATGCCGAGGGCCTTCGCAGTCAGGTACGCCCTTTGGAATACCGGCCAGTCCTCCGAGGTGTTGAAGGCTGCCGGGACGTAATCGATCACGGCGCTCGCCGGCAGACTCTTCCGCAAGGCATCCACAAAGGGATAAAAAGCATTGCAGGCCGGGCAGGCGTAGGAGAAGACCTCGGTAACCTCGATCTTCCCCGCCGGTACGTTGGTTCGCTGTGCGGGATCGACCGGAAAGTAGTTCGTGCCTGCGACCCACTGCGGCGATTGGGCACTCGCGGCCGAAACGAAGCAAAGCAGCGCCAGCACACCTAGAATCTTGATTCGCATGCGAGCTCCGAAACCATTAGATCGTTTACGGTGGTGAAGTGTACACGAGCAAGTGCAATAGAGTGCTCGTCGTGGACTATGACCCCTCGTGGCCCGCTAAGTTCGAGGAGTTACGGCGGGGCGTGTGGCCGGCGGTCCGTGACGTGGCGCTCTCGATCGAGCATGTCGGTAGCACCGCGGTTGCTGGCCTGGCCGCAAAGCCCATCATCGACATGGATGTCGGCGAATTGGGTTACGTGCATCGCGGCAATCTGGGAATCGAAGACCGGGAGGCATTCGCCTCTCCACTGCCATCGCCCGCGCACCACCTCTATGTCTGCCCGCAAAGCAGCGCGGCACTCGCGAACCACCTGGCACTGCGCGACTTCCTGCGACGGAACCCGGAGGCAGTTGCGGAGTACGGTCGGGTCAAGCGGCAGCTCGCCGCACGGTTTGCGACCGATATGGCGAGCTATATCGCCGGCAAGACGGACTGCATTCTGGCCATGCTCCGCAAGATGGGATTTTCCGAGTCCACGCTGCAGAGCATCAAGAACGCCAACATTTCTAGTGATTAGATTATACGCTAAGTCTTTGCTGTATATCATTGATAATACAGTGATAATATAGAATAATAAATATCACTACGAGGTCTTGCCCTTCGCCCACGGCAGAGCCGACAATTCGACGCTCTTGCCCAGCACCCAGTGGTCGTACCAGTTGATCCAGTACTGGTATCGATCCCGAATGTAGGTCGGCCGGGTGAATCCGTGGAACTGCTGCGGATACACGATCAACGCCGAGGGTACGTGGAGCGTCTGCAACGCTTCGTACATCTGCTCGCCGCCCTCCAACGGGACATTGAAGTCACTCGTGCCACCCATGAACAGCGTCGGCGTATGAATCCGATCCGCATGCAGCAGCGGATACGCGATCTTGATATACCGCTGCAGGTCCTTCCACGGCGGCCCCAGCTCGAAGTTGTATTGGTTGATGTACTCGTCGACGCCATAAAGCACCAGCGGATCGCCCATGCCCGCGCCCGAGCTCGCCGCCTTGAATTCGTTGGTGCTGGCGATCATGAAGTCGGTCGTGATGCCGCCGTAGCTCCAGCCGCCAACGCCCATGCGCTTCGGATCGACGAGGCCTTGCTGGATGACTTTGTTGACGCAGGCTTCGATATCCTGCACTTCATCCACGCCCCAGTTCGCCCAGATAGCTCTCTGATACGCAATTCCGCGCCCGTCGCTGCCACGGTAGTTCACGTTCAGTACCGCATAGCCGCGCGCCGCAAACAACTGCCTCATCACCGAGAATGCATGCGCGTCCTGCCCCTGCGGTCCGCCGTGAATCCATAGCAGCATCGGATATGGTTTCGTCGCACCGGTTTCCGGCAGCGTCATCAGCCCATCGACACGCGTGCCGTCCTTGCTTCGGCACTCTACGTTCTGAGTCTGGGACAGCGCCAGCTCGTGCAGCAGGTCCGCGTTCTGGTGGCTCAACTGTCGCAGGCCCCCGTCAGTCAGCGCATATACCTCGCTCGGCTGGGTATCGGTGGTCCATACCAGCGCCTCGTGGCCCGCTTTCCCCGAGTGGTCCCCCGAAACGCCCTCGCCGTCCGCGAGCCGTTTCACGCTGCCGTTGGTCACATCTATGTTGGCCGGATACTGGTTTCTGTCATCCGCGACCATCGCGATGACGTGCCGACCGTCCGCGGTCCACTGCGGATCAAGGATCGGCCTGTCGAAGCTCCCGGTCACCACCTTGGCGCGTCCGCTGCCGTCAGCCGCAACCACCGCCAGCCGGTTTTCCTGGTATTGCCAGTACTTCACCTCGCCGCCACGCAAGAACGCGATCTGCTTGCCGTCCGGGCTCCACATCGGGGGCCCGACATCCGCGCCCGTATAGTGTGTCAATTGTCGCGGTTCCGACCCCGCATTCGCCGCCACCACGAACACGTCGCTATTGATGTCGCGATCCGGGTCGGCGGCGTGACTGCTGATGAACGCAATCTGCTGCCCATCGGGCGACCACATGCCGTCGCTCTCATCGTACTGGTCGCCGGCTGTCAGCTTCTGCGCGTTGCCGGTCCCGACGTCATACAAATAGAGGAACGTGTGCGACTTCGCCGTCACGTACCCATTGATGTCCTGCTTGAAGAGGTAACGCGTGATCACGATCGGCGGGATGTATTTCTTCTCCTTGGGATCGTTGAATGCGTTCGCGCTCACCATCCCGTCCGTATGTACCGTCAGCAGCAACCGCTTGCCATCGGGAGACCACTGATAGTCTTTGATTTCGCCCTGCTTCTTCGCTACATCGGTGAGCTGCCGGGCTTCGCCGCCGCTTCGGCTCAGCACCCATACCTGCGTACCCTCGACCTTTCCCTTCTGGCCTGAGAGGAACGAAATGTACTTCCCGTCCGGGCTCCACTGCGGCGAATCCACCGGCTCGTCATAGTCATACGTCAGTTGAATATCCTGCTTCCCGTCCCAGCTGACCATCCACAGATCCGTGGTACGGCCGTCTTTCTTCAAGTCCATTGCCGAGACGGTATAGAGCACCCACTTTCCGTCAGGTGATACCTGCGGGTTACCCACATCCTTCACCCGAAACACATCGTTCAGGGTCATCGGATGAGGATTCACGGCCGTCTGCGCCAGCGCTGGCGCAATGAGCGCAAACACGAGCGACGGCAGGAGCAAGCGGCAATTCGGTCTTGGCATGACTCGCATCATCCGGTTTGTTGACTAGAAAGCATCTTTGGGAAGGCGGTCCCAGTCGATAGTGACGCCGGGGACAGCGCTGATTGAGGTTCGGCCTCTTAGCTCGAGGATGGCAGGCCGTCCGTAGCGTCCATCCTCGAGGCGATAGGCGGTCAAGGTTCGATCGCCGGGATGGACGAACCACACTTCCAGAACCCCGGCACGCTCGTAGGCGCGCAGCTTTACGGTCTGATCGTGACTCGCGGTTGACGGAGAAAGAACTTCTGCAATCCAATCGGGGGCACCGCGCATCCCACGGTCGTCGAGCTTGGCGAGGTCGCGGACGATGAGCACGTCCGGCTGCACCACCGTATCGATGAGCTCATCGGCTTCTCCGTCCTTTGGTAATCGGACGTCGAACGGCGCGATATAGGCGCGGAAGGACGTACCTTCGAGGCCCAGTCGGGCCTGGTAATGCAGCTCGCTTACCAGTTCCTGGTGTGATCGGGAAGGAGCCGGAGGATCTCTGACATAGGCGGTTCCATCGATGAGCTCAGTGCGCTCATCGTCAGGCCAGGTGAGATATTCACCATACGTGTGCTGCAGCGTGTCGCGTTGAAGTCCCATGATTGCCAATACTCCGCTTCGTGCTAAGTAAAAGGAATCATAAGCATGCTGCTCGAGAGCAGCAATTGCCCGAGACATACGCGACGTCCTTGCCGCACGCTGAGATTACCGTCGGGAGACACGTGTAGAAATCTCGCAGAAGTTAGGCGCACGTCATGCGTCTGGATCCCTGCTCAATTTCGCGCGTCGTAGGAGAATTTCTGGCCAGCCACGGAGAACTCGTACATGAGACCTCCCTTGGCGATCGTGAATATCGCGATGCCGTCCTGATAGCGCCCCGCGGTTGTCGCGTTCTGCTCGGTGCCACTCACGGCGGCGCCGCTCCCTGCCGTGCTGGCACTTGCCGACGCGCCCGCGGTGATCGCGACGGCGCTTGCCTGCGCGCCGAGCGCCAATTTTCCGGATTCGAAACGGGCGAGATCGAGCCGGGTCTGGAAGAAAATGATCTCGCTGTAGGCCTGGCCACCGGCCTGAAAGCCGACGCTGACCTGGTTCATCGTCGTGTCGCCGACGAGGCGGCCGTGCCGGTATACCCTGCCCTTGCCATGCGCGCCGCCGACGACGAACCCTCCCTTGCCGATCGTCGGGAACACGGCATAGCCGTAGCTCGATCTGAAGAATGCGGCGCTGGCGCCAGCCTGTTTGAAGAGTGCGATCGTATTGGAATAGCTGTCGGCGAACGCGGCGGCGGGCAGTGCCAGGCCGATCGCGAGGAGACCTATCGCGGCAAGTCGCAGAGCGCGCCCAAGTTGCTTCAAGACGGCATTCCTCCCGTTGCATTAGTATTGCACCAGCGCGTAGCTCACGCCAGTCGTTTGGGTCAGAGGAAAGATCTTGAAGACAGTGCTCGGCGCCGCGATCCTCGCCCTCGGTGCCTGCCATCCGGCCAGCGCAGGACCGATTCAATTGACACTGCGACCGTACGCGAACACGGTTCTACGCACGGTGGAAGTGACAGTGAACGGACACGAAATGCCCTTCATCTTCGATACCGGCGCCGGCATTACCGTGCTCACACCGGATGCGGTCCGGTATGCGGGCTGCACGCCCTTCGGTCAGATGACGGGATTTCGAGCCGATGGCGGCAAGATCGTCTCCTCCCGCTGCGGGCCGGTCACCCTCGCAATCGGTAGCTACCGGGCCACGGGCGAGGTGGGGGAGTTCGATCTCTTGAAGCTTCTCGGCAAAGGCGCGCCGCCGGTCGGCGGCATCGTCGGCCTGGCCTCATGCGATGGCCGCGCGGTGACCATCGACCTGGCGCATGATCGCGTGACGATCGAAACGCGCAGCAGTCTCGCTCGCCGCATCCGCAGCATGCGACCCATCAGCGTCCGCATGGTGCGCGGCGCCGGCGGTGACCTGGTCCCGTTCATCGAGGTCCGGGCGAAAACCGGGACTCTATGGATGGAGGTGGACAGCGGCAATGACGGCCCCGTGTTCTTGGCGCCCGCTGCCCAGCAGCAACTCGGTGTTTCCATCGCTCCACACAGCAAGCAGCAACTCGACCTCGATGTCATTGGTCTTGGGCGGGTTCGCATCAACGCGGCATCGCGCGACATGATCTTCGATGGGCAGCTCGACCCGGACTTTCTGCGGCAGATCGAGTTGACCGTCGATTTCGCGCACGGCCGGGCCTGGGCTCGCCTGCTGCGATAGACGCTCTTACTGGACCGAGTACCCGCGCGCCTCCAGGCAAGCGCTTTCCGCACGCAGGTAGTTCTGCCACTGCTGCGCGCTGGCGGGCGCATTGGCGTTCTCTGCTGCGCCAGCCTGTACCGGTTTAGTGCTGCTCGCCTCGTCATCTGCGGGCGTGGCCGGTGGCGTTGTGGCCGGTGGCGTTGTGGTTGTGTCGGTAGCCGGATTGACGCTGGTCTGGGCACTTGCCCAACTGCTGCACTGACGCTTATCCAGCGCCTGCTGCTGCGCCGTCTGACCTTTCTTCGGGTACGCGTACAACTGTGGCGGGGCTTGCGAAATCTGCCCGTTCTGCGCCTGCTGCGTTACCTGCGGAGGTGGCTGGACCTGCTCATACTCGCTTTCGTCCGGATCCCAGATGTAGTAGTTATTTTCGACGTCGTAGTACGGGACCCCGTCCCACCACAAGGTCGTGGAATACCAAGGTAGTACCGACAGATACAGTCCCAGGCCCAGGCCCCACGATGAGCCCCAACCCCAATCACGACCGCGGGGTCTGAAATCGTAGCCACCGTGATAGCCGTGGAAGCCGCCAAAACCGCCACCGCGGAATCCGCCGTGATAGCCGCCGTGATAGCCGCCGTGATAGCCGCCAAAGCCACCGGGGAGGTGGGAGCCGCCCGCGTGGAATCCTCCGTGGAAGCCGCCACCGCCGTGAAACCCACCACCGTGAAACCCACCACCGTGGTAGTGATCTGCAGATGCCGCGGTCCCGCTGCCAAGCATCAGAACTGATGCCGCTGCGATCCACGCAATCGTCCCTGAGCGCTTTGCAAGCTCGGGTTTTTTCATACTCGCTACCTTTGACCTTTGGCGAGGGTCTCAGTTCCGACGGTTGGCTTGGTTGGTGTACGGTCTCCCGCGTAGTCGCCACTCGGGCGCCGATCGATAGCTCGAGCTTCAGGTTTGCAGCAGCGCATAGATCATTGGAAGCTGAGCATCGGCGCTCAATGTTCGCGCTGAGACCATATTATTACATCCAGGCAAAAAGGGAGCAGTGCAGATGCAATGGTTTTTCGCGCAGGGCGCAAAGAGGGCCGCGATCGTCCTTGCTGCGTTCGCGGTGTCGACCGTGCCCGCGTATGCGAGCTCACCCCCAGGCGAGCGTACCGCCGCCGCGGTCATGAAAGTCGAGCACGAGTGGCTCTCTGCCTTGCAGCGCCGCGATGTGACGACGCTGGCTCGTATCCTCGGCCGTGAATTCATCGACAGCGACTTCCAGGGCGATGCAATCACGCGCGCACAATACCTGGCCTACTTTGCGGGTCCGCCGCAACCTCCCACGCCGCCTGTAGAGCAGAGTTTCGCGGACACGAAGGTGCGTTTCGTGGCGGGCGGCGAGGTCGCGATGGTCACCGGGCTCGTGATCACGCGGCCCGCGACAACGCCGAAGACGGGAGCATCATCGGGCCCGGCTGCCAGCCGCCATTCGCGCTTCACCGATGTGTTCGTCTGGCGCGATGGCCGCTGGCAGGCCGTCACCGGCCAGGAGACGCACTTCACCCCGGGCAAAGGTTAGAGCAGCTCGAATATCCCCGCCGCACCCATCCCGGTGCCGATGCACATGGTGACCATTCCATAGCCCTTGAGGCCCTTGCGGCGCATCCCGTGCACCAACGTCGCGGTGCGGACCGCGCCGGTGGCGCCAAGCGGATGGCCGAGCGCGATCGCGCCGCCGTTGGGATTGACGAGCCGCTGATCGAGACCGACATCGCGAATGACCGCAAGCGCCTGGGCGGCGAAAGCCTCGTTGAGCTCGATCCACTTCAGATCGTCGCGCGCGATGCCGGCGTGCTCGAGCGCGGCGGGGATCGCCACCTTGGGCCCGATGCCCATGATCGCCGGCGGAACACCCCGCACGGAGAAGGTGACGTAACGCGCAAGGGGTGTCAGCCCGTGGCGCTTCAGGACGGTCTCGGAGACCAGCACTACCGCGGCGGCGCCATCCGAGGTCTGCGAGCTGTTGCCGGCCGTGACGGTCCCCTTCGCATCGAAGACCGTTCTCAACTTGGCGAGCGCCTCGAGCGAGGTGTCGGCCCGGGGACCCTCATCCTGGCTCAGGGTCTTTTTGGAATACCGCACCTCACCCTTCTTCAGATCCGGCGTGCGGTCCGTCACTTCGAGCGGTGAGATCTCCGCCGCGAAGGCTCCGGCGGTGGTCGCGGCGACCGCGCGCTTGTGCGACTCCAGCGCAAAGGCGTCCTGATCCTCGCGCGACACCTTCCATTGTTGCGCGACCTTCTCGGCCGTGATTCCCATGCCATAGGCGATGGCGTAGTTCTCGTCCTTGGCGAAGATCTCCGGATTCAATGCCACCTTGTTGCCCATCATCGGCACCATGGACATCGACTCGCTGCCGCCGGCAATGACCACTTCCGCCTCGCCGACGCGAATGCGGTCGGCGGCAATCTGCACCGCATTCAAGCCCGAAGAGCAGTAGCGGTTGACCGTCACGCCAGGCACCGTGTCGGGCAGTCCTGCGAGGAGTGCCGCGATGCGCGCCATGTTGAGGCCCTGCTCCGCCTCGGGGAAAGCACAACCGGCGACGACGTCGGCAACCTCTTTGGGCTCGATCGCAGGCACCTGGGCGAGAGCGCTCCGGATGACATGGGCAAGCATGTCGTCCGGACGCACGTGACGCATCATGCCGCGGGGGGCCTTGCCGACCGGGGTGCGGGTGGCGGCGACGATGTAGGCTTCTCGAATCTGAGTGGACATGATCTTCCGTTCTCCGCGGGCCGATCAATTACGCAGCGGCTTGCCGGTGGCGAGCGTGTGGGCGATGCGCTCCTGGGTCTTGGGGTTCTTGAGGAGCGCGAGGAAGTGCCGCAGCTCGAGCGCCAGCAGCCACTCCTCGTTGACCTCGGTACCAGGCTCCACGTCCCCTCCGGTCATCACCTCGGCGATCCGCGAGCCGATCTCGAAGTCGTACGGACTGATGAAGTGCCCTTCCAGCATGTTGACCAGCTGTCCCTTGATCGACGCGGCCCCCGCGCGACCGGCAACCGGAAAGCGGCCGCCCATGAGAGGCGGACGGTAGCCTGCATCGTTGAGCGCCAGTGCCTGCTGCTTGGCCACGTGGAGGAGCTCGGCGGGATTGAACAGCAGCACATCGCTCGCGCGCAGGATCCTGAGCTCCTGCGCCTCGATGCCGCTGGCGGCGACCTTCGCCGTAGCGATCATCATGTAGTTGTCCTTGAGCGAGGCGAAAAGATCGCCCTTGCTCTCCCGCGCCGCGCGCAGCGCGAACTCCTTGCAGCCGCCGCCCGCCGGCAGCAGTCCGACCCCGGCCTCGACCAGTCCCACATAGGACTCGAGCGCGGCGACTACGCGATCGCAGTGCATGACGAACTCGCAGCCGCCGCCAAACACATAGCCCTGGGTCGCGGCCACCGTTGGAATGCCGCTGTAACGCAGCCGCATCGAGGTCTTCTGGAAAAGCGCGATGACGCCTTCTATCTTCTGCCAGTCGCCGGCCATGAGCGCCGGCCGCAGGGACTCGAGATTGGCGCCCACGGAAAATGGCGCATCGGCCTGCCAGATGACGAGTCCCTTGAATCCCTCCTCCGCGAGGTCGATGGCGCGATTGAGGCCCTCGAGGACTTCCGGACTGATCGAATGCGCCTTGCTCTTGAAGGAGACGACGAGAACGCCATCGCCACTGGTGAACGCGCGCACGCCTGCGTTTTCGTAGACCGTCTCACCGAGTGTCGCCCTGCTCTCGCCGAGCACGGTGTCGGGCCAGAGTTGGCGCCGGTAGACATCGAGGCTCGAGCGGCCCACCAGAGCGTTGCTGGCCGCATCGTAGGAGCCCGTTGGGAAATGCACACCCTTGCGGTCCGGCTGCCGCGCCCAGGCCGGTAACGGTGCACTCGCCAGCGCTTTGCCGGCGGCGATGTCGTCGCCGATCCACCCGGCCACCTGCTGCCACCCGGCCGCCTGCCAGGTCTCGAACGGGCCCAGCTTCCAGCCAAACCCCAAGCGCATCGCCAGATCCACGTCGCGCGCGCAGTGTGCGATGTCCTTGAGATGGTGGGCGCTGTAATGAAACACGTCGCGGAAGCAGGCCCAGAGGAACTGCGCCTGCGGATGCTCACTCGCGCGCAGGCGCGCGAGTTTCTGTCCCGGGTCATCGAGTTTCAGGATCTCGATGACGCTGGGGTCGGCCTCGCCTCCGGCGTCCACGTACTCACCGCTCGCCGGGTCGAGCACCCGCAATGCCTTGCCTTTCTTTTGATAGATGCCGCGCTGGGTCTTGGCGCCGAGCGCCCCGGCCGCAACGAGCTTCGTCAGCCAGGGCGGAGACTGGAAGAGGCCATGCCAGGGATCCTGCTGGAGGGTGTCCTGCATGGTCTTCACCACGTGGGCGAAGGTGTCGAGACCGACGACGTCGGCGGTGCGGAAGGTTGCCGACTTTGGCCGCCCGATACGCGGCCCTGTCAGATCATCCACAACATCGAAACGGATGCCGAATTTGGCGGCGTTGGCGACCGTCGCCAGCATGGAGAACACTCCGACGCGGTTGGCGACGAAGTTCGGCGTGTCCTTGGCGCGAATCACTCCCTTGCCGATGGTGCTGACCAGGAAGCGCTCGAGATCATCGAGCACCGCCGGCAGCGATTCCTTGCAGGGGATGATCTCTACCAGGCGCATGTAACGCGGCGGATTGAAGAAGTGCACTCCGCAGAACCGCGGCCGCAGGTTCGGCGCCAGCGCCTCGGCCAGCGCACTGATCGACAATCCCGAGGTGTTGGACGCAAAGATCGCGTGCGGGGCGAGATGGGGGCCGACCCTGCGGTAGAGATCCATCTTCCAATCCATGCGCTCCGCGATCGCCTCGATCACCAGGTCGCACTCACCAAGGAGCGACAGATGCTCCTCGTAGTTGGCCGCCTGCAGGAAGCTCGTCGTCTCGCGGCCGGCCAGCGGCGAGGGCTGCAGTTTCTTCAGTCCGTCGATGGCTTTCCTGACGATGCCGCTCTTGTCTCCCTCCTTGGCCGGCAGGTCGAAGAGAACCGTCGGCACCCGGGCGTCGATGAGATGCGCCGCGATCTGCGCGCCCATCACTCCGGCGCCGAGCACGGCCGCCTTTCGCACAATGAACTTGGTATCCGGCATGTTTCCCCTCGGAGGCGCGATCCCGAGCGGTAATGATACCCGCATCATGCACCCCGGGAGCCAGATCCGATGCCGGCCGACCCGATCTGCTACGCTTGTGCCCATGAACGATACCGGGGTTAGCGGAGGCCAAACCCAGCCCCGCATCGACTCAGTCCCCGCGATTCCCTGCACGCCGCCGCCGCCCTGGGTCAAATACGATCCCTGGCCCGCCGAAGGCGACACGTCCAACGACGCTTTCACCGATAACGGTGTGTTGCGGCTGCTGACTGACGTGCAATCGAGTCTTCTGCAGCCAGGTGTCGCCACTTACGTCCACAGTGTTCAGAAGATCCTGACCCGGCGAGGCGCGGAAAGCGCGGCGCACTTTGCCCTCGAGTTCGATCCCAAGCACGATCAGCTCGAGGTCCATCGCGTTCGGGTATGGCGCGGTGGTGATCATATTGACCACGCCGACTCGGGCGCCTTGCAGCTGCTGCGCCGCGAAACCCAGCTCGAGCGCCTGGCCTTGAACGGCCGCCTGACGGCAACCCTGCTCATTGCGGATCTGCGGATCGAAGATCGGCTGGAGGTTGCCTTCACGGTGCGCAACCGCAACCCAGTGTTCCTCGACCGGTATGCGGCGTGGCTGATCTTCAACGCCTTCGCGCCGGCCGTGGAAGCCCGCCAGCGCCTGCTGCGCCCGAGCGGCCGGAAGCTGTCGTTCAAAGCATTCAAGGGGCCACCGCAAGCGATCGTCGAGCAGAGCTCCGGGGTCGAGGAAAGCCACTGGGTCATTGCGGGTCAGGAGCGACTCACCGGCGAGGAGCTGTTGCCGCCCTGGACCATCAAGCGTCCTTGTTATCAGATCACGGAGTTCGCCGACTGGGGCGAGGTCGCGAGTCTCTTCACGCCTCACTATCACCCCAACGAGCTGCCCGCCGATATCGCAGCGAAGCTCGACGAGATCAGCAACCGCCATGGAGGGATGGCCGAGCGAGCGGTGGAGTGGCTGCGCTTCGTACAGCGCGAGCTGCGGTATTTCGCCCTGGCGATCGGCCAGGGTGGCTGGGTGCCGAGGCCGCTCGATGTGATCTGGGCGGGGCGCTTCGGTGACTGCAAGGATGCGACGCGCCTGTATGTGGCCGGCGCGCGCCACCTCGGGTTGGAGGTTTGTCCGGCCCTCGTTTCCACCACTCACGGGCTTGCGCTCGGCGATATGCTGCCCTCGCCCTTTCTCTTCAATCACGTCATCGTCCGGCTGCAAATCGACAGCACGACCTACTGGCTGGATCCAACCCTCCAGGGTCAGGGCGGCTCACTGGAGCGGCTGGTGCAACCGCATGTCGGCTGGGCCCTGCCGCTGCTGGAGGGGCAGGCGCAGCTCGTCCGCCTGCCCGAGGCCGAGCCCCTCGAGCACGTCCACTGCGAGGACTCGGTCGAATTTGGCCCGGATCCACAATCGCCCGCCTCGCTGCGACGTGAGTACACGCTGGCCCATTGGACCGCGGATGCGATGCGAAACCGGGTGCAGAACGAGGGTGTCTCGAAGCTGACGGCGCAGCTCCTACAGGAGCTGCAGGCGACCTGGCCGCAGATCACGGTGACGACGCCCCTGGCCATCAGCGATGACCTCGAGGGCAACCGGCTGGTCGTCACCGTCAGCTATACGATCCCGAACTGCTGGAAGCGGCAGGACACCTCGGACCGGTGGGTCTTCGTCATGGCCGACACGTTGGTGTGGAAGGAGCTCGCGCTGCTCGCCAATACCCAGCGTAAATTCCCGCTCCTCTTGGGTCGGCCGCGGCGCGTGCAGTGGCACGCCCGCATGCAGATGCCCTGCCGCTGGCGTGGCAAGGGCTTCAGCAACACGACCAACGAGCAGGGCATCCGCTTCGCGAGCACGTTCGACGTCGAGCCGCGCCAGATCGTGCTGCACAAGGAGCTGGTGATCGAGCGCTGGTCACTCGATGCGGAGCACGCCGCCGGCTACGCACAAGTCGTAACGAAGCTGCGGCAGAACGCCCTGACGATCTATGCGCGGGTGGCATTCGGGCGTCTGCGGCCGCCGCTCGCGAGCAAGGCGATCGTGTTCGCCAGGCGCTGGCGACGGCTGCTGATCTTCATCGCCGCCCTGCTCCTCATCATCCTGCTGAATCAGCTCAACGGGCCGCACTGACCGCGGGCGAAGGTCGCAAACGAAGGCGCGTAGTGTACACCCGGTGGCAGCAGGTCAGCTCGAGGAGGAAGGCTCGTCCTTCGAGTCGCTCGGCGGGTGTAGGGCATCCGCTGACTGGCTGAGGTAACCTGGCGCGGATTTCGCGCGCAGATCGACGGTCACGCCAAAGAACGCCGCCGAGCCCTTCATTGCCGGATTCATGCCGAGATCGCTCGCGGCTTCGAGGATCTCCTCGTCCGTTGCCGCAATCAGCTCCTGCTCCAGGGCGGCGAGCAGCCGCTCGAAGCGCTCGGCGTTGTCAGTTGTCATGACCGCCCCACTTCAGTCCCTCCCTGAGGAGCGCGCGTCGCATCCGCTTGCGTGTCGAGTCGTAGTCGGTCTTCGACATGTCGTAGCTCGTGCGGATCTGCTCCGGCGACAGGCCCTCGAACAAACCCTCCATGACCCGTAGCGCCCGCGGGTCTTCGGCGAACAGCCGATAGATCTCGGCCAGGAGCTGCATGACAATCAAGCTCCGCTCGGGGTCCGGAGCCGGATCGCCGGCTTCGCTTTCCGGGTTGTCGCCCAGGTTGAGCTCGATGAGGATCTGGGGCAGCCGAGCCGCGCGTTTGCGGGCGCGGCGGTAGTATTCCGTGCGGATGCTGCGCATCACGCCGGCCAGGAACGTCACCCTGGGCAGGCCCTCGGGACATTTCCTCGAGCCGTCGAGCACGCGAGCGAAGGCCTCCTGAAGCAGATCGGCCCAGCCGACTTCCGGCGGCAGGCCGCGGGCATACAGGCGGGCCACCGACTTGAGCCGCAGCAGATCCATAGCCGTCACCAGGTTGAGCGCCAAGGCCTGCGCCGCCGGGGTCTGCGGCAGCTCCGGGGGAGCCTGCATCACCTGCTTGAGATTCCAGCGGCTGCTCATTCGCCAATATATGCGCAGCCGGGACCCGGACGCGGACAGCACGGCAGAAAAATTGTTCCGCGTGTCCGCATGGCCTTGCCGTGAGCGCCATCTCCTCTGCGCAAGTCACTCTTTCCCTTTCGAAGGCCACTGCAAGTGTACGTATCCATCGGCGGCAGAGACCAGTGGCTCCAGATGAGCGGCGCGCCGGACATGCCGCTACTGCTCTACCTCCACGGCGGACCGGGTGGTACCTCCGTACCCGTGGCTGAGGCCTGGAGGTCCTGGGAGGCGCACTTCACCGTCGTCCACTGGGACCCGCGCGGTGCCGGCCGCACCGGGAACGGGACAGCTCGTCGACAAGCGCCGCAACGAGAAGCTGAACTACCGGCGGCAGATCATAGAGGCGGAACGCGCCGGCAACACCGAGGCGCTGTCGGCGCTGCGCGCAATCGGGCCGCCGCCCTTTGCCGATCGCGACGGGCTGAAGATCTTGCGTCAGTGGGCTGATGTGCTGGCCGAGGGCGACGGCGATCCTGCGGAACCGCGCCCCACGCCGATTGCGGCGGACTACCAGCGGGATGAGGTCCCTGCCCTGATGAGAGGCGCAGAATTCTCACGGCGCGAGTTCTACGCGCCTGCGATCAGGCGACACCCATCGAGCTCGCGGAGTAGTACCTCGTTGCGATCAAGGTGCCACACACAGGAATTCGTGCGCTTCGAGGGCTGTCACCACTTCGTGGTCATGAATCGGCCGCGCGACATTCTGCGGGAGCTCCTCACACGAGTACTTCCCCGCATCTGATTGCCGCTGCGTTTTGATTGGCGCACTTCCCAGGAGGACGCACGAGCGGTGGTATCATGACGCAAGGAAACACTCGACGTTGGCTGTCATGAGCACACGAAATCCCGGACCAGGACGACGCGTCGGCAGAGGTGCGCTTCGGGCGGCGCTCGCCGGATTCTTCCTCATCATCAGCCTCCATGGGGCGCACGTGCTCGCTGCAGACTCGAACCCGACCGTCCAGGGTGATTACATCGGAACGCTTGGGCCGCTGCATCTTAAGTTGCACATCACGGCGGCGCCGGGCGGCGGGCTGAGCGGGACTTTGGACAGCCCCGACCAGGGTGCGGCGGGTATTGCGTGCGAGGACTTCAGGATTACCGGGAACGCGCTCAGCTTCACGGTCCCGAGTGTCGGCGGCAGCTGGCACGGGACCATCGCGAGCGATGGCGCGACCCTCTCGGGGACCTGGAGCCAGGGGCGGGACCTACCGCTGACATTCAACCGCGACACATTCGTCCCGGCAAAGAAGCCCTCGGCTGTGGATGGGTTCTGGCTGGGAACGCTCTCGCCTCCCGGCGGGTCACTGCGGATCCAGCTCACGGTCAAGAGCGACGTCAACGGGAATGAGCTCTGCATCCTCGACAGCCTGGATCAGAATGTTTACGGGCTCAGCTGCGCCAACGTCACCCTGAACGGCACCACCTTCTCGTTCGACGTTCCGGTCGTCCATGGGCACTTTGCCGGCAGGCTCTCCGCTGACGGCGCTTCGCTCGATGGCACGTGGACACAGAACAGGGTCCTGCCCCTGAATCTGCGGCGTGAGGACCGGCCCGTAACCCCGCCGCCGCCGCCGAAGGTTTCATACCAACCCGCAATGGCGCCCGTGTCGGCGGCCATGATGCAGTCCGTCCTGACACGCGATCTGCAGCAAGCGTTCGCGAGCGGAGCGCTCGCGCCGCAGACAGACGGTGGCGTCACGATCGGAGTGATTCGAAACGGTGTGCGCGAGATCTTTGCCTTCGGGACCGCCAAGCCCGATTCGATGTACGAGATCGGCTCGATCACCAAGACCTTCACCGGTCTGCTCCTCGCGCAGCTGATCGAGCAGGGAAAAGTGCGCCTGGATGAGCCGGTACGCGAGCTGTTGCCACCGGGAACGGTAGCGAAGCCGAACGGGCCCGAGATCACCCTCCTCGATCTGATCACTCATCATTCCGGGTTACCGCGGATGCCCGACAATTTCCATCCCGCGGATATGGCCAACCCCTACGCGGATTACACGCTCCGTGATCTTTACGCCTACGTCGCGCAACACGGGGTGGGCAAGCCGGCGAATCCACCCTTCCTCTACAGCAACCTTGGCGTCGCGCTGCTGGGTCAGGCGCTGGCCGATCGGGCGGCAGCTCCGTACGCCACCCTGCTGGCGCAGGAAATCACCGGCCCGCTCGGTATGCACGATACGGTGGTCTCCCTCTCCCCGCAGCAGCAGCGGCGGCTGATTCAAGGCCACGACTCACAACATCGCCCGGCCCGACCGTGGGACCTCGGGGCGATGATGGGTGCCGGCGCTATCCGCTCCACGGCCTCCGATATGCTGATCTATCTGCAAGCCAATCTGCATCCAGGCGGCCTGGCCGGACGGCTGGCCTTGAGGGGTGATGCGCGCACGCTTGCGGCTGCCCTCAGCCTCTCACACCAGCCTCGCGCGGAGGTGAATCCGGCGATGCGCATCGCTTTGGCCTGGCTCTACAACCCGGAGACAGGCGAATACCTGCACGACGGCGCGACCGGCGGATATAGCAGCTTCGCGTTCTTCAATCCCAAGGAGGACTATGCTGCCGTCGTGCTGCTCAATGCCAGCATCAGTCAGCGTGAGGACTTTGCCGGTCAACTCGGTATGCACATCAGTCAGCGCTTCGCGGGCAAGCCGGCCATCGCCCTTTCCGACTGAGCGCAACATATCGTGAGGCTCGATCCCATGGCATCCGCCGACGCCGCAACCCGCACTCTTCACGGCCGCACCCTCTTCATCACCGGCGCCAGCAGAGGGATCGGGCTGGCCATTGCCCTGCGTGCGGCTAAAGATGGCGCCAACGTTGCCATCGTGGCCAAGACCACCGAGCCGCACCCGAAGTTACCTGGCACGGTCTTTACTGCCGCGGCGGAGATAGAAGCGGCGGGAGGACGAGCGCTGCCGCTGCCGACGGACATTCGCGACGATGAGCAGGCGGCGCGCGCGGTGGAACGCACCGTGCAGGAGTTTGGCGGCATCGACGTTCTCGTCAACAACGCCAGCGCGATCAGCCTGACCGACACGACGCATACCGACATGCGTCGCTTCGATCTGATGCACGACATCAATACGCGCGGCACTTTCCTCTGCTCGAAGTTGTGCCTGCCGCATCTCGAGCGCGCCGAGAACCCGCACATCCTGACGCTCTGTCCGCCGCTCAACATCGAGGAGCGCTGGTTCGCGCCGCATCTGGCCTACTCGCTGGCGAAGTTCGGCATGAGCTTGTGCGTGCTCGGCCTGGCTGGGGAGCTGCGCGCGCGTGGCGTCGCGGTGAACGCGCTATGGCCGCGCACGGTGATCGGGACGGCTGCATTGCAGATAGCGATGCAAGGAGCGAGCGCCGATCAAATGCGTCGTGTTCGCTCGCCGCAGATCATGGCAGACGCGGCGCACGCCATATTGACCAGGAGCAGCCGCGCCTTTTCGGGGCATTTCTGCATCGATGAGGAAGTGTTGCGTGAGGAAGGCATGACGGACCTTGCCCCCTACAGGGGAGCCGATGTCCGCGATGAGGATCTGCTGCCCGACTTCTTCATCTGACGGCAGCTAAAGAGCGTTGCGGACGAATTCCCCGCCTTTCATCACCACGGGTATCCGGCCCGGGTCGCGGAACAACGCCAGGTCCTCGAGGGGGTTGGAATCGAGCAGCAGCAGGTCGGCGCAAGCCGCCGGGGCAATGCACCCGAGCTGACCGCTTTTCTGCAGTAACTCGGCATTGACCGAGGTCGCCGCGCGCAGCACATCGATAGGCTTCTCGACCCGTCCCCGCAGCTCGAGCTCGCCGCCCTGAAGCGGGTGAAAGGAATGGCCGCCGAGATCGGTGCCGAGTCCCAGCTTGACGCCGTTGCGACGGCAGACCTCGATCGCGTGATACGCCTGGTCGCCAAGGCTCTTCACCTTCTCGACCGATTCGCGCGGGATCCGCGCGACCTCGGAATGCCTCTGCAGCGCGTCGATGACTGAGAGCGTCGGGACCACGAACGCCTGACGCGCGGCGATCAATCGCGCCGTCTCGTCCTTGTGGATCTGCGTGCCATGCTCCACGGTTCTGACTCCGCACTCGACGCAACGTGCAGCGCCCTCGTCGGTGTGGCAGTGAGCCATCACATAGGTACGGCGCGTAGACGCTTCATAGACGGCGGCGCTGATCTCCTCGGCGGTGAATTGCGGCATCCAGAGCGGGTCGGTCGGCGAGAGAACGCCGCCGGAGACGAAGATCTTGATCTGGTGGGCGCCCTTGCGCAGCTCTTCGCGCACCGCCTTGCGCATGTCGTCGACTCCGTCCACCACACGGGTCAGGGCACCCGTGTAGCCACAGCAGCCGCACGGCTGTATCTCTTCGGCTCGCCGCATATCGCCGTGCCCTCCCGTCTGCGACAGCGCCCTGCCGGCAAAGAAGAAGCGCGGGCCGCGAATCAGGCCCTGCTCGATGGCAAGCCAGAGTCCGATGTCGCCACCGCCGGCATCCCGCACCGAGGTGAAACCCCGCTCGAGGGCGCCGGTGAGGATGCGGGCGGCGTGACTGGCGAGCAGCGCGGGCGGCATGCGATCGATGGCATTGAAATCGAAGCTCGGTGTATAGGCATGGAAATGCGCATCGATGAGCCCCGGCATGAGGAAGCGGCCGCCGCACTCCACGACGCGCGCATCGCGAAAGCTCGGCCGGCTCGTCGCTACCTCGCGGATGTTGCCGCCCTCGACGACGACATGACATCCCGCGCGCAGCTCTTCGGAGACGCCATCGAAAACAGAGGCATCGGCAAAGACCGTGATCATGTTACCGCCCTCTCGCTTTGAGCTCCTCGAGCTCGGCCCGCAGTGCCGCAACGTCGGCCTCGAGCGTGGCTACACGGCCCTCGAGCGCGCCCCTCCCGACAGCGGACGATACTTCCTGTGGCGCCTCATCCGCTTGCGCCGCCTGCGGAATCGGCTCACCGCCAAATAGATGCATGTACCGTGACTCGCGCCGTCCCGGCTCGCGCGCTAGCCGTGCGACGAGCGGCCCGGATTCACGCTCTTGCAGCGCCTGCAGCACCGCCTCGACCTCCGAGACGTCGGTAAACGAGGCCATGCGGCTCGCGCGCGAGCGCAGCTCGCCCGGCGTCTGCGCGCCGCGCAGCAGCAGCTCGCACACGACGGCAAGCTCCTGCGGCGAGAACTTCAGGGTGCCGTACTCGGTGTTGCAGAAGAGGTGCTGGTACTTCGGCACGCGGCTGCCGAAGCCGGAGCGCTCGAGCAGCAGGTGCTTGCGTGAGAGCGCATCGAGGGTGTGCTGCACCGTGGCTTCATCCAGGTTGAGCACGGGCTCGCGGTTGCTCTTCTGATTGCAGGCGCTCAGCAGCGCGTTGAGTGACAGTGGATACTGATCGGGCGTCGTCACCTGCTTTTCGATCAGGCAACCGATCACGCGCGCTTGCAGAGAATCGAGCTCGACACGCATCTCACCTCCCGGGATTTGCAGAAGTATAGCTGCCCTTTCGCTCCAGGTACGACTCGCCGGTTTGCGGTAAATTTGTGTCGGACGGCCGCAGGCCGACCCTGCGATGGCGGCCCGGGAGGATGTGTGGGTGGATAGACCGGAAGAAGGACGGTTCGGGCGCGGCCGGGAGGCGCCGCTCGATGCCCAGGAACTGGTTGCGGTGGCGCTCAAGCGCGCCCGCCGGAAGGCTTTCGACGACCCTTCGTTCGTGCCGCCGCTGCGGCGCCTCATCACCTCCTGCAACAGCGAGAGCGACCTCAACGGCCTCGGGCGCCACGCAGTCAAGTTCGAGATCCGCCGCAGCCTGCACAACCTGCTCGAGTTCGCTCATGCCGCGGATGGCGATGCCGCGCGCCGCATGCGCAAATGGCTCGGCAACCGCTCGAACCGCGGACACCGGCAGCGTCGCTACCACTTGGCGAGATTCGGCCTCGATCCCGAGGTGCTCCGTGCGCGGTTCAAGCCCTACACGGACACGTTCGGCATAGAGCTCGAATGGCCGCCGCCGGCACGCACGCCGCGCAGCGCCAGGAACTGAACCGGTGAAATGGCGCTCGGCCGTCGGCCTGATTCTCGGCGCGGCGGTACTGGCGGCGACGCTGGTCTACGCGGGTGCCGGTGCCGTGGCGCGCACTCTCGAGCGTCTGCGCCTCACCGGATTGATCATCATCGTTCTCGCACACCTGCCCATCGTCGCCCTGATGGGAATCGCCTGGCGGCAGGCGGCGGGCAGCACGGCGATTGCCTCACCACGAAGGTTCATGTGGGGCCGGCTGGTGCGCGATGCCGCCGCCGAAACTCTGCCCTTCTCGCAGATCGGCGGCTTTGTGTTCGGCGTGCGCGCACTGCGTCTCGCTGCGCCAGCGGCGCTACGAGGTGTCCTGTCGATGAGCGTCGATCTCGTCATCGAGCTCGGGGCGAAGCTGCCTTACGTCCTGGCGGGCGTGCTCACCCTGCTTGCCCTCGCGCCCGGGTCGGGGCTGATGCGGCCGCTCGGCATTGGGCTTACGCTCACAGCGCTCGCCGTCGTGAGTCCCGTGTTGGGGCGTCGGCGACTCGGGGATGCGTTCCAGCGTCTGATCCGCAAAGTCTCCCAGCGATGGCCCGTGTTGGCTTCGCTGCAGCGCATGCATGCGCAGGGAGACATCAACACCGTTCTCGCTGACATCCTCAGCCACCGTGGGCGGCTCGGAGCGGGATTCGCGCTGCACGTGCTCTGTTGGTTCCTCGGCGCGGCGGAGCTGTGGCTGGTCTTCTACGTCCTCGGCAGCCCGGTGAGCCCGCTGCGTGCCTTGGTCATCGATAGCGTGGTGGCGGGCCTGCGAACGTTCGTCTTCATGGTGCCGGCCGCCGCCGGCGTACAGGAGGCGAGCTATGTGCTGGCCTGCGCCGCATTTGGCATCGCACCGGCCGGCGCGGTGGCTGCTTCCCTCGCCCGCCGGGCGCGCGATCTGACGCTGGGCGCGGCAACCCTCGCCGTCGCGGTCGGGACTGACCGCGCGCTCACTCGCGGTCGAAGAGAGACCTCCTGCGGGTCGTGATCTGCCACCACAGCACCCAGTCGCCGGCCAGGCTGTACCAGGGCTGCCGGAAGGTGGCGGGCCGGTTCTGTTCGAAGAAGAAGTGCCCGACCCAGGCAAATCCGTAGCCGACCAGCGGTGCGGCGATGAGCACGCGCGGTCGGCGCGTGACGATCGCCGCCAGCACCACGGCAATCACCAGCCAGCTGCCGAGGAAGTGCAGCAGGCGGCAGGCCGGGTTGCGATGCTCGCCGAGATAGTACTGATAGAAGAGCGGGAACGGGCGGATGCGGCCAGCGGCCATGTCATGTCACGTCAGGGAGGCGCCGAGAGCCTCCAGCAGCTTCGCCGTGCCACGCTCCCGGGACCCGGCATCATCGTAGCCGTCGAGAAATGCGCCCTGCTCCGCCACCTTCAGGCGCGTGCCCTGGCCGCTCGCCTGCAGCTGCACGGTCGCGAGTGACACGGAGATCTTCCGCTCATCGAGAAACATCTGGTAGCAGTACACCAGGCGCTCGTGCGGCACAACGTCCTGGTAGATGGCATCGAAGGTGGTGACGAGGCCGGTGTCCCACCGACCTTTGAGTCGCTCGCGGCCGCCAACCCGCACGTCCATCTGCCTCTCGAGCACCTGCCAGCGGTCGTGGGCGCCGGCGAACCATTTGGCCTTGGCTTGCGGCTCGGTGAGCGCCTGCCAGACGCGCGCCGGCGGCGCCTCATAGAGCCGCTCCAGGTGAAACTCCCCGTGCGCGACCGAGCGCGTGCCGCTGGCGCCGCTCGTGGCACCGTCCGAGTCGCGGGGTTGCCGGTTATTTCGCGCCATGACGATCGCCTCCGCGCTCCAGCGTCTTCAGATAGTCATCCAATCGGTCCAGGCGGCCCTCCCACTCGCGGCGGCGTGCCGTGATCCACTGCTCCGCCCGGCTCATGGCCTGCGGCTCGATCATGCAGGTGCGGGTGCGGCCGACCTTCTGGCTGCGAATCAACCCCGCCGCCTCCAGCACGCCGAGGTGCTGCATGGTGGCCGGTAATGACATCGGCAGCGGTTTCGCCAGCTCGCTCACCGGCGCCGGGCCACGGCCGAGGCGCTCGAGGATGGCGCGGCGGGCCGGATCGGCCAGGGCGTGGAACAGACGATCGAGCTCTTGGGAACGGTTAAGCATGTCGCTAAGTATAGTACAATCCCGCCGACGATCGCGCGCCAAGAACGAGGACCTCGACATGGCGGATCTCATCGCTGCCTGCGCCTTCTTCCTGCTGATCCATTTCGGGGTGTCCGGCACGCGGCTGCGCGATGCGCTCACCGGCAGGCTCGGCGACCGGCCCTACCGGGGCCTCTTCTCGCTCGCTTCGCTCATCGGCATCGTCTGGCTGGTCTACGCCTTCCGCCACGCGCCGCTCATTCCGACCTGGGGCCTGCTGTTGGGATTCCGGCAGGCGGTCTACGTGTTGGTGCTGATCGCGTTCCTGTTCGCCGTCATCGGGATCATGACCCCGAGTCCGACCCGGGTCGGCATGGAGTCGAGGCTCGATCCCGCCATGGCCCGCGGCATGGTGCGCATCACCCGCCACCCGTTCCTCTGGGGCGTCGGCCTCTGGGCGGCCATCCACCTGGTGGTCAACGGCGATGCCGCCTCGCTGCTTCTCTTCGGCAGCCTCCTCGTGCTCGCGGTCGGCGGCACGGCTTCGATCGATGCCAAGCGCCGCCGCAAGTTTCCCGGGCAATGGCCACAATTCGCCCAAGTGACCTCGAACGTGCCGTTCGCGGCCATCGCGCGCGGCGGCAACCGTTTGGCGCCGGCTCTGGCTGAGATCGGCCTGTGGCGGATCATCGCCGCCCTGGTGCTCTACGCGGTGGCCTTCTACCTCCACGGGCGAATCGGGCCGCGGCTCCTCTGAAGCCGCGCGTGAAGAATCGCAATTTTTCCCAAGTGGCGGACCGCGCCGGGCGCTAATCTTTACCCAACATGACCTCGAACATCACGTTTCCCCTCGAAGGCGGCTGCGACTGCGGGCACGTTCGCTATCGCATGGAGGCCGCTCCCCTCATCGTGCACTGCTGCCATTGCCGCTGGTGTCAGCGGGAGACCGGCACCGCGTTCGCCCTGAACGCGATGATCGAGGCTGAGCACATCGTCCATTCGCAGGCGGAGCCCGACCTGATCGATACGCCGTCCCTGAGCGGACGCGGTCAGAAGATCGCGCGCTGCCCGAATTGCCGGATCGCGGTCTGGAGCAATTACGGCGGCGCGGGTCCGATACTGCGCTTCGTGCGCATCGGCACGCTCGACACACCGCATGTGCTGCAGCCCGATGTGCACATCTATACGAGCTCCAAGCAGCCCTGGGTGCAGCTGCCGCAGGGTGTGCCGGCCGTGTCGGAATATTACGAGGTCGAGCGCATGTGGTCGCCGGAGAGCCTGGCCCGGCGCGCGGCATTCCTGCCGCGGCTGCGGGCCTATCGGGCGTCCCACGGCCTCTGATCGGCGACCCGGCGGGCCGCGCATGGGCATGGCATTTGCTGCCCAGGCGGAGGCATGGCCATGCGCATCGCCCAAGTCTATCCGCACGCCGACATCCCGGTGCCGCATACGCATCTCTACGATGCGCTCGCGATCGTCAACTACGAGATCGGCCGGCGTCTGGCTCGCCGCCACGAGGTGGTCACCTATCCGAAGTGGGTGCCGGGCGAGAGCGAGCTCGAGACCCACGAGGGCGTCACCTACCGGCGCATCCCCGAAGGCATCGATCGCGTGCTCAATGGCCTCAAGGTCCTCGATGCGACGCGGCTCTTGAACCGCCGGCGCCCCTTCAGGCTGAGCCCGTTCTATTACGCTCACTACGCCCGTGAGGTGGCCCACGACATCCGCGAGCGCAACTGCGATCTGGTGCACCTGCATACCATCTCCAACTTCATCGGCCCCATCCGCCGCGCCAACCCGCAGGCGCGGATCGTCCTGCACATGCATGATCACTCGCTGGCCGATTTCGACCCGGCGGTGATCGCCCCGCGGCTCGAGGAGGTGGCGCTGATCCTCGCCTGCAGCCGCTTCGTCGCCGACGAGATCCGCCAGCTCTACCCGGCCGCGGGCGCGCGCTGTCACGAGCTCTACAACGGAGTCGATGACCGCTTCCTGCAGCTCACCCCGGCCCCCGCTGCCTCGCGTACCGTGCTCTTCGTCGGGCGGCTCTGCCCGGAGAAAGGCGTGCACGTGCTCCTCGCCGCGATGCGGGAGGTGCTGCGGGCGCAGCCGCACGCCAGCCTGAGTCTCGTGGGGCCTCTGGATGTGGCGCCGAAGGACTTCGTCGACCCGCACCGCCGCGATCCGCTCTTCGATGACCTGCTGCAGTATTACAGCCGGCCCGAGGCTTATTACGATCTCGTCTGCCGCGGCGTGAGCGAGCTCAGCGGCCATGCCTTCCTGCATGGCCGCGTGGCGAACGAGGAGATCGGCTCCCAGTACGGGCGCGCCGGCATCTTCGTCTTTCCCTCCATTTGGCACGAGCCTTTCGGCATTCCGGTGATCGAGGCGATGGCCGCGGGACTGCCGGTGGTCGCAACTCGAGCCGGCGCCATACCCGAGGTGGTAGTGGACGGCGAGACAGGCATCCTGGTCGAGCGCGGCGACAGCAACGGGCTCGCCGCCGCCATCTGCAAACTGCTCGCCGACCCGCAGTTGCGCGAACGGATGGGAGCCGCCGGCCGTGAGCGTGCGCGGCGGCTCTTCACCTGGGAGCGCAGCGTTGCGCGGCTGCAGGAGCTGTACGACGGCATCCTTCCCGGCGCGGCTGCGGCACCGGCCGTCAACGGCAAGCACGTCGCGCAAAGCGCTTAGGACACAGCGTTGCTCGACAGCGAAGGCGGGCCGTGGCACCGTCGCGCTCACCATGAAGATCCTTGCGCCATGAGCGCCGCCCAATGGGGCGGCGCTACCGCCATCTTTCTCGCCTCCGCGGTGGAGTGGGTGGAGGCGTTCACGATCGTGCTGGCCGTGGCGCTCACGATCGGCTGGCGGCGCGCCTTGGGTGCCGCGGTGGCGGGGCTCGGGGTCGTCGCGGTGCTGGTCGCGGTCACCGGCGCCGGCCTCGAGGCGGCCCAGGCCGACATCGGCTGGATCAGGGCGGCGATCGGCATCTTCCTTTTGCTCTTCGGCCTGCGTTGGTACGTCAAGGCCATCCGCCGCTACTGCGGCCGTACGGCTCTGCACGATGAAGCGCGGGAATTCAGCGAGACGCGCGAGCAACTGGAGCGAGCCGAGGGGCGGGCGGCCTGGGTGATAGCCTTCAAGGGCGTGCTGCTCGAGGGGCTCGAAGTCTGGCTGCTGGTGGTCGCTCTCGGTCACACGCTTTCGTATGCCACTGCAGCAGGGAGCGCAGCAGCTTCTCTGGTCGTGGTCGTCGTGGCGGGACTCGCGCTGCGAGCGCCGCTCACGCGCGTGCCGGAGAACACTCTGAAATACCTCGTCTCCTGCGCCATCCTTTCCTTCGGTAGCTTCTGGGCGCTCGGCGGACTCGCCGGCGAGCAGGCCGTATGGCCGCTAGGCGATATCACTCTGCTGCTGCTCTTCGCCACCTATGCGGTGGCCGGCAGGATCATCGCCTGGCGCTTGCGCACGGCGGGCTCGGCCCCCGCGGGAGCGCGCGCATGAGGAAAGTCCTGCAGCTCATCTTCGGGGATGCGCGCAATGTCGCCTCCGTGGCGGCGGCATTGCTTGCCGCCTACGGTGTTTCGCGGCTCGAGCCTGGGGCCGCCGGGGCGATCCTCGCCCTGCTCCTCATCGCGGCGGCGGCCCTGCAGGCCCTCCAGGTCTGAACCAAGGCACGCTTCGACGGTCGAACGTTCATCGAGCTGAGCTGGCTCAACCCTTCCAGGTGACCGTATCGTGGACTACCAGACCGCCGAGAATCAGGCCGTGCAACTGCAGCAGCAGGCCGACCAGGTGGGACAGGGCGTCAAGGCCCTGGCCGAGAAGCTGCAATCGAAGATCA
>JBOIAB010000212.1:0-9143 GCA_050738635.1 Steroidobacteraceae bacterium
CCGCGGCGCCGCATTCTTCGATCGATGATCCCCTTTCCCTGGAGCGCCGTAGGCCATCGTAAGCTCTCTGCGGCACTTGCCGGCGCGGCATTCGCTCTTCTCATGGCCGCGCCGGCCGGTGCCGCGACTCTGCCGTCGCAGCCTTCTTCCGGTGTCTATTACGAGATCTTCGTGCGCTCGTTTGCCGACTCCAATGGCGATGGCGTCGGCGATCTCAACGGCATCACCGCCAGGCTCGATTACCTCAAATGGTTGGGCGTGAGCGGCCTCTGGCTGACACCGATCTATCCCTCGCCCAGCTACCACGGCTACGACGTTACCAACTACTTCGCTGTCAATCCACAGTTCGGCACGCTGACGGACTTTCACCGCCTGCTGCGCGAAGCCCATGCGCGCGGCATCAAAGTGCTGGTCGACATGGTCCTCAACCACACCAGCGACCGCAATCCTTGGTTCCGGCAGGCTCTCGATCCGAAGAGCGCCTATCACGATTGGTACACGTGGGCGGGTAAGGGCACCGACCTCTCTGCAGTGAGTGCGCAGGGAACGCCCGCCTGGCACCAACGCGACGGCGAATACTACCTGGGCGACTTCAGCGCCGACATGCCGGATCTCGATTACGACAACCCGGCAGTGCGCCGCGAGATGATCGCGGTCGGTCGCTTCTGGCTGGCTCAGGGCGTCGATGGGTTCAGGCTCGATGCCACGACTCAGATCTACATCGACTTCGAGTCCGATGTCGGCAACCCGCGTGCGATCGGCAAGAACATCGCGTGGTGGCAGCAGTACCACGCCGCATTGCGCGCGACCGATCCGAGTGTGTTCCTGCTCGGCGAAGTCCCTGCCCGGAGTGAAGCGGAAGCGGCACCCTACTATGCCGGGCTCAATTCCGTGTTCGATTTCCCGCTGGCGAAAGTTCTGCTCGCTGCGGCCGCCGGCGAGACCAGCCCGAACCTCGGCGCATATGTGCGCAACGCCTGGCGCGCCTTTCGACAGAATTCCCGCGGACTGGTCGTCGATTCACCCTTCATCGGCAACCACGATCGTGACCGTGTGATCGACCAGCTCCGCGGCAACATGAGCCACGCGCGCATGGCCGCGGCGCTGCTGCTGACGATGCCGGGAACTCCCTACGTCTACTACGGCCAGGAAATCGGGATGCACGGCGCGAAGCCGGACCCAGCCATCCGCGAGCCCATGCGTTGGGATCGCGACCCTCATCAGGCGGGCGAGACCTGGTGGGAGCCCGCGCCCGACAATGCCGCGCCCGGTCTGTCGGTCGCCGCCGAGCGCCCCGACCCGGCCTCATTGCTCCATTTCTACCGCCGCCTGATCCATTGGCGCAGCGAGCTGCCCGCTCTGCGTGACGGTGATATCGCGCCTCATCCGGCCGATGGCGGTCCGATCAGCGCCTACACGCGCTCCGATCACGCGCAACGGCTGCTGGTCATTCACAACCTCTCCGGCACCACCCGTAGCGTCAGCCTGTCGGATGGGAGTTTCCGCACCGTCATCCGGCGCACTCGCGCTGGCGTGCGCCTCGGCGGCCGCGAGCTGACGTTGCCCGGTTATTCCACTGCGATCCTTGAGTAGAGACATCGAGACTCCCGTTGGCAGTGAGCTCAGCATCAACATGATAGGAGACGGACTGCGGCTGGGGATGCTCGGCGCCTTATTGCTGGCGAGCGCATGGCAGCCTCGGACGCAGGCGGCTGTGCCGCGGGAGGCAGCAGCCATCCCCGCCGGCCTCCCGCCAGGCGTGCAGGTACGTGCTTCGGGCGCCGATATCCACTTGGCCGACGGCCGACTGTCGCTGCGCCTGCTGGATGGCAACATCGTACATGTACACTTCATTCCGGCGTCAGGGGCAACGCCGCCTACGCTGGTGATGGCGCCGGGGCCCGATGCCGCCTCCCCGACACCGGTCGTTGTCAGTCGACAGCGGGGTGATCTCCTGCTTCGCGGCGGAGACTTTCGCGTTGCACTCGATGAGCGCTCCGCAACACTAACCGTCTTCGAAGCGGCTGCGCGCACGCCGCTGTTGAGAATTCCGGGCATCCGCAGCGTGGCCCGCGGCACGCTCGTGCTGCGCTTCCCCAGAGCGGCGCCGCTCTATGGCATCGATGGCAGCAACGCTTTCGATCGCAATCCCGCGGGTCCCCTGCGCCGCGGCAGACAGGTGGCAAAGGCGGGGGCGCAAGGCGATGGCGGCGCGCCCTTCCTTTGGAGTACCGCCGGATTCGGGGTTCTCTTCGATAGCAAGGCTGCCGCCTTCGACCTGGCGCCCGGGAGAGCTCGCGTCTCCAGGCTTTCGCGACCCGATCCCGACTTCTATCTGATTGCCGGCCAGCCCGCGGCCATCTTTGCCGCCGTGGCCGCCTTGAGCGGCCATGCGCCGCTCTTTCCCAAATGGTCCCTCGGTTTCATCAACAGCCAGTGGGGGATAGATGAGCAGGAGCTCCTGAGCGACGTAAGAACCTACCGGGCGAAGCACATTCCGCTCGATGCCTTCGAGCTCGACTTCGACTGGAAGGCATGGGGGCAGGATGGCTATGGGGAATTCCGCTGGAACCGGCAGAAGTTTCCCGACGGCCCCAGCGGCAAGCTCGGCGGGCAACTCGCGGCGTTGGGGGTGCACCTCATCGGCATCATGAAGCCGCGGATTCATGTGAACACGGCTGAGGGCCGTTACGCCAGCGCGCACGGCCTCTGGATCGCCGGCGAGAAGCCGAGCCTGGATTACTTCTCGCACCTGTCCGTCGAGGACCTGGATTTCGACAACCCGGCGACTCGTACCTGGTTCTTCAACCCGACACTCGAGCACAGCTTCAGTACCGGCATCGTGGGCTGGTGGAATGACGAGGCGGATGAGGCGGGCGGGAACACTCAGTTCCTGAACATGGAGCGTGCCCTCTACAACGGCCAGCGCGGTGTGACCGCCACGCGCGTCTTCTCGCTCAATCGCAACTTCTGGTTGGGCGCTCAGCGCTACGCCTACGGCCTCTGGTCGGGAGACATCGAGAGCGGGTTCGCCAGCATGGCGGCCCAGCGCCCGCGGATGCTGAGCGCAATCGACGTCGGAGAAATGTGGTGGAGCATGGACGGCGGCGGCTTTCACGGCCACCCCTCGGATGAGAATTACGCCCGCTGGATCGAGTTCGGCGCATTTACGCCCATCTTCCGCGTACACGGAGTCTTCCAGGAAAAGCGCCAGCCGTGGCGCTATGGACCGGTCGCCGAGCGTGCCGCCGTTCGCGCCATCCGGCTGCGCTATGAGTTGCTGCCTTATATTTACTCCTACGCGTGGCACGATCACGTGGCGGGTGTTGGACTCGTGAGACCCCTTAGTTTCGGCTGGCCGGCAGATCCCAAAGTCCGTAACGACTCCAGCGCCTGGCAGTTCGGGCAATACCTCCTCGTCTCGCCGATCGTGGAGCAGGGCCAGACCGAAAAGCGGCTCTATCTTCCCGCCGGTATCTGGACGGACTGGTCGAGCGGCAGGGTCTATCTCGGCGGCCGCACGCTCACTCTTCCCGTCGACCGCAAGACCTGGAGCGACATTCCCCTCTTCATCCGCCAGGGGGCGATCATTCCGACCCAGCCGGCGGAGGACTACGTCGGCGAGCGCCCCGTCACCACGGTGCAAGTCGAAGTCTTTCCAGACTCAACGCGTACGGATTTCGACTACTACGACGATGACGGCGACACTTATGCTTACGAGCACGGGACTTATTTCCTGCAGCGCCTGAGCGCGCAGGCCGGTCCGGGCGGGATCAGCCTGACTGCCGCGGTGCCCGGCGGTACCTATCGACCAAGCCTCGCCCACTATGTCTTTGCCGTACACCGGACAGTGGCAACGAGAGTCACTCGCGATGATGTGGCACTCACGCATGTCGCCGACCTCGCTGCGTTGCGTGGCTGCGCAGATGCCTGCTGGACCATCGGTGGCGACCGCTACGGCGGGGTCACCTATGTGAAGCTACGAGCGGGCACTGCGAGCCGTGTGAAGATCAAATGAACGATCGGCCGCCTCTGCTCATGAGTGCGCTGCTCATCGGTGCACTCCTGTGCAGTGTCGGCCGCGCCCGCGCGTGCACGAACGACAGCCATGTGGAACGGAACTACCTCTTCTCCGACCAGGGTACGTTGTACGACAGCAACCCGGAACCCAGCGCGACGACCCCCGTTACCCTGACGTTGCGAGCCTGCAAGGGAGACATCACCGCCGCCAACATCAAGTACCTCGACACAGGGGACGACTCGTTCCACTGGGTTTCGATGCGTCGGGTATCGAGCGATCCGACCGGCAGGTTCGAATACTGGCAGGGCACGGTGCCGGCCAGCGGCGCGGAGAAATACTACCGATTCCAGATCAATGACGGCGCGGCCAGTACGTGGCTCAACGCAGCCGGCATCACCTCGAGCGAGCCTTCGTCCGGCGACTTCTTCATCATCCCCGGGTTCAAGACCCCGGATTGGATGAAGAACGGCGTGATGTATCAGATCTTTCCCGATCGCTTCTACGACGGAGACACCGGCAACGATATCGCGGACGGCGAGTACACTTACGGCGGCTGCGCGACCGAGCACCACCGCTGGGGCACGAGCGTCTTCCCCAGGGTCGAGGGCTGCCGAAGCGAGGTATTCTTCGGCGGCGATCTGGCGGGCATCGATCAGAAGCTGGATTACATCAAGCGCACGCTGGGCGCCGACATCGTCTACCTGAATCCCATCTTCAAGTCCCCGAGCAACCACAAGTACGATACCCAGGACTATTACCAGGTGGATCCCGCCTTCGGTACGGCTGCAGTCCTGCAGCATCTCATTGCCGACATCCACAGCAGCTCCAACGGCCCGGCTGGCCGCATCATCCTGGATGGTGTGTTCAATCACAGTGGCGACACCAACTGCTGGTTCGGCAGGCAGACTTACGCTGCCGTATCCTGCTCGCAACCCGGAGCCTACCAGTCACGGTCGAGTCGCTTTTACAGCTATTACACCTTCCAGTCCTGGCCGAGCTCGTATTCCACGTTCGCGATGAGCGTGCCCAGCATGCCCAAGCTGAATTACGGCCGCAGCGGCTCGGCGGTGCGCGAGCAGATCTACAGCGGCAAGGCCTCGGTCATACAGACATACCTGCGTGCACCGTACCTCATAGACGGCTGGCGGCTCGATGTCGCGCAGTCTCTCGACGCCGGTGGCAAGGATGGGAGCGATGCCACCAATCACGAGATCATGCAAGAGCTGCGCTCGGCGGTGCTCGCCGTCAATCCGAGCGCCGAGATCCTCGGCGAGTACTGGGACGACGCTTCACCATGGCTCGATGACGGCAAGGAATGGGATGGGGCGATGAACTACAACGGCTTCACCCGCCCGGTCTCGGAATGGATCTGCGGTGTGGACGAGAAAGGCGTCAGCGCGTCGATCAACGAGAGCACGCTCGACCGCCGGCTGCGTGCCACCCGTGCCGACCTGCCCATCGGCGTCCAAGAGACGATGACGAACGAACTGGGGACGCACGACACGCCGCGTTTTGCGACGCGTTGTGACCGGGACATCCGCAAGACCTATCTGGGACTCGTCTTTCAGTTCACCTACGTCGGCACGCCCGCCATCTACTATGGCGATGAGTACGGTATGCAGGGCGAGTCCGACCCGGACGACCGGCGCACCTTCGATTGGTCACGGGCAACGACCGGCGACGGCGCGGTTGCGCTCACGCACAGGCTCGTCTCGATCCGCAATCGCTATTCGGCGCTGCGCACGGGCTCGTACATCACGCTGCTGACGGACGATGCCAACCATATCTACGCATTCGGCCGATTCGATGCGAATCACCGGATCGCGGTGGTGCTCAACAACGCCGCGGACAGGCGGATGGTGGTCGTTCCCGCATACCAGTTGGGCATGACCAATGGATCACGGGTGACGGATCTGCTGACGGGCAACACCTATCAGGTCGTCAATGGCAATCTCTCGGTGAGCGTCAAAGGATATTTCGGCTTGATTCTGCAGCAGTGATCCAGGCACGCACACTCAGCCGTGCGCGCCGCGAAGCAATAGTCGGCGCGGCCACGGCCTGTTTGTTGCTTGTCGTAGCGACGAACCTGGTATGGGCGTCGGACGGAGTCTGGCACGATAGCCTCAGCTGGCGCGGCCAGAAGGCAAGTGTAAGCGTGCGGCTGGACGGGAAGTACGTGCTCCACTCGCCCGTCGGCGAGCGGGTGATCGCGGCCCAGCGCTGGCGCACGCACACCGCAAGCCCGCTGTTTGACGCTCTCTTCGCGATGGCGCAGGAGGACCTGAGCAGGGATTCGGTCAAAGCCATCACCGATGCAGCGTTCGACCACGGGCGGCCCATTCCGTGCCGGTGCTTCATCGCGGGTAAGGAGTGGCCGTTCGTCTGGACCCGCGACGTTTCCTACTCCATCGATCTCGGCCTGTGGCGGCTCGACCCGGCGCGTGCTCGCGCGTCGCTTCTCTTCAAGGTCTCCGCGCCGCGAGCGGGCCCCGCACCGCCCGGGTTGTACGTGATGCAGGATACGGGCTCGGGTGGCAGTTGGCCGATCAGCAGCGACCGCGTGGTCTGGTTCCTCGGCGCCAGGCATTTGCTCGACGACGGCGCTTTCGCGGATATGGCGTATCGCGCGCTGGCCGACACTCTTGCTCAGGACCGACGCTACGTCTTCGAGGCACGGGTCGGGTTGTATCGCGGCGAGACCTCGTTCCTCGACTGGCGCGAGCAGACTTATCCGGCGGGGACCGCGCACGATGTCGTATTCATCGCGCAGTCGTTCGCGCTCTCGACCAATGTCCTGCATTACCAGGCTCTGCAACTGGCAGCCGCGATGGCGCGGCAGCGCGGGCAGCACGCCGCCTCGGCGCTCTACGCGCAGCAGGCCGCGTCACTGAAGGTGGCGATCAATGCCCGCTTCTGGAGGCCCGCGCGCGGCCTCTATATGAGCTATATCGGCGGCGGCGCCGCTACCGAGCTCTTCGATGCATACGACCTTCTCGGACTGGATCTCGCCATCACCAGTGGCGTGGCGGACTCGCAGCGAGCGGCGCAGGCTTTGGCGCACTATCCCGCCTGGCCGGCGGGAAGTCCGGTGATCTGGCCGGAGCGAGCCGCCGAGCCGATCTATCATAACCGGGCGATCTGGCCGTTCGTGAGCGAGTACACTCTGCGTGCGGCGCGCCGGATCGGCGATCCTTCTCTGATCGCGCTCGAGGTCCGCTCCCTGATGCGCGGCGCGGCGCTCAATGCATCCAACATGGAGAATTATTCGCTGCTCGCACAAGCGACGCACGTGGCCGGCAATCTGGGCGGACCCGTGGTCGATTCACCGCGGCAGCTCTGGTCCGTCGCAGCATACCTCGACATGGTCGTACGCGGCGTATTCGGGGTCGACGATGACAGCCGCGTCGCACCGCAGGTTCCGCTATCGCTGGTGCCAATGCTGTTCGGCTCCAGGCGGCAGATCAGCCTCTACCTGGACGGCCGGGACATCGTGCTCGATCGTCCGGCGGATCTCGACGGTGCGCTGCTGGTTGCAGGAGGCATCCAACACCATGACGGCACCACCGAGGTGCAGCTCGTTGCCGCGCCGGCCCGAGTCGGTCCGCCGCCCATGAGGGCGCCGATGTACCTCACCACGGCTGCAGCCACAGCCGCTCCCACCACACCGCTCGCCCCAGTCCACGTGGCCGCACCGACAGCCCGCGTGGACGGCCCGTGGCCGAGGCACTGGACGGCATCGCACCGCGGCCACTATGTCGGCTGGCTCGATTACTCCAACGACCATGGCCCGATCAACACCGGCATCACAGCGGCGGTGAGACGTCTCGAGGTTCGCTGTGCCGGCAGTCCACCCCAGGTGCTGCCCGTCGTGATGCCCCAGAGTGAGGGGTGGCAGGCCTCCACGACCATTCATTTCGACGCCGCTGCCCATGTATCCTGCACGTTCTCACTGCTGCAGGGTTTCAACATGAGTGACCTTGCACGGTTCGCCCACTACACCGGCTCGCCGCCGCAGATCGCCAATGGCGGGGTCACCGGCCCGCTCAATCGCGCGCGGATCGGCGCACTGCGCATCGAACTGCTGGCGCCGCAGAAGAAGGCGCCATGACCGCGAAGCCCGAGCTGTCGTTCCGGCAGGTCTGGAACATGTGCGTCGGCTTTCTCGGCATTCAATTCGCGTTCGCGCTGCAGAACGCCGACGTCAGCCGGATTTTTCAGACGCTCGGCGCGGACCTGCGGGAAATCCCCATCCTGTGGGTGGCGGCGCCGCTCTCCGGGCTCATCGTGCAGCCCATCATCGGCTACGCCTCCGACCATACGTGGACGCGGCTCGGGCGGCGGCGCCCCTACTTCCTCGGCGGCGCGCTCCTCACCACGCTGGCGCTGGCCTCCATGCCCAACTCATCGATGCTGTGGGTGGCAGCCGTAATGTTGTGGCTGATGGATGCCTCCATCAACGTCTCCATGGAACCGTTCCGCGCGTTCGTCGGCGACCAGTTGCCCGAGTCGCAGCGGCCGCTCGGGTTCGCACTGCAGAGCTTCTTCATCGGCGTGGGCGCCGTGCTCGCCTCCCTGCTGCCCTGGGCGCTGGCCGAGCTCGGCGTCGCGAATGTCGCTCCCGCCGGTCAGATTCCGGCCACCGTGCGCATCGCCTTTTATGTGGGTGCCGCGGTGCTCTTCTGCGCGGTGCTGTGGACAGTGGTGAGCACTCGCGAGTACGCGCCGGAACGCCTGCTGGGCTTTGCTCGCAAGCGTCTCGCCCTACCGCTCACGGATGTCTCCAGAGCATGGCGTATCGGCCTCGCCATGTTGGCGGCGGGCGGACTCGGGATCGCCGCAATCCGCCGGTTCTCGCTCGCGGACGAGCTCTACCTGCTCGCGGGCGGCCTGATGGTGTTCGGGGCGCTGTTCGCCTGGCTGAGCGCGACCGCGAGCCGCGGGATGGTGCGGCAGGTGATGAGCGACCTCTATGGCATGCCAGGCCCCATGCGCCGCCTGGCCTGGGTGCAGTTCTTCTCCTGGTTCGCGCTCTTCGCCATGTGGATCTACACCACACCCACCGTGACCGCGGTGCAGTTCGGCAGCGCCGATCCGCGCTCGCTCGCCTACAACACGGGCGCCA
>JBOIAB010000213.1:0-14855 GCA_050738635.1 Steroidobacteraceae bacterium
ATGTCGCTGCGCGGCCGCAAGGCGGCGCACGCGGCGCTGCTGGGAGAGCATTCCAGTGCGCAACGGGGCCGCGGCCTGGACTTCCAGGAAGTGCGCCCGTACGTTGCCGGCGATGATCCGCGCAACATCGACTGGCGCGTCACGGCCCGCCGCGGGCGCCCTCATACCAAGCTCTTTCGCGAGGAGCGGGAGCGGCCCGCCTGGCTTTTGATCGACCTGCAGCCAGGGCTCTTCTTCGGCACGCGCCGGCAATTGAAGTCGGCGCTCGCGGTGCGCACCGCGGCACTGCTCGCCTGGGTCGCATCGCTCGGCGGCGATCGCGTGGGCGCGGTGATCGCCCATGGCGCCGCGCAGACGCGCATCCTGCCGGCCCGCGCCCGCCAGGCGGGCGTATTGCCGCTGCTGGAGGCGCTGTTGCAAGCGCAGCCGCGGGCTCCGGGGCAACCCGCGCCGCTCGCGGTGGAGGCAGCGCTGCGCGCGCTCCTGCCGCTGGTGCGCCCGGGTAGTCAGGTTCTGGCCATCAGCGACTTCGCCGGGCTGCGGGAGCAGGCAGACAGTCTCTGGACCGCGCTCGCCGCCCACACCGACCTCAGACTCTTCTGGATCACCGATGCGCTGGAGGAAGAGGGCCTGCCCAACGGCCGGTTTCGCGCTGGCTTGCCGGGCCGGCTGCGCATGCTGGACGGCGCCGGTGTGCGCGCGCGCTGGCGGCAGGCTTGGGTGGAGCGTGAGGCACGCATCGCCGCTCTGTCCCAGCACAATGCCGCTCCGGTGGTGCGACTGGACACGCGTGAGCCGGTCGAACGTGTCCTTCGGCCGCTGCTGCGGCCGCGGCAATGGGCGGCATGACACCGAGCTGGCTGTCACAACTCGCACCCGCGCACGCACCGCCGCCGCCGGGATGGTGGCCGCCCGCTCCGGGCTGGTGGCTGTTGGCGGCGCTGCTGCTCGCAGCGGCGGCGGGTGCTGTCTGGTGGTGGCGCGATCCGTACCGCAGGAGCCGGCGCGCCGCGCTGCGGGAGCTGCGCGCCATCCGTGCCGGGGACGGCGACCTCGTCGCCAGTGCGCGTGCCATCGAGAGTCTGTTGCGCCGCTTCGCGATGGCAGTCTTCGGCGCCGCCCGGGTCGCGCGGCTGACGGGCGATGCCTGGCTGGCATTCGTCGCCGCGCAGGGCGGCACCGTGCTCGCCGGCGAGGCCGGGCGGTCGTTGCTCACGACTGCCTTCGGCGGCGGTCCGAGCGATGACCGCGAATGTTGGCTTGCGGGTGCCGATGCGTTCGTGCGTCAGGCACGACGTACGGCACAACCGACGCGCTCGGAGCAGCACTGATGTTCCATCTCGCGTGGCCGTGGATGGCGCTGCTGCTGCCGCTGCCGTGGATCATGCTGCGTACGCGCCGCGCCGCCGGCCCGAACGGCTCGGCCCTGTATCTGCCGTTCGCCGCCTCGGTTGCCGCCCCCACTGCCGCCGTGACCGTGTCGCGCGGCCTGCTCGCGTTGTTGGCTGCGATCTGGGGGCTGCTGGTTCTGGCCTCCATGCGGCCGCAATGGCTCGGCCGGCCGCTGCCGGTGCCCACGACCGGACGGCAGATCATGCTGGCGATCGACTGCTCGGGCTCCATGGCATCGCAGGACATGGAGGGCGGCGAGAGCCGGCTGCAGGTCGTGCAGCAGGTTGCCGGACAGTTCATCGACCAGCGCCGCGGCGATCAGATCGGGCTGATTCTTTTCGGCACCCGCCCCTACCTGCAGTCACCGCTCACCACCGACATCCCGACTGTGCATCAGTTTTTGAACGAGGCCGTGGTCGGAGTCGCGGGCCCGCAGACGGCCATCGGCGATGCGATCGGGCTGGCGATCAAGGAGCTGCGCCAGCGTCAAAGCACGGGCGGAGCCGCGATGCGGCAGTCGGTGTTGATTCTGCTCACCGACGGCGGCAACGACGCCGGGGTCATGCCGCCGCTGGAGGCAGCGCGGCTCGCGGCGCAGATAGGGCTGCGCATCTTCACGATCGGCGTCGGCGCCGCCGAGGAGCAATCGCTGTTCGGGTTCAGCGCCGGCAACAGCGATCTCGACGTGGACCTGTTGCAGAAGATCGCGCGCGCCACCGGCGGTGAATACTTCCGCGCCACGGATGCCGCGGCGCTCAGCGCCGTGTACCAGAGGATCGACGAGCTCGAGCCCGCCTCCGGCGACAAGCGCTGGCTGCGACCCGCCGCCGAATGGTTCAGCTGGCCGCTGGCGCTCGCGTTGCTGCTCAGCCTGCCCGCAGCGTGGCTGCTGGCGGAGCGGACCTGACCCCATGAGCCGCTTCCACTTCATGTATCCCTACTGGCTGCTGGCGCTGCCGCCGCTGGTGGCGCTCGCCGTCTGGCTGGCACGCCACCGCGGGCGTGACGGAGCATGGCCGCGGCTGTTGGATGGCGAGCTGCTGTCGCTCCTGCGGTTGCACGAGGGCGGCGCCGGGCGCTCGCCCTGGCCGCTCGTCGGTCTCCTCTGGACGCTGGCGGTGCTGGCGCTCGCCGGCCCCACGTGGCAGCGGCAGATCACTCCCGCCTATCGCGCGCCGGCCGCCTGGATACTGGCGCTCGAGGTGTCGCCCTCCATGGATGCCGCGGACGTTCCGCCGAGCAGGATGGCGCGAGCGCGCTATGCGATCGACGACCTCCTGTCTGCCGCGCACGATGCACGCGTGGGGCTCGTGGTATTTGCCGGAGATGCGTACACGGTCGCGCCTCTCACCAGCGATGTGACGACCATTCGCAATCTCGCGCAGCCGCTCGGTCCAAGCCTGATGCCGGAGTCGGGCGACCGCCTGGCGCCCGGCCTCGAGGAGGCCGCTCACCTGCTGCAGGCATCGCTGGGAACGGATCGTCAGGTGATCGTGCTGACCGACGGATTCACGGATCAAGCGCAAGCCCTGAGTACGGCGCAGCGGTTGCACCGCCAGGGTATCAAAGTGAATGTCGTCGGCGTGGGCACGGCGAGCGGTGCGCCGGCCCCGGACGGCAACGGCGGCTTCGTCCGTGATGCGAGCGGTCAGGTTGTGTTGACGCGCCTCGACAGCGATCTCCTGCAGCGGCTCGCGACCGCCGGCGGTGGCCGCTTCGTGCCGTTGGGCGCGCTGCCGCGGCTGGTCGGCGATCTGCAGCATGCCGGCTCGCGCACGATGGGCGCCGGCGTCGCGGCCCCGAAGGTGAAGCTCGCGAGCTGGCTCAACGACGGTGTATGGCTGCTGCCCGTGCTCCTGCTCCTGGCCGCGCTCATCGCCCGCAGAGGCTGGATATGAGGGCATCACGGGCCGCGCTGTTGGCAGGTCAGCTCTGTGTCGCCGCCCTTCTGAGCCGGACGGTGCTCGCGGCAGGCGCAGCAGGCGTATGGTCGGATCTCTGGCGCACGCCGGACCAGCAAGCGCAGGCACTGCTCGCTGCGGGGCAACCGGCTCAGGCCGCGGAGCGCTTCCATGATCCGCGGCGGCGCGCCTACGCCGATCTCGAGGCGGGCCGCTACGACGCAGCGGCAAAACAGCTGGCAGCGCTCAATGATGCTCAGTCCGAATACAACCGTGGCAACGCCTTGGCCAGGTCGGGGAACCTGCAGGCCGCGCTGACAGCATACGATGCCGCACTGAAGCAGGCGCCTGCCGACCGTGATATCCGCCACAACCGCGACCTGGTGGCGCGGGCACTGCAGCAACGGCGTCAGTCGCCGCGGTCGTCGTCGCAGTCGTCCTCGCCCAGGGGCGGCCAAGGCCGGCATCAGCCCAAGTCGCAGCAGCAGGGCGGATCAGGATCACGGCAAGCAGGCAGCGGCTCGCAATCGACCGGCGGCAGCCGGACGGCATCCAACGGCTCGCAGGCTGGCGCCAACCGGCCGGGCAACAGCACGCAACAGCATGCGACCGGCAATGGCGCCAACACTTCGAGGGAAGCCCCGGGCCAGGCGCAGCGCGATGCGGCGCAAGCCGCGGCCCTCGCCCGTGCGCAGCGCGAGCGCGGCGCGACGGGCGACAAGGCGCGGGGTCAGGGCACACAGCGCGACGGCTTGCTGGCGGGTGGCACCCGGACGCCTAAGCCGCAACCCGAGACAGAGCGGCAGTTGGCGCTGGATCAGTGGCTGCGGCAGATCCCCGACAGCGCTGCCGGCCTGCTGCAGCGCAAGTTCCTCATCCAGCACATGATGAGGCAGCAGGACAGCGGCCAGTGAGCGCGCGGCTACCCGGCATCCTGGGCGTGCTGCTCATCGGGTATGCGGCGATCGTCCCGGCGCTCGCTGACGTCAGGGCATCGCTGGACGCGCCGCAGATCGCGGCCGGTGACACTGTGCAGTTGACTTTGGAGCATGACGGCCGGACCAGCGGGCAGCCCGATGTCAGTTCACTGCAGCGGGACTTCGACATCCTCGGCACCAGCAGCAGCACGACCATTGAGCTCATCAACGGCAGCGCCTCGGAGAAGACCGAGGTCGTCCTGACACTTGCGCCGAAGGTCAGCGGGCATCTGACGATCCCGCCCCTCTCATGGGATGGCGAGCAGACCCGGCCGCTGTCGCTGGATGTGACCGGACCCGGCGGCACCGGGCAGCCAGCCACAGCGGGCGCGCCTGCGGCACTGGTATTCATGGAGACGAGCTCGTCACCGCAGCAACCTTACGTAGAGGCCGCCGTCCGAGTGACCGTCCGTCTGTACGTAGCCGAGACGCTCTATCACCCCAACCTCGACATGCCGGCGACCAGCGATGCCGTAGTGAAGCGGCTCGGTGCCGATGAGAACAGCGAAGCCGAGCGCAATGGCCAGAGTTACCATGTCGTTACCCGGCAATACCTGGTCTTTCCGCTGCGCAGCGGCAAGTTGACACTCCCCGGTCCGGAGCTCGATGCGGAAGTCGCCGTCAGGCAATCCTCGGCGGTCAGCAATGACCCGTTCGGCAATGCCTTCGGCGGCTCACCGTTCGGCACCATGTTGCGGGCCGTGCGCCCGTTGCGCCTGCACGGCAACCAGATCGTGCTCTCGGTGCGGCCGCGGCCGGCCGGAAATGTCGGCAGCTACTGGCTGCCGGCACGCGCGCTCAGCCTCGGCGCCGCCTGGAATCCGACGCAGCTCAGCGCACAGACCGGCGAGCCGGTGACCGTGAATCTCGATCTGCAGGCGACCGGTCTCGCCGCGGCGCAGCTGCCCGACCTGGCGTCGCTGCTGAGTCTCCCTCCCGGGCTCAAGGCGTACCCCGACCAGCCGAAACTGGACGACTCGGCACGGGATGGCAACCTGATCGGCAGCCGCAACCAGACCATTGCCCTGATGGCTGATTCACCCGGGCACTACGTGATTCCAGCACTCAGCGTCAGATGGTGGGACACGGAAGCCAACCAACCGCGGACGGCCACGTTGCCCGCACGCACCCTGGTCATTCTGCCTGCGGCCGGCAGCACGACCGCGGCCGCCGCCGCGCCGCCGGCGCCCGCGGCACAGCCGCCACCGGCTCCGATCGCGCCCCGACATGCGGCACCATCGTCCGGGGTGCGGAGCTCCCCGCCGGCCCGCTCTCCCTCCGAATGGGAATGGATCAGTATCGGGCTCGCCGCGGTATGGCTCGCGACTCTGGGTGCATGGCTGTGGTCGCGCCGGTCGCGGGCCTCGCGTCCGGCCGCCGTTATCCAACCCAGTCCACGCCAACTGCGACCCGAGCCCGCCAAAGAGCGGGCGGCATTTCGCGCCGGCTGCGAGGCCAACGACCCGCAGACGGCGAGATCGCATCTGCTCGCGTGGGCCACGGCAGTCTGGGGTACGGCCCCGGCAGGCATCAACGCAATCGCCGCGCGCATCGGCGATGCCGCGGTGGCCGAGTTGCTTCGCGATCTCGACCGCGCCTGCTATGCGGGCGGCACCTGGCGAGGCGGCCCGCTCGCTGCCGCGCTCACCGAGCTTCCCGGGTCTGCCGGCAAAACCGCGCGCCAACGCGACGGGCTGGCCCCACTCTACCCCTGAATATCACCTCGGATCACTGTCAGCCGATCGAACCGAAGCCGCCACCGCCGGGAGTTTCGATGACGAACACATCGCCAGCGGCCATCTCGACGACCTCAGTTGCGCCAAGGACCTCGACCGCTCCCGACACCCGACGGACCTCGTTCCTGCCGAGGCGGCCGGCATCACCTCCGCGTACGCCGAACGGCGGCACGCGGCGACGATTCGAGAGAATCGCCGCCGTCATGGGAATTCTGAAACGGATGTGACGGACGACGCCGTTGCCGCCGTGGTGGCGGCCAGAGCCTCCCGAGCCCCGGCGGATCTCGAAGCGGTCGAGAAGAACCGGAAAGCGCCATTCCAACACCTCGGGGTCCGTCATCAGGCTGTTGGTAGCATGAGTGTGGACGGCATCCGTGCCGTCGAAGTCGGGTCCCGCGCCCGACCCGCCGCAGATGGTCTCATAATATTGGTGCGCACCGTCGCCGAAGGTGAAGTTGTTCATCGTGCCCTGAGCGGCGGCAAGCACCCCCAAGGCCCCATACAGCGCATCGATGATCGTCTGGCTCGTCTCCACATTGCCGGCGACGACCGCCGCCGGATACCGGGGCCGCAGCATCGAGCCTTCAGGGATGACGATCTCGAGCGGCAGCAGACAGCCGTCGTTCATCGGGATGTCGTCGTCGACCAGGGTGCGGAAGACATACAGCACCGCCGCGCGGGAGATCGACGGCGGCGCATTGAAGTTGTTGGGCCGCTGCGGGCTCGTGCCGCTGAAATCGATTCTGGCGCTCCTGGCGGCGCGATCTATGGTGATTCGGGTCCGAATGACGGAGCCGTCATCCATCTCGTACGCGAACTCTCCATCGCGCAGGACATCGAGCACGCGGCGAACCGCTTCCGCCGCGTGAGCCTGCACGTGCTGCATGTAGGCATTCACCACCGGCAGCCCGAACTGGCGCACGATTCGCCTCAGCTCCTCGGCGCCCTTGGCGCACGCTGCGACCTGCGCCTTGAGATCGGCGATGTTCTGCTCGGGATTACGCGAGGGATGCGGACCGCTACCCAGCAGCTCGAGCGTCTCCTCCTCGCGGAAGCGTCCCGCGTCGACCAGCAGGAAATTGTCGATCAGTACGCCCTCTTCCGTGATGGTGACGCTGCCCGGCGGCATCGAGCCCGGTGTGATGCCGCCGATGTCGGCGTGATGGCCGCGCGAGGCAACGTAGAAGAGCGGCTCCGCCGCTACGGTGGATGATGCTCCGCCGTCGAAGACGGGCATGATGACGGTGATATCTGGAAGGTGCGTACCGCCGTTGTAGGGGGCGTTGAGTGCGTACACGTCGCCCGGAACCATGCCGCGGCCATCCGCCTGGTGTTGCCGCGCTGCGATGATGACCTTCACACTCTCACCCATCGACCCAAGGTGGATCGGCATGTGGGGTGCATTGGCGATCAGCGCGCCCTCGCGGTCGAATACCGCGCAGGAATAATCCAGTCGCTCCTTGATGTTCACCGAGCGCGAGGTGCTCTGCAGCGCAACGCCCATCTGCTCGGCGATCGCCATGTAGAGGTTACCGAACACTTCCAGCATGACCGGATCGGCCGCGGTTCCGATCGCCACCCGACGTGGCAACGCCTCCACGCGCTCCAGGACGAGATTCTCGAGAGCATCGACGGTGGCGCGCCAACCCGGCTCCAGGACGGTGGTGGCCGACGCCTCCACTACGACCGCCGGGCCGTTGATCACATGTCCGAACCGCAGATCATCACGGGCGTAGACCGGGGTTTCGGCCGCCGCCGCAGCGAACCAGATTGCGCGCTTGGCGCGCACCGGCGGCGGAGAGACGCTGATGGTGGAAGAGCGCGCCGAGTAACTCTGTGCCTCACCGCCACCGACGATCTCGACCGAAGCCGCCTCCACGATCAGCGGCCGCTCCGGCACATCGAAGCCGAAGCGGGCCCGGTGCGCGGTCGCGAACGCCTCGGCAGCCGCAGCCATCTCCCCGAAGGGAACCACCAACGCCAGGTCCGTGCCGTCGTACTTCAGATGCAGACGACGCAACACGGTGGTGTCGCCCTGCGCCACGCCCTGCGCAGTCATTTCTGCGATGCCCTCGCGCTCGAGCTCCGTCAGGATGCGCTGCAGCTCCGGTCGCAACGCATCGTCGAGACGCGCCTCCACCGCTCTTTGCTTCAGCACCCGCAGGTCCGCGAGCCCCATGCCATACGCGGACAGCACGCCCGCCAGCCGATGGATGAGGATGCGACGCATCCCAAGCGCATCCGCCACCAGGCATGCATGCTGTCCGCCGGCGCCGCCAAAGCACGCCAGCGTGTAGGCCGTGACGTCATGGCCCCGTTGGATGGAGATCTGTTTGATGGCATTCGCCATGTTCTCCACCGCGATACGCAGAAATCCCTCTGCCAGCTCATGCGGCGACCTTCGGGTGCCGGTCACGCGCGTGACCTCGTCCGCTACCGCGCCGAACTGCGCTTCGACTGCCGTGACGTCGATCGGGTCGTCTCCCCGCGGTCCGAACACCTGCGGAAAGAACTCGGCCTGCAGCCGGCCCAACATGACATTGCAGTCCGTGACGGTGAGCGGCCCACCGCGGCGATAGCACGCGGGTCCGGGAATCGCTCCCGCGGATTGCGGCCCGACCCGCAGCCGCATGCCGTCAAAACGACAGATCGAGCCGCCGCCCGCGGCCACGGTATGAATATGCATCATCGGTGCGCGGATGCGTACACCGGCTACCACCGTCTCGAAGGTGCGCTCGAGCTCGCCTGCGTAGTGCGACACGTCGGTCGAGGTACCGCCCATGTCGAATCCGATGACCTTGTCCGCGCCCGCCTCGGTCGCCGTGCGGGCCATGCCGACGATACCGCCGGCGGGGCCGGAAAGGATCGCGTCCTTGCCGTGAAACCTGCGGGCAGCCACCAGGCCGCCGTTCGACTGCATGAAGAGCAGGCGCACGCTTTCTCCGAGCTCAGCGGCCACCTGGTCCACGTACTTGCGCAGCACTGGCGAGAGGTAGGCATCCACCACCGTCGTGTCGCCCCGGCCCACCAGCTTGACCAGCGGGCTGACCTCGTGGCTCACCGACACCTGGGTGAAGCCGACTGCACGCGCGAGCTGCGCAAAAGCGCGCTCATGGCGCGGGAAGCGATAGCCATGCATGAAGACGATCGCGACCGAGCGGATACCTTCCGCGAAAGCCTGCTGCAACCCGGCGCGCGAGCTCTCCAGCTCGATCGGAATCAGGACCTCGCCGTCCGCACCGATGCGCTCCCGCACTTCGATGGCGCGCTCATACAACAGCTCCGGCAGCACGATGTGCCGCTCGAAGAGCCGCGGCCGATTCTGGTATCCGATCCGCAGCGCGTCGGCGAAACCACCGGTGATGGCGAGGAGGGTGCGCGTGCCGCGCCGCTCGAGCAGCGCGTTCGTGGCGACTGTCGTCCCCATCTTGACCGCCGTGATGGCAACGGAAGGGATCGGCGACCCCTGCGCCAAGCCGAGGATCCGGCGAATCCCTTCGACAGCGGCGTCCGAATACTGGTCCGGGCTCTCGGACAGCAGCTTCTGCGTCCGCAGGCTGCCGTCCGGCGCTCGCGCGACGATGTCCGTGAAGGTACCGCCGCGGTCGATCCAGAACTGCCAGCCGGGGCCGCTCATCGTCACATTGCGTTACCGTCGAACGACTCGGCCTGCAGCTTATCGAGGAACGCCTTGAGCTCCGCCGCGCGCACCGCCCCGATCCGGCGTGCGGTCCGGGTGATGAGCCGGGGCGGGATGCTCTTGACGAATCCGCGCAGCGTCTTCACCGCCGGCGCGAAGCTCGGCCCCTTCTCACCCGTGAGGGCGATGAGCCGTGCGGCGCCGATATCGCCGAGGAAATCGAGCGAGTCGGCATCGTGCAGCACGATGGCGTTGGGATCGCTGCCGGCATCGCTGTAGAACATGTGGCCGCTCTCGGCTGCCTGCACCGATGCAAGTTTCTGCATCGGGAATCCGGTGCCGCGCAGCATCGCCGCGGCTTGGTGGGCGGCACAGACACCGTGCTCCATTTTCGGTCCGGGACACGGCATGAAGGCCGCCATGTCGTGCAGGAAAGCGGCGGCAAACAACACATCCTTGTCGACGTGCAGGCCATCGCCCCGCGCGAGCCGCACCGCCATGAGGTAGTCACGCTCGGAATGCGTCCAGCCCCACGCCGGATGCACGAACTTGGAATGCGCGAGCTGGTAAATCCTGACCTTCCACGGCGCATCGAGCGGAACTCCGGCCGCGGTCGCGCCCGCGCCGGCGGCAAAAGCAGGCCCGGTGAGGCCCAACATCAGGAGCAGAAGCGTTGTGGTAGCCACTCGGGTGTTCATGACTTACTCACTTTCATCTTATGCGGCAGTGATTGCAGCCAGGTGATCACGGCAGCCTCCAAGGCGATCCGATGATCGGAGTAGGTGTGGTCGGTATCCAGGTGCAGCACGGTGATCGACTGATTGCCGCGACTACGTAGTGCGCTCGCCAGCGCATTGTCCGAAGGGCCGTAGCGGTCGTTGGCCGTGACGACGAGCACCGGCACATGACCGATCCGGTCGTAGGCCTGATCGAATCGCCACTGCGCTGCATGCGCCGTCAGCTCAGCGGCCATCCGTTGCGGCGTCTCGTCCGCGAGAGACTCCATCAGGCCCGACAGCAGCTTGACCAGCTGCGCGGGCGGCAAGGCGCCGGGGAAATCCTTGCTCATGTCGGCGGCGGAGATCAACGCCACCCCGGCGAGCCGATGGTCCTGTGCCGCGGTCTCGACGGCGACCCATCCGCCCATGCTGTGGCCCACGATCACCATACGCCCGGTATCGATGCCGAGCCTGTTGGCAACCGGTGGGGTACGCAGGTAGGTCAATGCTGCCGCCGCATCCTGCGCGCAATGGGCAAAGCGAAAGCTCCCCGGGCTGCCCCATGAGCCCCGGTAAAAGAAGGTGATGGCGTTCCAGCCGGCGCGCCGCACCGCCTGCACCAGATCCAGGTTCTTCTCGTTACCCGGCAGCCCGATGAGGAATACCGCGGTGGGGTGCAGCCCGGCGCCTGCCGCCACATAGGCGACGCCGTTGATCTGCACCCCGGCGGTCGGAATGTGCAGCACTTCCATGCGCGGCGGGTTTTGCGCGTCGTGCGGCGGATCGGTGTAAATGGCTGGCGGGATCGCGGCAGCCGCCAACGCGCCGCCCGTCAGCGACAATCCGAGCAACATCAACGCCCAACGCAACTGTTCTCGCCGGATCATGGTTGCCCTCCCCCTCGTTGTCGTTTATCTCGTCTGCGAACCCGCGTCCTTGCTGCTGCGCTCATCCTGTATCCACCGGTCAACGACCTGATCGAGGACCGTGAGCGGCAGCGCGCCGTGCTCCAGCACCGTGGCGTGGAACTCTTTGATATCGAAGCCCGCTCCCAGCTCGCCCTTGGCCTTCTGCCGCAGGCGCTGGATGTCCAGCTCGCCGATCATGTAGGAAAGCGCCTGCCCGGGCCAGGCGATGTAGCGGTCGACCTCGGTGTCGATGTTCTGCTCGGCGAGCGCGCTGTTGTCCTCGAAATAGCGGATCGCCTGGGCGCGCGTCCAGCCTTCGGAATGCATGCCGGTGTCGACGACGAGCCTGACCGCGCGCCACATCTGGTAGTCCAGGTAGCCGAACCTGGAGTAAGGGTCGTCGTAAAGACCCATGTCGTCGCAGAGCGTCTCCGTGTAGAGCGCCCAACCCTCGCCATAGGAGCTGTAATAGTCGAAGCGGCGGAAGTCCGGCAGGTTGTGCAGCTCCATCGTGATCGGGATCTGCAGCTGATGGCCGGGACGCGCCTCGTGACAGGTGAGCACCTGGATCTCGTACTTCGGCCGGCTCTCGGGCTTGTAGAGGTTGACCGACATGTAGCCGGCAACGCTGCCATCGCCGGCGGGCGGGTCGGAATACGCCGGATAGGTATCGGGCGCGAGCGATGCGGGAATGGGGCGGATGCCGTAAGGGACTCGCGGCAGGATCCGGACCGGAAATTCGTTCACGAGCAGCGGGTCGACGCGCTTGGCCGCGACGCGGTAGGCGTCGAGGAGCTGCTTCGGATCCTTGTAGTAGAAGCGCGGGTCGGTGCGCAGGTAGTGCACGAAGTCCTTGTAGCTGCCCTTGAAGCCAATCTGTCTGAAGACCTGCTCCATCTGCGCATGGATCTGCGCGACCTTGCGCAGTCCCATGGCGTGAATCTGCTCGGGTGTCAGGTCGGTGGTCGTGTACTCGCGCACCTGGAAGGCGTAGTAGGCCTTGCCGTTGGGCAGCGCCTGCGCCGCGATGCTGCGGCGGCAGTGCGGCAGATAGTCGTGGTCGAAGTACTGCTCGAATTCGCGATACGCCGGCGTGACTTCACTGACGATGGCCGCTTTGGCCGCGGCACGCAGCCGCGCCTGCTCGGCCGCGGGAATGATGTCCGGCATCTTCTCGAACGGCTCATAGAACGGGCTCGCCGCCGGATCAGCGACTACATAGGGCGCGATCTGGTGCGGCACGCGCTGCATCACCACCTGCGGCTCGGTCATGCCCTGCACGACACCCTGTTTCAGTAGCGCGATCGTCTCGTCCATGTAGGGCTTGAAAGTCCGCAGTCGCTGCACGAAGTGCCTGTAGTCCGTCTCGTTCTCGAAGCGCAGCGACTGCGTGAGCGTCCTCAAGGTCTGGATGCCAGCCAGCTCGGTGACCGGCATCAACTGATCCTTGAGCCCGTAATCCTCCACCCGCATCTGGTAACGGTACTTGAAGAGGTCGTAGCTGATCTGGTCTTCGCCGGTGAGGCGGCCGCGGTCGATGGCCGCGAGCTTTTGCAGCGTCTGGTTGTCTTCCTGGTGCTCGCGGGCGAGCGCCGCGACACTCACATCAGGCCAGAGGCCGTCATATTGGTGAAAGCCGTCAGCGGAAGCCTTCAGCGGATCTTCGCGCATTTCACGCAGCCACTCGCTCCGCATCAGGTCGTGGAGAGCGGCTGCCGCCGGGCCGGCAGGCGCGGCTGCATCACTCGCCGCGGCGGCGGATACCGCAACGGCGGCGGCGCCAGTGAAAAGAGCAGTGAGGAGCAGGCAGGCTCGCGCGATTCGGATCATGGCCGGGGATCCCTCGATCTGCCGCAACTCGCGGCACGCAACACCTGAAGCTACCACGAGGCGGCGGCAGTGCAGGCTTCCTCCGTCGCCCGCCGCTGTCGGCTGGCCGCGCGCAACTCCGGTTAGGCCCTGCCCTTTTCCGGCAGGGCCACGCTCAGCTCGAGCACCTCGTGCCCTTGCTCGATTCCGAGGTTGATCTGCACCGCCTCCGGATCCACATTGACGTACTTGTGGATCACTTGCAGGATCTCCCGCCGCAGCAGGGGCAGATAATCCGGGCTGCCCCGCGCGCTACGCTCCTGCGCAACGATGATCCGCAGCCGCTCCTTGGCGACACTGGCCGAAGAGGGCGCGCGGCGAAATAGAGCAAGCAGCCCCACATCAGCCTCCGAACATCCGTGCGAAGAAGCCTCTCTTCGGCTCCTCCAGGAAGCGCATCGGCAGCTCCTCGCCGAGGAGGCGCCCGACCGCGTCGTCGTAGGCATGCGAAGCGGTACTCTCATCGTTCATGATCACCGGAACGCCGGAGTTGGATGCGGCCAGGACGTCAGGGGACTCCGGCACCACACCAATCACATCGAGTCCCAGGATCTCTTTCACATCATCTACGCTCATCATCTCTCCGCTCGCGACCCGCTTCGGGTTGTATCGCGTCAGCAGAAGATGTTCCTTGACGCCGCCGTTGCCCCGTTCCGCGCGCTGCGTCTTGCTGGCGAGCAGTCCCAGGATCCGGTCGGAGTCGCGGACCGATGAGACTTCGGGGTTCACCACGACCACCGCTCGATCGGCGTAGTACATCGCCAGGTGCGCGCCTTTCTCGATGCCGGCGGGAGAGTCGCACAGGATGTAATCGAAGCCATCGGCGATCAGCTCATCGAGCACCCGTTTGACGCCCTCCGGGGTCAGAGCGTCCTTGTCGCGCGTTTGGGAGGCTGCGAGCACGTGCAGGGTCTCGAAACGCTTGTCCTTGATCAGCGCCTGCTTCAGCGTGCAGTCGCCCTGGATGACGTTCACGAAGTCGTATACGACCCGGCGCTCGCACCCAATGATGAGATCGAGATTGCGCAGACCGATGTCGAAATCGATCACCGCCACGCGCTTGCCGCGGCGGGCCAGGCCGCACGCCACACTCGCCGAGGTCGTCGTCTTGCCGACGCCGCCCTTGCCTGAAGTCACCACAATGATTTCGGTCAATCTTGCCTCCCCATCACATTTCAACCGCCAATCGGGGCGAAACGCAAATCGTCGCCATCCAGCCACGCCTGCACCGGCTTGCCGGCAAGCTCCGGTGGCAGGGTCTCGAATACCCGGAACACGCCCGCGACCGATACCAGCTCCGCACGGAATTCCTGACAGAACACCCGCGCACTGGTCTCGCCGCGCGCTCCGGCCACAGCGCGGCCGCGTAGCGAGCCGTAGACGTGCACGCAGCCGTCCGCGATAGCCTCCGCCCCGGCGCCGACGGTGGAAGTGACCACCAGATCGCGGCTGCGCGCATACAGGCGCTGACCCGAGCGCACGGGCTGGTGTTGGATCAGCGCCGGAATGCCGGGCTCCGCGCGCTCTGCCGGCTGCGCGATCGGTGCTGGCTGCACGATCGGTGCCACTTGCGTCTGCGAGCGGAAAGGCGCGAGCACGGGCAGCCCGAGCGCCGCCGACAACAACTCCACCGCGGCGGATCCGCCCACGAGTCCCACCGGCAGCATGCCCGCGCGGCGCACCGCATCCATTACCGCCCGCATCTCCTCGAGC
>JBOIAB010000214.1:0-6267 GCA_050738635.1 Steroidobacteraceae bacterium
GGGCGTGGTGCTTGTCGGCGAAGCGCTCGGCGAGACGGTGGATGACGGGATCGAGCGCGAGTGTCTTCTCGATGATGGAGGGCAGCTCCACCAGGCGTGTCACGAGTCCGCGCTCACGCTCCGCATCCGCTCCGTGGTGGCGGGCGAGCGCGATGACGAGCATCGAGAGCGCTGTGAGCTGCGTCGTGAATGCCTTGGTCGAGGCCACGCCGATTTCCGGACCCGCGCGAGTGAGCATGACGAGCTCCGACTCCCGCACCAGCGAGCTTTCCGGAACGTTGCAGATGGCCAGCGTCGAGAGGTACCCCGACTCCTTCGCCAGGCGCAGCGCCGCCAGTGTGTCGGCGGTCTCGCCGGACTGGGATATGGTGACGAACAGCGAGCCGGGCGGCACCAGCGGATTGCGATAGCGGTACTCGCTGGCGATGTCGACCGCACAGGGAATGCGGCAGATCTGCTCGATGAAGTAGCGGACGGTCGCCGCGGCATGGAAGCTGGTTCCACACGCAACGATGTGCACACCGACCGTGCGCTTGAATACTTCCGCCGCCGCGGGGCCGAAAGCGGCCTCGAGCAGGCGGCCATTGGCAACGCGCTCCTGCAGCGTGTCGGCGATGGCGCGCGGCTGCTCGTGGATCTCCTTCAGCATGAAGTGACGGTACTGGCCCTTCTCGGCCGCATCGGCGTTGAGCTCGCTCTCGTGCACCGGCCGCTCGGCGGTGTTGCCATTGGCGTCGATGATGCGCACCGACTTGCGGCGGATCTCGGCGACGTCACCTTCCTCCAGGAATATGAACCGCCGGGTCACCGGCAGCAGCGCGGAGACATCCGAGGCGACGAAGTTCTCTTCGACGCCCAATCCGATCACTACCGGGCAGCCCTGGCGCGCCGCCACGACCCGGTCCGGGTCTTTCTCGCTGACGACCGCCAGCGCGTAGGCGCCCTCCAACTCCGCCACGGTGGCGCGCACCGCCTTGAAGAGGTCACCGAGAGTTTCCAGGTGATGGTGAATACGATGGGCCACCACCTCCGTGTCGGTTTCCGAGGCGAACTCGTACCCGCGGCGTGACAGATCCGCGTGCAGCTCCTCATGGTTCTCGATGATGCCGTTGTGAACGATCGCCAGCCCGTCCAGCGAGACATGGGGATGGGCATTGCGCTCGCTCGGCACTCCATGGGTCGCCCAACGGGTGTGCGCGATCCCGAGCTGACCGGTGGCCGGAGAGCGCTCGAGCGCTTCCTCGAGCATCCTTACCTTGCCAACGGTACGCAGCCGGGCAAGCTGGCCGCCACCGTTGAGGACCGCGATGCCCGCGGAATCGTAGCCGCGGTACTCGAGGCGCCGCAGCCCCTCCATCAGGATGGGGACGATATTGCGCTCCGCGATGGCACCGACGATTCCGCACATAATGGCCAAGCCTTGGATCTTCTAGGAGCGCCAGTTTGCCTGAATTCCGGGGCAGGAGAACCCCCGGGCCGCTGGGCTGAAGCCTCAGCGTAGCCAGGCACGGCGGCTGCTCAGGAAGGGTAATCCGCTGGGATTTCGCTCGAGGTCCCCATGAGCTTCTTCCTCCTCTGGATGATCGTCGGCATCGTGATCGGCTCTCTCGGCAGCCTGATCATGCGATGCAATGCCGACCGCAGCGCTGTGCTGAGCACGCTGGTCGGCATCCTGGGCGCGCTTCTCGCGGGACGGCTCCTCGCGCCTTTCCTGGGCGGGCCGCTCCCCACCCAGGGCTTCTTCACCCTGAGCGCCGTGCTGGTATCGCTCCTCGGGGCGGTAATCCTGGTCGGCCTGGTGAATCTTCTGCGGCTCGGCCGGATCCGTTAGCGGCGCGTGAAGACGTCCTGGCCAAATGGGCGCAATCCCGGCTCCGCCGCGTAGCCCAGATGCCCGAGTCCGAACACGTCCTCCACACTGCGCAATAGCGAATAGTGGTTGTAGGGCACCGAGGACGTGGTGCCGGGCCGGATGTACGGGGAGAGCAGCACCGCTCCGATCCTGCCGCCGCCAGGCCCCTGGAAGCCCGCCTGATTCGGATCCGTAGGCAAAGGCTTCTCGTTGCAGCAGGCATTGAAGGCGTCAGGGGCTTTGCCGTCGGATTCGTCGAACGTAATGATCAGGAGGCCGTCCTTGCGAAACGCGGGCGAGCGGGTGATGACGGGCACCCATTTCTTCAGGAATCTGTTGATCCCGACCAGGCCGCCGGTCTCGCCGTCGGCACATTGCAGGTCGTGGCCATCGTTACAGAGGTTAGGCGTGATGAAGGCGTAGTTCGGTGTGCTGCTGATGCTGCGCAAATCGCGCGTCAACTTGTGCAAGTTGACGATGTGCGCGCCGCAGCGGCCAGGATCGTCGAGGATGGTGTGGAAGTAGACGAATGGGTCGTGTTTAGCGGCATATTGATCGCCGCTGGCCGCATGCTCTGTCTGATCGCCTTGCCCGATCCGGCCGGGCGTGCAGGTCTGCGGTCGGTCGCGAGCCGGATCGCGATCGAGGTCTTCCATGTAGCCCTTCCAGGTGAGTCCCGCGGGCTCGAGCTGATCGGGCAAAGTCTTCACCACGGCGGGATACACGCAGCCCGCTCCGAGCAGCTGCCCGTGCGCATCCAGGGCAGGACTCGCCGCCTGGAACTCGATCGGCTGCGGACAATCACCCTGGGTCGCGGGATTCGGCGCCTGTCCGCTCACCATGGCGATGTAGTTGTCGAGACTCCAGTGTCCGGTCGCATAGTACTGCGTCAGGAGGGCACCACGGGCGGGCAGGGTCTTGGCGAGATACGGCGCGGGCGAGCCCGGGCCAAAGGCACCCTCGAACGACTTGTTCTCCAGCACGATGAGGAATACGTGCCGGATCGGCGGCATCGTGCCGGTATGCAGGTCGGCGGCGCGTGCCGGGCCCGCCACGGCGAGGCTGAGCAGCGCCGCTGCGAGTGATCCGAGGACGGACTGGGCGAGTGAGGCAATGTTTTTTGGCATGTGCAGGCGAAACGAAGTGCGCGGCCCGGCGCCGGCGGGCGGACTCTAGCGCCGATCGAGGCTGCAATGCCAGGCCTCGGTAACCTGCAGCCGAACCTGAGCTCAGGCTGCCCGGTCGCCATCGCCGTTGCGGCGACCGCGCTCTGCCATATGACCTCCAGGCGCTGCGCAACTCTTCAGCCTCGTCCGGTGTCACCCGCTCGAGTCCTCGGCGCGCGAGATCGTATTCCTGTTGCAGGTCGCGATGTCGGCCCTCGCGGCGGGCAGTCTACGTGGAATCAGTAGGCACGGAAGCTCAATAGCCTCGGCATTTGCGCAAAAACACGCTGTTTCAGACGGCGTCTGTTAGATTCAAGCAGCCGTCGGATTTACCGTCGGCGAGCGACGTCTCTACTTCTTTTGCTTCGCAGGTCGTTTCCAGCCTTCGACGGTCGTCTGTCGGGCGCGCGCAATGGTGAGCTTTCCCGCTGGGACCTCATTCGCGACTGTCGAGCCGGCGGCAACCGTTGCGCCTGCCCCGACGGTGATCGGGGCCACCAGGACGCTATTGGAGCCCGTATGGGCATCATCCTCGATCACGGTACGGTGCTTGTTGACACCGTCGTAGTTGGCGATGATCGTGCCGGCGCCGATGTTGACTCTGGCACCGACCTGCGCATCGCCGACATACGAGAGATGGTTGGCCTTCGACTCCGCCGCCATAGTCGAATTCTTCACCTCGACGAAATTGCCGACGTGGACACTTGCGGACAGACGGGATGTCGGTCTGAACCGGGCAAAGGGGCCGATATTGCAACCGGCGCCAATCACCGCCCCTTCGATGACGCAATGCGGGAAAACCTGTGTGTCATCGCCTATCTCGGCGTCGCGGACGACACATCCCGGGCCGATGCGCACGCGATCCCCCAGCTTCACGGTCCCTTCGAGCACAACGTTGACGTCGAGGAACACATCCCTGCCGTGAGTCACCCGCCCGCGAATGTCGACTCTCGCCGGATCCGCAATGGTCACCCCCGCCAGCATCAGCTCGCGCGCAGCGCGCCGCCGGCACTCCGCCTCGAGCAACGCCAGCTGCACCTTGTCATTCACCCCGAGGGCGTCGATGGCCGCGGCGCATCCCAGCGGATTCACCGCAACCCCGTCCTTCACGGCCATTGCAATGATGTCGGTGAGATAGTACTCACGCTGCGAGTTCTCGGCCTTCAATCCCTGCAGCCAGTGCTTTATGAGTTTGGCCGGCGCGGCGATCACCCCCGTGTTGCATTCCCGGATCGCGCGCTCCTCGGCCGAGGCGTCCTTCTGCTCCACGATCCGCTGCACCCGCCCCTTGGCATCGCGCACGATCCGTCCATAGCCCGTCGGATCATCGACGGTCATCGTCAGCAACGCCACCTGCCGTGGCCCGGCAAGTGCCACCAGCTGCACGAGAGTCTGACGGCTGAGAAGCGGCACGTCGCCATACAGAATCAGGGCCATATGGTCGTCAGGCACATGCGGAATTGCCTGCAGCACTGCGTGTCCGGTCCCCAGCTGCTGCGCCTGCAACGTCCACTGCAGCGCTTGCGCCGCCAGCGCCTCGCGCACGCGCTCGCCTCCATGCCCATAGACGACATGAATCGCCGCAGGCTCGAGCGAGCGGGCGGTATCGACTACGTGGGACAGCAGCGGCCGCCCGGCGAGCGGCTGCAAAACCTTCGGCAGCGCGGATTTCATCCGCTTCCCCTCGCCCGCGGCGAGGATGATGACAGACAGGGGCGAGCGGGCGTCCGCGGAAGGTGATTTGGCCATGGCGATCCTATGATCGGAGCGTTGATCGCGAGCCTGGAAGGAATCCTCAGCTTCTCAGCTTGCGCAACCGCTCGATAATCTTCAACTGCGCCGCGGCCCGGGCCAACTCGGCCAGCGCCTCCGCCTGCGTGATGTGCCCACTGCGATCCTTCAGGGCCTCCTCGGCCCGCTGCTTCGCCGCCAGCGCCGCCGCCTCATCGATGTCCTTGGCGCGAAGCGCGGTATCGGCCAGCACGGTCACTTTCGCGGGCTGCACCTCGATCGCGCCGCCGCCGACGAAGAAATGCAGCTCCTGTCCGTCCGGGGTCTGCACCCGCACCTCGCCCGGCTTGAGCAGCGACAGGAGCGGCGCGTGCCTCGGCGCCACTCCGATGTCGCCCTCCGAAGCCGGGGCGAACACCATCGCCGCCTCTCCGGAGAAGATCTCGCCCTCGGCGCTGACGATGTCGACGTGAATGGTGGCCATGTGGGACCTCTACTGCAGCGTCTTCGCCTTCGCCACCGCCTCGTCTATCGAGCCGACCATGTAGAAGGCCTGCTCCGGCAGCGAGTCGAACTCACCGTTGAGAATACCCTTGAAGCCGCGAATGGTGTCGGCGAGCGGCACGATCTTGCCATCCTGGCCGGTGAACACCTTGGCGACGTTGAAGGGCTGCGAGAGGAAATTGCGCACTTTGCGGGCACGGTAGACGATCTGCTTGTCATCCTCCGACAGCTCGTCCATGCCGAGGATGGCGATGATGTCCTGCAGCTCCTTGTAGCGCTGCAGCACCGCCTGCACACCGCGCGCGGTGTTGTAATGCTCCTCGCCAACCACCAGCGGGTCGAGCTGCCGGCTGGTGGAGTCGAGCGGGTCCACCGCCGGATAGATGCCGAGCGAGGCCACCTGGCGGGAGAGCACCACGGTCGCATCGAGATGCGCGAAAGTCGTGGCGGGCGAGGGGTCCGTCAGATCGTCCGCAGGGACGTATACCGCCTGGATGGAAGTGATCGAGCCGGTCTTGGTGGAGGTGATGCGCTCCTGCAATACGCCCATCTCCTCGGCCAGCGTCGGCTGGTAGCCCACCGCCGATGGCATGCGACCGAGCAGGGCCGAGACCTCCGTGCCCGCCAGCGTGTAACGGTAGATGTTGTCGATGAAGAAGAGCACGTCACGGCCCTTGCCGCCATCCTCGTGCTTCTCGTCGCGGAAGTACTCCGCCATCGTGAGGCCCGTGAGCGCCACCCGCAGACGGTTGCCCGGCGGCTCGTTCATCTGGCCGTAAACCATGGCCACTTTCGAGTTCGACAGCGTCTTCGGGTCGATGACGCCCGACTCGATCATCTCGTGATAGAAGTCGTTGCCCTCGCGGGTGCGCTCACCGACGCCCGCAAACACGGACAGGCCGCTGTACTGCTTGGCGATGTTGTTGATGAGCTCCAGCATGTTGACGGTCTTGCCGACGCCGGCGCCGCCGAAGAGGCCCACCTTGCCGCCCTTGGCGAATGGCACCAGCAGGT
>JBOIAB010000215.1:0-25484 GCA_050738635.1 Steroidobacteraceae bacterium
GGACATGAATCAGTATCACGTCGTGATGGAGGTGGCGCCGCAGTTCTGGCAGAGCCCCGATACCCTGAAGGACATATATGTCAGCACGGCGGGCGGAGCGCTCGGCGGGACGCAGTCGACCGCGGCGGCGCCTGGCGCCTTCAGTGCTGGAGCCAGTGCGAGCTCCACGACCGCGACCCGCGACTCCTCGATAACTTCGACCTCCAGCGCCGCCTGCGGCTCAGGCTCGGGCAGCTCGGGCGCAGCGCAGATCAATGCGGCGGAGAATTTCGCCCAGAACCAGCTCACCAACAGCACGGGCCGGGCCTCGACGGGCGCGGCGCTCAGCACCTGCGAAGAGACCATGGTGCCGCTCGCCGCCTTCAGCTCTTACGGCCCGGGTGTCACGCCGCTTGCCGTCAACCATCAGGGCCCCTTCGTCGCGACGACGTTCTCCTTCAACACGGCCGAAGGTGAGCCGCTCGGCACGGCGGTCAAGGCGATCGACAGCACCATGCAGCAGCTGCACGTGCCGATCACGGTCCATGGCGAGTTCGCCGGCACGGCCAAGATTTTTCAACAGACCATTGCGGAAGAGCCGCTGCTCGTCCTCGCTTCGCTCCTAGCCGTCTACATCGTTCTCGGCGTGCTGTACGAGAGTCTGGTGCAGCCGATCACGATCCTGTCGACCCTACCCTCGAGCGGTATCGGCGCCGTGATCGCGCTGTTGATCACCGGCGAGTCCTTCACTCTCATCGCGCTGATCGCGGTCATCCTCTTGATCGGCATTGTCCTCAAGAACGCCATCATGATGGTGGACGTGGCGCTCGAGACGCAGCGCGGCGGGCACGAGAGCGCCCAGCAGGCGATCCACGATGCGTGCCTGCTGCGCTTCCGGCCGATTCTGATGACCACCATGGCCGCCATGCTCGGGGCGTTGCCGCTCGCCGTCATGACGGGGCAGGGGTCGGAGATGCGCCGTCCCTTAGGCATCGCCATCGTCGGCGGTCTCTTCATCAGCCAGATCCTGACCCTCTACACGACCCCCATCGTTTACATCTATCTGGACCGCTTCCGCTCATGGACAATGAGAACGTTCGGTCGTCGTCAAAGGCGGCCGTCATCCCCCCCAACAGGAGCCCACGCCGCATGACCCGCAAGCCTGTCGCGACCTTGGCTCTAGGCACCGCGTGCGCGCTGACGCTGACGGCCTGCGCCATCGGGCCGAACTACCACCGGCCCTCGGCGCCACCGTCGGTGACCTTCAAGGAGGGCCAGGGCTGGAAGCCGGCCGCTCCGGCGCAGGTTGCCAATGAGCGGTGGTGGTCGATCTACGACGATCCGGCGCTCTCCCTGCTCGAGGAGCAGGTCGAGGTATCGAATCAGAATCTCAAGGTGGCGGTGGCCAACTACTACGCCGCCCGGGAAGCGGTGACCATCACGCGGGGAAGCCTCTTCCCGGGCATCGGGCTCAGCGGCGGCGCCACTCGCAGCGGTGGTTCGGGGAGCCGCAGTGGGGCTCTTTCGGGTCCCTCCGGTTTCGTGCAGACCGGGTCCGGGACCCGCTCGCTCTATGATGCGGACGGCACGGCGAGTTGGGATCTCGACATCTGGGGCAAGATCCGCCGCGAGGTCGAGAGCGATGTGGCGAAGGCACAGGCGAGCGCGTCGGATGTCGCTGCCGCGCGCCTCTCCGCGCAGGCGACGCTGGCGGAGGATTACTTTCAGTTGCGGGCCGCGGAGCAGGAGCTGCGGCTGCTGAAGACCTCGGTGCAGGACTACCAGGTATCGCTCAAGATCGCTCAGAGCCAGGTCAACGCCGGCACCACGACGCTCGCCGATGTCTACTCGGCGCGCACGCTGCTCGAGAACACCATCGCTCAGGAGAACGAGGTCGAGCTCAGCCGCGCCAAATTCGAGCACGCCATCGCGGTGCTGGTCGGCAAGGCGCCCTCGGAGCTGACTCTCGCGCAAGGAGACTTCACTTCCACGGTGCCGGTCGTACCGACAGGTGTGCCGTCAGAGCTGCTGCTTCGCCGGCCTGACATCGCCGGGGCGGAGCGCGACCTCGAGAGCGCCGATGCCGAAATCGGTGTCGCCGAGGCTGCCTGGTTCCCGAGCCTCACGCTCTCCGGCTCCTTCGGTTACGAGTCCTCTTCGCTCTCGCATCTGATCAGCGCCGGCAACCAGGTATGGTCGTTCGGCCCGTCGGTGGCGGAGACGCTGTTCCAGGGCGGGGCGATCCTCGGACAGATCCGCGAGAATCGGGCCCTGTACGATTCAGCGGTCGCTACTTACCGTGAGACCGTGCTTACCGCTTTCCAACAGGTCGAGGACGATCTGGCGACGCTCAACTACCTGCAGACCGACTATACGCAGGAGAATGAAGCCGTGGTGGACGCGGAGCGCTCGGAGACTCTGACCCTCAATCAGTACCGGGCCGGCACTGCCGCCTATTCGAGCGTCATCGTCGCGCAGACCACGCGGCTGAATGCCGAGATCACCGCCCTCAACGTCCAGAGCCAGCGTCTGGTGGCGAGTGCCGATCTGATCGATGCCATGGGCGGCGGCTGGAACAGCACGCAGCTCAAGACGCGCAATGAGGGGGTGACGGAGACGCTGAAGAGCACGCTTCAGTAGGCATCGACTCAGTTATTCAGTGCCACGATCACGTGGTCCGCAGTGAGCGCGCCGCTGGTGTAGGAGCCTTCCGCCATCACCTGCAACAGGCCGGTCGTGCCGTTGAGAGCCGTCGTCAGGGCGCTGGCGAAGTCATTGAAGGTGCTGAAGCTGTCGATCGTGTGGCTCTGCTCGTGCACGATCGCAAACGACTGTGGCGCGGCTCCGGTCGTATCGGGCAAAAGCTGCAGTCCGCCGCTCAGGCTCGCGGCCCCCACCGTCAGCCAGCCGATCCGGACTGCGCTCACCGGGCTCGCCTGCAGCGTTGCCTGGCTCAGGAGCAGCTCCGAGCCGGTGAGGATGCTGAAGGGCGCCGTGATCCCGGGGGAAGCCCAACGCGCGTCGAACAGCGTTTGAGTCTCGCCGAAGTTGCTCAGCGTATTGGCCGCGAAGTCCGGGGGTGCCGAGCCAAAGGGCGTCACGAATCCCGCGAATGCCACCGCTACGCCATTGGCCGCGGCTGCGAGCGAGGAGGGTACGGATACCTGGTAGGAGGCGGCGGTCGCATCCTGCTGCGACGTGGCGCCGGTGCCGGTGAAATCGAGTGACCCGGCGTCGGCATTGCCGAGGTCCTGCAGACTCACCGTTACGGAGCCTGTCGCGGTCGCCGTCACCAGCCCCACGCCGGTCGTCGGGAACAGGAAAGCAGTGCCAGCGGTGGCGTCCATCGTCGGCGTACCGGAGCTGACGGTGCCCGGTGTCCCCGCTATCCGCACCACCTGGCCGACGGAAATGTCGCTGGCGGTGAAGGAGCCGGACTGGCCCTCTTCGATGACGGTCGTGCCGGTACCGATGGTGACGCTGACTTGCCTCTGGAAGAGGAGGCCGCCGCCTTCAGGCTGGTACAGGAGTCCGTTGCCGACCGTGAGCGTATCGCCACTACGCGCCAGCACCGTGCCCTGCACGGCGCTCGTCGTGGTTCCCTCGACGATCGGGCCCACCAGCACCTGTGTCGCGGTGAGCGTCCCCGAAGTGCGGTCCCAAGTACCGTAAGTCGAGGTGAGAGTTCCCGCCGTGAGCATGGCGAGTTGCGCCAGACCGGCGCTCCCCATATAGCTGGTGCCGTTGATCAGATACGTGGTCGAGCTGGTCGTTGCGATCGTCGCCTGACCCGTCGTGTTGCTCTGATCCTGGAACGGCCGCACGTCGATGACGTAATCGTTTGCGCTCGTGCTCACACTGACCAGCGGTCCCCGTACGTGAATCTGCTTGGTCGTATCCGGGGTCAGGCTCGCCGTCAGGGTCGGGCTGACGGTGACGGTGATGGGATTCGCAGTGAGAGCCACCGTGTTGGAAGCCAGCAGGTTGAAGTCGAGGGCAAGGTTCGCGATCGTGCCCGGAGTGACGACGAGCTGCTGGTCCGAGTTGAGAGACAGCGTCAGCGTGACCTGTCCCGTCAGCGGCTGACCCGTGGTGCCGCTGAGAATGTCGGCCGCCGGCACCGTGACATCACCGCCCGTGGTGTCGACGACAATGGTGGCGTTGGTGAAATCGAGAGTGAGCGCCGCGGACACGTAGTGGCCCGCCGGGATCTGGTCGGCGCTGACGATCTCGGAGAGGCTGACGAGCTGAGCAAAATCGACTTGTGTCGTCACCGGCACTGTCTGCACGACGGTACCGTCGGAGCGGGTGAGCGTCAGGGAGTCGACATTGACGATGTAGCTGACGAAGTCGCCCGGCTGATCGGTGAGGGACACCATCGCCGTGCCGCAGCCGCTGCACGACTGCTGCGCCACGGAAGTACTCGGCATCGAATTGGCGTCCCCGGAGGACGACATCCCCGAGGAACCGCCGCAGCCGGCCAGCGTCATGGCGCCAAGGGCGCACAGGGTCCAGAGGGCGAGGGACCGGCAGAAGCCGGAGGGCGCGCGAAGCGCGCGGACGATACTCATGGCAGCACCTCAGCGAGCTGATCGCCGCGCACCGGCGCATAGGCCCGGTGCTCGGCAATCATTCTAGGCGCGTGAGCTCGGCAGTGGAAACTGTCGTCGGGCGCAGACGATCAATTGGTTACAGTCGCGCTGACCTGGGCGGAAAGGGGGCTCTCCGCGCCGGCCGAGTTCACCGCGGCGACGGCGAAATAATACCTGCCCGGCGACAGGTTGCTCACCACGAAGGTGGCGATGCCGGGATTGGAAAGGGCGATTTTCTTCGACAGGCTGCCCGAGGAAGTGCCGTAGTGGATGTTGTAGCCGGCGAGATTCGTCAGCGGCGAGCCGTTGGTGTTCTCCGTCGGCGGAACCCAGTTGATCGTCACGCTATTGGCATGGACGGTTGGTGAAGTGCCGGTGGTGGAGCCGGCACCGGTCCCGACCGTCTTGCCGCTACCGGGGGTGCTGCCGGTCGAGGTGCCGGCGCCAGCCGATGTGCTGGTGGTAGCCGAGGTCCCAGTGCTGGCGGACGTGCCACTGCCTGCCGAGGTGCTCTGAGCGCTCACCGTACTCTGCGTCGACGTCGAGCTTGCCGCGGCGGCTGCGGACCCGCCGCCACCGCCGCAGCCCGAGAGTGCGAGTCCCAAGGCCGCGGCAACAGCAAAATAGACCCAATGGCGCGAGCCGCGCCCCCGTTTGGCGTTCCTCATTCTCCCCCCGTCAGTTTACCGTCGCGGCGACTTCGGACGACAGCGGGCTCTCGACGCCCTGCGAGTTCACGGCGCCGACCGAGAAGTAATAGGTCCCGGGTGTCAGGTTATCGACGACGTAGGTCGCGATACCCGGATTGGAGACGGAAACCTTCTGGGTGTAGTCGCCTGAAGACGTCCCGTAGTGGATGTCGTAGCCGGCCAGGTTGGTCAGTGCCGTGCCGTTCGTGTTTTCCGTCGGCGGCATCCAGTTGAGCGTGACGTCCGCGCTGCTCCCCGTCGGCGGGGCCACGGAGGTGGCGTCAGCGGCACTTGAGCTGGAGCTGGCTGCTCCGGAGCCGCCACCGCCGCAGCCGCAGAGTGCGAATCCCAGCGCTGCGACGACACAAAGATAAAACCCACGGCGCGACCCGCGCCCCCGTTTGGCGTTCCTCATGGATCCCCCGAACTGTGCGATCCGTTGCCGGCATCGCGGGCGAGCCACGGGTCGGGAGATTGCTCGAAGCCTTCAGCCGCAGCGCGGCCTTTTCTTCACGAGGCTGTCTTGAATCGCGCGCTCGCGCGCCCGGTGCTCAGGACCACCCCGGCAACCCCGCTGTCGTAGGCTTCGCGCCGTTAGACCGGAAGTTTTGCGAAGCCCACCTTTCGGCGGACTGTGCCCTTTGCGCCGCCGTGCGACGGGCGGCGCGCCTGACCCGGTGCAATGGGTGTGCCAAGAGCCGTGAAGGGCCTCTACGGCGGGTCAACTTGGCGTGAGCACAAGCGTTGCCGAGCAGTACCGAAGCGTTCAGGGGCCTGCGCCGTCGGGTCAGGCCGACATGTGGCGTCTGCTTCAGCGAGGCGATTTAACTAAATGTCTGAATCTGCGCGATAAATCGCTCGTCGCACATGACAGACAAAGCGTCGCCTGACGTCAGGCAGGCGGTGGCGGGCGGCGTGCGCGGCGATGGGCATCCGGCTTGCTGAGCTTACCCGCCTCCCGAGCAGAAACGCCAGCGTGGGGACAGCGATATGTGCGGAATAGCGGGCTACTTTGCGTCCGGACGCGGCGACGAGCGCGGCGCCGCGCTGCGCGCCATGGCCGCCGCGATCGCGCACCGCGGGCCGGATGACGAGGGTTTCTTCGAGGCCGTAACGCGCGCCGGCGACCGCAGCGTGGGACTCGCGCACCGGCGCCTCGCCATCATCGATCTCGACACCGGGCATCAGCCGATGGCGAACGAGGACGGCACGGTGCAGATCGTCTTCAACGGCGAGATCTATAACTTCCCGGCGTTGCGCGAGGAGCTCATCGCGAAGGGACATGCTTTCCGCACCCGCTCCGACACCGAGACGATCGTGCATGCGTACGAGGAGTGGGGACCGGAATGTGTCACCCGCTTCCGCGGCATGTTCGCCTTCGCCATTTGGGATGCCAACCGCGAGCGGCTGCTTTTGGCGCGCGACCGGTATGGCATGAAGCCGCTGTTTCTCCATCAAGCCGACGGCCGGTTGCTGTTCGCCTCGGAGATCAAAGCCCTCCTCGCGTTTCCAGGCGTTTCGCGGCGAGTCGACCGCGATGCTCTCTGGGATTGTTTCGCCTACCGCTACGTACCCGCGCCGGCGACCCTGCTGCAGGGCATCCGCAAGCTGATGCCGGGGAGCTATCTGGTGTGCGAGCGCGGTGCGGTGCTCGAGACGCCATATTTCGTGCCGGATGACGGCAAGCTGGCGACGGCGGCGGCGACGGCCGAGGATCCGGTGTCGGTCTTTCTCGAGCAGCTCGATGAGGCCGTGCGAGTGCGAATGATCTCGGACGTGCCGTTCGGCGCCTTTCTCTCCGGCGGCATCGACTCTTCCGCGGTGGTCGCGATGATGTCGCGCCACTCCACGCACCCGGTGAAGACCTTCTCGGTGGGATTCGCCGAGTCCAAGTACAGCGAGCTCGCCTACGCCCGCGCCATCGCCGAGCAGTTTCACACCGACCACCACGAGCTGACGGTGTCGCAGGAGCACCTGATGGAGCATCTGCCCGCGCTGGTGCGTTATCGCGATGCGCCGGTGGCCGAGCCGTCCGACATCCCGATCTATCTGCTGGCGCGCGAAGCGCGGCGCACGGTCAAGATGGTGCTCACGGGGGAGGGGGCCGATGAGTTCCTCGGCGGTTATCCCAAGCATGTGTTCGAGCGCTACGTCGGCACCTATCAGCGCATGCCCACGGCGGTGCGCCACGGCCTGATCGAGCCCCTCTGCCGGTCGCTGCCCTATCGTTTCCGGCGCGCCAAGACGGCCGTCGCCAACCTGAGCCTCGCCGATCCGCGCGAGCGCCTGCCGCGCTGGTTCGGGGCGCTGTCCGGCGCCGAGCGCTGCCGGCTCACCCGCCTCAGCGCGCCGCGAGTCAACCCTACGGCCGCGCATGGGTTCGACTCCTTCCACGGCAACACCGCGCTGCGCGACATCCTCTATTTCGACCAGACGAGCTGGCTGCCGGACAACCTGCTCGAGCGCGGCGATCGCATGACCATGGCCGCCTCGCTCGAGGCGCGCATGCCGTTCATGGATCACCAGCTCGCGGCCTTCGTCTCCGGGCTGCCAGACGAGTGGCGGGTGCGCGGCTTCACCACCAAACGCATCCTGCGCGAGGCGATGCGCCGGGTGTTGCCGGCCGCGATCCTCGAGCGGCCCAAGATCGGCCTTCGCGTGCCGGTGAACGAATGGTTCCGCGGCAGCATGCGCGGCTATCTGACGGACCATCTGCTGGGAGGGGAATCGCAGACCCGCGACTACTACCATCCCCAGGTGCTGCGCGGTTATGTCGATGAGCACACCTCCGGCCGGCAGAACCACGAGAAGCTGCTCTGGTCGCTCCTCAGCCTGGAAATCTGGCACCGCGAGCTGGGGCTTCGCGCCTGACGGACCGCCGGCAGCGAGTTGCGCCAACCCAACTAGATCAGGAGCGATGCTTGCTTCAGTGAGGGTCGTCCGGGGGCGTGCTGCCTCGCCGGAGGCTCCACTCGGATGACCAGCGACGCACTCTCATTCACCCGCAGCTTTTCCATCGCGCTCGTGGCGCTCCTCGAGGCGATCGCTCCGCCGGCGGTGTCGGCGGGACTGCTGCTCGGTCTGTGTGATCTCTACCGGGCGCAATTCAAGGGCTTCTTCATCGTATTGGCCGTGCTGGTGGCGGCCCTCTCGATACTCCTGCCGTTGCCGACCGCGCGGCCGCAGGGCTCGCCGCAGCTGCTGTCGCCTTCGTGGCCGTTAGCCGGCAGGATACTCGTGCGCTGGATGGTCATCATAGCCATCCTGCTCGCCGTCGGCTTCGTCACCAAGTATTCCGTCGACTTCTCGCGCCGGGTCGTCGTGTCCTGGATCGTGGCGACACCGGCGATCCTCATTGTCGTGATGCTCTGTCTGCAGGAGCTCAGACGCCGGCTGATGTACGATCCCTCGATGGTGCGACGCGTCGCGTTCGCGGGCTGCAACGAGATCAGCGTCGCACTGGCGCGCCGGATCGGCGAGAGCGGCGAGCTCACGGGCCTGAAGGTGGAAGGCTTCTTCGATGATCGCAGCGCACAGCGGTTGGGCGTTCCCGGGGAGCGTGCGCGCCTCCTCGGCCGGTTGCCGGAGCTGACCGCGTTCATCAAGCGGCGGCGCATCGATGTCGTCTTCGTCGCCCTGCCGGTGCGGCACATCCAGCGGGTCATGCGACTGCTGGACGAGCTGCGCGACACCACGGTGTCGATCTATTACGTCCCTGACATCTTCGCCTTCGACCTGATTCAGGCGCGCAGTGGCGAGCTCTTCGGCATCCCGGTGGTCGCCCTCTGCGAGACGCCGTTCTGCGGCTATCGCGGCATCATCAAGCGAATCACCGACATCGCCTTCGCCGCCTCCATTCTGATCGTCGCCGCGCCGCTGATGCTCGCGCTCGCCGTCATGGTGCGCTACTCCTCTGCCGGCCCGATCATCTTCCCGCAGCGCCGCTACGGACTCGATGGCCGCGAAATCATCGTGTGGAAGTTCCGCAGCATGATGGTGGTCGAGGACGGCGAGCAGATCGTGCAGGCGAGAAGACAGGACCCCCGCATCACGCGTGTCGGGCGGTTCATGCGTCGTTACTCGCTCGATGAGCTGCCGCAGCTCTTCAACGTGCTCCAGGGGCGGATGAGCCTGGTCGGCCCGAGGCCGCACGCAGTGGCGCACAATGAGCAATACCGCAAGCTCATCAAGGGCTACATGATCCGGCACAAGGTGCCGCCGGGCATGACGGGGCTGGCGCAAGTCAACGGTTGCCGTGGCGAAACCTCGCGCATCGAGGAAATGCAGGCACGCGTCAACTACGACCTGGAATACCTCAGGCGCTGGACGCCGCTGCTGGACGTCAAGATCCTGCTCCTGACGGCCGTCCGGGTGCTGCGGGACGAGAAGGCGTACTAATGGAGGCTGTCCTGCGGGGGTTTGCCTCATTTTTCGAGGATACCCGTCCGCGCGCGCGGGCACACGGCCGGGCGCTCGCGCTCCTCGTGCTGATCGTCGCCGCCGGGACGATCGTGCGCTTCTGGGGTCTCGGCAATGTCGGTCTTCATGGAGACGAGAAGACGATGGCGCTGCCGGCGATACACTTGCTTCAATACGGCACGCCGGAGATGCCGAGCGGTTTCGTCTATCCGCGCGCGATGGCGCAACTCTATCTCATGGCGGGATCGGCACGCCTCTTCGGCGGCCCCGGCCCGTGGACGTTCCGACTGCCGTCGGCGATCTGCGGCGTACTGCTCATCCTCTGCACCTGGTTGGCCGGCCGGCGCTTTCTCGAGCCGCGTTGGAATCTCGCGTTGACGGCCGTCGTGGCACTCCTCCCGGCGTTCATCGAGGACGCACAGACGGCGCGCATGTACGTGTTCCTCGTGACAGGAGTCACGGCATTCATGGCGCTCCTTTTTGCGTGGGAGCGTAGCGGACGCAACGCATACCTGGTCGCCGCCGTGCTCGAGATGGCGGTCAGCCTCGAATTCCACACGCTGTCGATCTTCGCCGCGTGGCTCTGCTTCATGCCGGGTCTGCTGCGCGGTGACCGCCGTCGCTTGTGGCAGGGAGCCGTGGCCTTCGTCGCCATTGCAGTGGAGTTTGCTCTGCTGAATCACTGGATCAACGTCGCGTACCCACACACGCTGGGCGCCATCGCCGGGACACCGGTCAATGGGCCGCGCGCCATGGCACCGCCGCTGCATCTGTTGTGGCCGCTGGTGATGGTCTTCCCGGCGCTCGCGCTTTCCTGGTATGTGATCGGCGCCCGCGGCCGGCTGCCCGTCATCCTGCTGGCTGCGAGCCTCGTGGCGCAGGTGTCCCGCCTGGACCACGTGGCGGCGCTGCTGATCATCGCGGCGCTGGTGCTCGCGCGCCGTGACGGCAAGCTGTCCGCGGCGCGGCTCGGACTCTACTTCGCCGTGTGCGTGCTGCTCGCAGCGGCGGAAGTCGGCTATCTGCTGGCGCACAAGTCCGGCACACTGTCGCAAAGCCTGGGCCTGTTGCTCGGCTGGCCCAGCGTACGCACTTTCATGGCCGTGTCGAGCTATTCGGTGGCGGCGCTCCTCCTCGTCGTCTGCGGCCTCGCCGTGGGACTCTGGCGGCTGGCTCACCGCCGGCCGATCCCCGACTACCTCTTGTTCCTGACACTCGGGGTCTGGATCCCGTTGCTGCAGATCGGCTGCTTCCAGTGGAACCCGGAGCAGCGTTACGTCGAAGGACAGATGCTGCCGCTGCTGCTCGCGGCTTTCGCGATCGGCCAGTCGGCAACCCGCAAATGGACTGGCGCGCGTAATATGACCAGCGGCGCTGCCTCGGCAGCCGCCATCCTCTTGTGCATCCTCGTCGTTGACCCCGTGCGGCTGCGCGCCGCGGTGAACCCGACGTATGCCAATTACCCCGATCACCAGGGCGCCGCGCGGTTCGTCGAGTCGCTGCATCCGGGTCCCGACGACATCATCGTCGCCGAGGATCCCCTCGTGCAGACCTATTACCTCGGGCATGTCGACTACTGGCTCGAGGACCGGGAGGAGGCGGCTACCTTTCTGCGCAAGGTCGACGGCCGGTGGGTCGATGAATACACCGATACGCCGTTGATCGGTAGCGGCGCGCAACTGGAACGACTGGTGCACAGCCGCGATCGTGGCGCCATCTACGTCATCGGCAGCGGCGAGAACGCCAACGACAGAAAAACGGTCATGCGCGGCCGCGGCATCGAGCAAGTGCTCGACTCGCCCGCGTTCCACCTGGTCTACGTAGGTCGAGACCGCCTGACGGACGTGTGGAAGGTGGATGCACCCGGTCATCCTCTGCAGGCGGCGGTCCGTACCGCCCCGGACAGGTGAGCGCATGTCAGGCGTCGGCAACCGGGCCGCGATCCTGACGCTGTCGCGTCTCGCCAATTACGGGCTGCTGCTCATCAGTCCCGTCATTCTGGTGCGCCTGCTCACGGTCGAGCAGTTCGGCCGCTACCGCGAATTCCTGCTGTACGCCTCGGTGCTGCAGACCATCGCCGTCTTCTCCATCAACGACAGCGTCCTCTACTGCATTCCGGCTCAGCCGGCGTGCCGCTGGCGAACCGTCCGGCAGACCGCCGTGCTCATCGCCTGCAGCAGTCTGATCACTGTCATTGGCCTCACGGTACTCGACCGCGCCACCGGCGGCCGCATCGTCGGCTCGCTGCTGCTGCCCATCTGCCTGTACACGCTTTTCTGCTCCAACCTCGATTTCTGGGACTGGTACTGGGTGGTGACGGATCGTCCCGGGCTGATTTTCGTGTACACCTCGGTGCGGCTCGCGGCTCGCGTGATCGTGGCGATCGTGGCCGCGGCCTTGACGCACGATGTGCGGACGATCATCTGGGCGCTGATTGCGCTCGAGGCGCTGCGGGTGCTCGGCGCGCTGGTGCTCATGCGCGCGGCGGATCGCAGCGCAGCGGAGCCACCGCTCCCCGATCCGTGGCGCGAGCAGCTCAGGTACTGCGTGCCGTCGGGAACGGCCTCCGTGCTGGCGACGCTGAATCGCAACTTGAGCAGCCTGGTCGTCACCAAAGTGCTCGGCGTGGTGGCATTCGCGCAATACACGATCGGCAAATTCGGCGAGCCCGTGGTGCTGACGCTGCGCAACTCGGTCTCCGCGGTCGTGCTGCCGGAGATGGTGCGGCGCGATCGCGACACGCGCGAGCATCCGCTCGCGCTCTGGCGGCGAGCCACCGTACTCAACACCATTCTGCTCCTGCCCGTAGTCGTGGTCGTGTGGCGTTACGCGCAGCCTCTGGTCACGACCGTATTCGGCGCCAGCTACGCGCCGGCGGCGCGGATCCTGCAGATCTATCTGCTGGTCGTGGTGCGCGAATGCTTCGACTTCGCCCCGGCGCTGCGTGCCCTCAACCGAACGCGGCCGCTGGTGGCGAGCAGCGTGGCCTCGATCGTGGCCTGCGCGCTCCTGCTGGTGGTATTGATCCCGGCGGGCGGGGTCGCAGGCGCGATGTTGGCGCTCGTGCTCTCGACGGTCGTGGAGGCCGTGTGGCTCGCCCGGGCCACCATGCGCCATTACGGCGTGAGCCTCGGTGAGCTCATTCCCTGGGGCAGCATCGGCAGGGTCGCGGGCGCCGCGCTCCTGGCGGCGGTCGTGCTCGCCACCTCCGCCTGGAGGGACATGCTCGGGGCCGCCGGCATGGCGCTCGCTACGGCCGTCTACGCGACCGTGTTCGGGCTGCTGCTCCTCGCGCTCAAGGTGCCGGAGGCCCAGGCACTGCTCGCCTGGGCACGACGCTGCGTACCGGCACTCACCACCGTTTGCCGCAAGGCCTGATCGCATGCGTCTGCTCTACGTTCTACTCATCGTGACACTCGCCGGCAGCGATACTTTCCAGGCGGGCATGAGCCTCGCGCCCGGCGTGAGCGTCAAGAACGCGCTTCTCTATCCGATCGCGCTCGGGCTGCTGTTCCGCATGGCCCTCACCGGACGCTTTCGCATGCGCCTGCCCAGCGTCAATGTTGCCTTCATCGTGTGGATCACGTACGCCATCCTGACGTGGGTGGCCTGTGTGACGGTGATCCACTATCCGGGTTACCAGCCGATTCCGGACGGCATCGCCCTCAAGTCGGGCCTGGTCGACTCGGCGCTCTTCTTCTTCGTCTATTTCTACGGTATCGAGGAGCAGCGCGACTTCTTCCTGATCGCCAAGACACTCGCCCTCTGCATCGGCATCGCCAACATCCTGACGATCGCCGACATAGCCGGCATCGTCCACCTCGGCATCACGGTCGGCCAGGAGGGCGTCGAGGCCGATCGCGTCTTCGGAGTGTTCGGTCACGCCAACGATACGGCGGCGCTGATCGTGTGCGTACTGCCGATGATGGTCACCGTGGCGCTGGGGAGCCGCGGCACAGCGAGACTCCTCTGGTATGCCGGCGTGCTGGCCTCGATCGCGGTGCTCATCCTCACCATTTCACGGGCAGCTTACGTCGGGGTCGTCGTCGGCTATGGAGGAGCGGTATGGCTCTGTCGGCGCCACCTGCCGACATCGCGCGTGGTGATCTGGACGCTCCTCGGCTTTACGTGTGTGGTGCTTGCTGTGGGAGTGGCCGCGCTGCTCATGCCCGGATTCTGGGCGGTGATCAGCGACCGTCTGTTCAACCAATCGATGGCCATGTCGATGAGCGTCGCCTCATCCGGCCGCACCACCATCTGGTCGACCGCGATCTCGACGATGATGTCGCATCCGCTCACCCTGCTCACCGGGTTCGGCTTCCGGGTGTATGACACGATGTTCGTCCTGGTGACGCACAACTACTACCTCGACCAGTGGTTCGGCCTCGGCCTGATCGGCCTGTTCGCCTTCCTCACCATTCAGTACCAGGTCGTGGCGACGGCGGTGCGCGCCATTGCGGCGGCCTCGGCGCCGCTGCGGCCCTACATGATCTCGCTGGTCTTCGGCATGCTCGGGCTCTCGGTGTGCATCTTCTTCGGCAATCTCTATAACCCATGGTCGTACGTATGGATCTACGTCGGCTTCTCGGTACGCGCGGCGGCCGACATCGTCGAGAAGGCCGAGAAGGACGCGCTCAAGTCTGCCGCGCGCGCGCCACTCAAACCTGTTGGATCGCGGGCCGCGGTCGGAGCGCGCGCTGGCGCGCGCCGCGCTGTCGGTGAATTGAGACGCTGAGCCGTCTGGAATTGCAGACAGGAAGTCGAAATTTCCTGAATTTTGCAAGTACGACTATTGACGTTTCGGTGAACGCTGTAAAAATAACGGCCGGTCACGCGGAGCAGCTTGCCTCGTCGCAGGGTACCCACGGGACTTCCGATGTGGACGTGCATGCGGTCATCGAACCGCAGTGATTGTCCGGCGCCTCGCACGCGTGCGGACCACCACGAGAACAGTCACGGCTCGAAGCTAGTGCGCGCCGACTGTCCGCCGCAACGGACAAGCACCTCGACTCCGTCGAGCGGTCAGTTCCAACTCCCCGGGGGGAGACGATGATTCATAATGCATTTCGTCGGCATTTGACGGCGGCTGCCGCCGTTGCCGCGCTCGGTACCTGCGCCAGCGCCTTCGCTTTCACACCACCGTCATTCCCGCGCATCGCGGGCGTGCAGTACGGCTCACCGTTCAATTACAACGACCCGGCATATCAGGCGCAGCTCGAGAGGCAGGCGATCACGATCCTGCAATATTGGCCGGGCATGGAGCCCGGCGACGAGTCGATGCAAAGCATCGTGCAGGCGATCAAAGCGGCCAATCCCAACGAGCTGGTGTTCCTCTACACGCTCACCGACGAGGGCTGGACCTCCGGCGACAATTCCGTGGCGCGTGCCGCCGAGACCGAGCAGTTGAACTCCATGCAGTGGTGGCTGTACTCGAGCACGACCCGCACGAATTCCAATGCCGTTGCCTCCTACTACGGCGACGGCGGCCTCACGATCAACAATACGCCGTACACGCCGAAGGATGCCCAGGGCGATGACTCGATCGACTGGCTGACCAAGTGGTTCGTCAACACGTATTACCGGGCGGTGCCCAACGTTGACGGCTTCTTCATGGACAACGTGTTCACCCAGCCGCGAGTCGCCGGTGACTGGTACCGCAACGGCACGGTGCTGCAGCCCAAGGACCCGAAGGCGCAGGCGGCGATCCAGGCCGGCTACGAGCGCTGGTTCAGCCTGTCGCACCAGCTCATGCCGGGCAAGTACCAGATCGGCAACGTCGCCACCTGGTATGAGCCCGGGACCGCGGCCGTGCCGGCCGGCTACCGGAACATGGCCGACGGCGGACTGTTGGAGGCCATCATCGGCGCGTCCTACTCGATCGAGACCTGGGACGGCTGGCAGGGGATGATGAGTCAGTACAACAGCGTGATGCAGGCGGTCAACGCGCCGAAGCTGGTCATCTTCAACCAGTACGGCAGCTCGACGGACTATCAGTCGATGCGCTACGGGCTGACCTCCTGCCTGATGAACAACGGCTACTTCAGCTTCACGGATCAGTCCCGTGGCGGCTATGGCGGCGCCACCTGGTTCGACGAATACAACGCCAAGCTGGGCGAACCGACGGCGGCTTCGCCACCGACGGCGGCCTGGCAGAGCGGAGTCTGGCGGCGCGACTTCACCAACGGCATCGCGCTCGTGAATCCGAAGGGCAATGGCGCGCGGACGGTGAATCTCGGCGGCACGTTCATCAAGATCAAGGGAACCCAGGCTCCCGGAGTCAACAATGGGCAGACGGTGACCTCGGTTACCCTGCAAGACCGGGATGGCGTGATCCTGCTGCGGCAGAGCGCGATGCAGGAGCCGAAGGCGCCAACGGGCGTTAACATCTCCAAGGATTGAGGCGATGTCATCGGACGAGAGTGGGCTCTCGTCCGATGACGGCCCGCCGCCGGTCCGCGAGCAGTCCGCCGATGCAATCGGCGAACCGGTCGGACATCACCTGCACCGTGAAGCGCTCGCGGACGCGAAGCGCGGCGGCGCGACCGAGCCGCTCGCGCAACGGGCCATCGGCCAGGCTTCGCAGGTGCAGGGTCAGAGCCTCGATGTCGCCGGCCGGATAGACGAATCCCTGCTCGCCGTGAGTCACCAGCTCCGTAGCGCCACCGACATCGCTCATCACCATGGGCTTGCCGAGCGACATCGACTCGAGCGCGGCCAGCGAGAAGGCCTCGACGGAGTGCGAGACCAGGGTCATGACGTCGCAGGCGCCAATGAAAGGGCGCACGTCCTCTCTCAGGCCGGTGATGACGAGGTGCTGCTCCAGGCCGAGCCGGCTGGCGGCGCGCTCGATGGCCGCGCGCTGCGGCCCGTCGCCGATGAGCAGACCCTTGGCCGGGAAACGATGCGCGCGCAGCCTGGAGATGGCGGCGAGCAGGTCGGCATGCGCTTTTTCCGGGCGGAATACCGAGCAGAGTCCGATCAGATAGTCCGCATCGCGGCAGCCGAGTGAGCGGCGAAAAGCGCGCAGCTCTTCGCTCGAGCGCGACTCTGTGTAGTGAGCCGTGTCGAGGCCGTTGTAGATCACCTCATCCCGCGCGGGGCGTATTCCCTCGGCGCGCCAGTGCGCGCGTTGACTCTCACAGACGTAGATGAGCAGATCCGAGCGGTTGAAGAGCCGCCGATACAGCAGCATCTGCGCCCGCTCCTTCAGGCTGCGCAACAGCGTGGTGTGAAACACGGTCACGAGCTTTGGCCGCACGCCGCTACCGCGCACAGCGAGCCAGCCGTACAAGGTTGCGTACGGGTTGGTACATACGATCGCGTCTATTCCGGCATCGATGATCAGCTTGCGCAGGCGTCGGATCGCCGCGCCGTCGATGCGGCGCGCGACGTCGCAGCAGAGCACGGCGGCGAGCCGGTCCTGATGCAGCTCGGGCAGCAGTCTCTCGTTGCGCTTCAAGTAGGCCAGATGCAGGCGGAAACGGCCGGTATCGAGGTGATTGAGCAGGGTCACCACCTGCTTCTCCGCACCCCCCATCTCCAGGGAGTTGACGATGAAGAGCACCCCGGACATCACTTCTGGCTCGCGCTGGTGTCGAAGCAGGGCTCGCGCCTGCCGTGCAGGCCGCGCGGCTCGATGCCGAAGCGGCGATAGAACTCGAGCAGCCGCCTGACGGCCGTGTCGAGGGAAAAGCGTTCGGCGACCGTTGCGCGCGCGGCGTCGCCCAGCCGTTGCCGCAGTTGCGGATCAGCCATCAGACGGGCGATGGCCGCCGCCAGCGCCGCGGTATCCCCGGGTGGGATCAGCAGGCCGTTGGCCTCGTGGGTGATGATCTCGGGGACGCCGCCGACCGCGGTGGCGATGGTCGGCAGACCCCAGGACATGGCCTCCAGCAAGGCCATCGGCATGCCTTCAACGTAGGAGGGCAGCACGAAGATCGTCGCCTCGGCGAATGCCGCACGCTTGCGCTCCGCCTCCAGCCAGCCGGTGAACTCGACACGGGCGCCCAGCTCGAGCTTCGTGGTGAGGTCGCGGACCTCCCGCAGCGCGCTGCCGGTCCCGCCGTATACGAGCTGCAGCCGCGGGAATTGCCCCGTGAGCCGGGCGAAGGCGTGGGCCAGCTCCAGGACGCCCTTGTGGCGCGCCACCTCGCCGAGAAAGAGCAGGGTCGGCCGCGGTGGCTCGCGAAGCCGCGCCGGATCGAGAGGCGGCAGCGGCACCGCATTCATGAGCACGTCCAGGCGGGCCTGCGGCGAGATCCCCTGCAGGGTCACGCGCCACGCCTCGGAGAGGGCCAGCACCAGGGCCGCTCGGGCGAGGACCCGGCTCACGATGCGCTGTGCCCGCGGTGAGCACTCCTGGTAGAACTGTGCGAATTCCGAGCCGTGGACGTGGAGCAGATAGGGCCTGCCGGCGAGCCGTGCCAGCAGGCAGACAACGGACTTGCGCCAGAAGGACGCGCGGGAGGAAAGGTGGACATGGACCAGGGGAGCATCGAGCGTCGCGAGCCGTGCAGCCACGCCGGCCCAGCCGCAGAGGGCGGCAACGATCTTGGTCCAGTGTGATCCGGGGCGGTGCGTGGTGACGTAAGTGCAGTCGATCTCGTCGAAGAGACCCGCCTGGATATAGCCCTCCACGACCGTGCGAATGCCTCCCATGCCGGCAAGGTCGGTACCGACCATCAGGACGGTGCGGCAGGGTCGATCCGTCATTTGCCAACAGAGAGCAGCGATGCCGGTGGGGATGCGCGCATGAGTGACGAGAACGCTTCCATGTAAGCACTCACGAGCTGCGATTCGTCGAAATGCTCATCGAAATAGCGCGCGCTGCTCGCGCTCGCGGCCTGCCAGGCGGACGAGTCACCGCCGAGTGAGGCGATTGCCGTATGCAGCCCCTGCGCGTCGCTCACTACGGCGCCCATGCCATTACGGCTGACCATCCGCTCCGGATCGAGAAACGTCACGACCGGTGTGCCGCGCGACCAGGCCTGCACGAAGGTGTTCGGAAAACCCTCCGTTTCCGAGGTGCTGACGTGCACGCGCGCGCGCTCGAAAAACGCTCCAACACGGTGCTGCGGCACGAGGCCGTGGAAGCTCACGTTGGGGAGGGTCTCGGCGCGGGCGCGCGCTTCGTCATACAGCGCCGGCGCTTCCGCCAGCCGCGCTCCGATCAGATGAAACGACAGGCCCGGCAGCCGCGCCGCCGCATCGAGGAAGAGGTGAGGGCGCTTCAGGGCGCGCACATTCGCCACCCACAGCGCATCGATGTCGCGCTCGTGGAAGGCGCGCCGGCGGCCAGCCGGCTCCACTGCCAGGCCCATCACCTGACTCTGCCGCGCAAAGTTGCGCACCAGGGCGCGCTGCTGCGAGGGGGTCTGCGCCAGCACCAGGTCCGCCCGCGCCAGGCCCCACTGGTACAACTGTCGGTCGCGCCAATAGCGCACGAGGAGCGCCCGTGGATCGCAATCGGAGTCGCTGGCGATGCGGAAGACCAGCTTCTTACCGTGGCGGCGCGCAAACAGGGCCACCTGCCCGAGCTCCGCACCGGCGCAACTGGTGTAATAGATGTCGGCGTCGGCCCGTTGCAGCGCGCTCTGCAGCCTCGTCCAGCGGGGATGCAAAAAGCGAACGACCGGGATGCCGTCATCGGCCCGATACGCCTTGTAAGTCTTGACGCCGTCCCAGGTCGCGCCGTCGCTTTGTCCGCTGTCGAGGACGATCATCGACACACGCCAGCTCCGCCGCGCGAGCGCACGGGCCAGGAGCGTATGCTGCAGCGCCTCCCCGCCTGCCGGCTGGTCGGAATACTCGGGGGCCAGGACGGGAAGATTCCCGAGCCCGACGAAGCATACGTGGGGAGCGGCCATCGGTTCGCTCGTGACGGTCACGATCGCAAGCAAACGCGGGCCGAAGCCAAACGTTCCAGGCACCGCCGGCGCGAGCGGGAACGCAACTTGCGCCGCCCCGGGAGAAGCCTTTTCCCACGGGGGAGACTCCCTTGAGCACGACAAGCGAAGTTGCGGTCACGACAGGCATCGGCACGCATGCGCATGAGATCGCGCGCGGCGATCGCTTTTCCTTCGGGGATAACTGGCTGCGCTATCTGAAGGTCCTCGACGAGCGCAGAATCGAGCGGGCGATCGACAGCCTGAAGACGATGCTCGAGGTGGAAGATCTGCGCGGCAAGTCGTTTCTCGACATCGGCAGCGGTAGCGGCATCTTCTCGCTCGCCGCACGGCGGCTCGGCGCGCGCGTGGTGTCCTTCGACTACGATCCGCGCGCGGTGGCGTGCACCCAGGAGGTCAAGCGGCGCTACTTCGACAAAGACGGCGACTGGCGGGTGCTGACCGGCTCGGCGCTCGATGAGGAATTCCTGGCGAGCCTCGGCCGCTCCGACGTCGTCTATTCGTGGGGAGTGTTGCATCACACCGGCAACATGTGGGCGGCGCTGGCGAACGTCGAGCGCAACGTGGCCGAGGGAGGCAAGCTCTTCATCTCGCTCGCCAACGATCAGGGAGGACCCTCGAAGCGCTGGACCAGCGTGAAGAGGATCTACAACAGGGTGCCCACCCGCCTGAAGGGAACGTTCGCGGTGCTGGTATATCTGCCGCTCGAGCTGCGGAGATTCCTCGCCAGCCTCGCCCGCGGGCGGCCGCATACGTATTTCTCCTACGTGTGGAATTACAGCGATAACCGCGGCATGAGCTGGTGGCGGGACAACATCGACTGGATAGGCGGCTATCCGTTCCAGGTCAGCAAGCCCGAGGAGATCCTCGATTTCTATAGGTCGCGAAACTACACCCTGCTCAGGATGAAGACCTTCGGACCCGGGCATGGGTGCAACGAATACGTCTTCAAACGCACCTGAGGACGCTACCTTGGACGGGAACGCAACTTGCTCAATGCGGTGGTCCAGCCAGCGCGCCCAGACGACGCTGCCGCCCGTCTATCAAGAACCGGAGGACTGCCGATGCGATCCACTCTGTTCCGGCTGGTATGCGGGGCCCTGCTGGCTCTAGCCGCCAGCGCCGCTTTCGCGGCCGCGCCCGCCACGCCCGATGCGCCTTATACGGTAAAGCCCGGCGACACCCTGCGAGTGTCAGTGTGGAAGGAGCCGGAGTTGCAACACCTGGTGCTGGTGGAGCCGGACGGCACGTTCACCTTCCCGCTCTGCGGCGAGATCGACGCGCACGACAAGACCGTCGGCCAGCTGCAGCAGGAGATCGGTCAGCATCTGGCGCGGTTCATCACTGATCCGGTGGTCACCGTGTCGCTGCAGAAGATCGCCGGCAACCGGGTCTATGTGATCGGACAGGTGACCAAGCCCGGCGCCTTCATCGTCAACCCGCGGGTCGATGTGATACAGGCCATCGCGATGGCCGGCGGCACGACGCCATTCGCCTCCCTCGGCAACATCAAGATCATCAGGCGCACCGCCGGCGGCGAGCAGGAAGCGCTGCCGTTCAACTACAACGACGTAGTCCATGGAAACGACCTCTCGCAGAACGTGACGCTGGAGGCCGGCGATGTCGTCGTCGTGCCGTAAGCGGCTCTACTTCGCTCTCGGGGCCGGCGCGCTTCTGGGACTGGCGCCGGGGGTGCGTGCCGACAACTGGGAAGTCCTGCCTCGCCTCGAGCTCGGCGGCACCTGGAACGACAACTACCGGCTGGCCGACGTGCCGGACCAGGAGCTGCAGGTGTATGGGCCGTACATCGATGCGCAGCTCGCCATGGACTATCTCACGCAGACATCCAAATTCGACATCGTGCCACGGATTCATTCGAACTACTTTCCCACGGATCACGCGGATCAGTCCACGGACGGCTTTCTGGACCTGGACGGCGAGACCAAGACCCTGCGCTCCGACCTGCTCGGGGTGCTGCAGTTCTCGGATCAGGAGGTGTTCTATTCCGACTATCTGCCCGCGACCTTTCCGGGTCTGGCGCTCGGCCAGGCGTCGACCGCGCCGAGCGGGCGCATCACCGTTACCACCCGTCAGAAGCTCGTGCGTGCGGCGCCGGAATACAAGTACGACATGACGCAGCGCACGCACCTGGACCTCAACGCTGACGTGGAGCATGCGAGCTATCAGCAGAGCCAGGTCGAGCAGATCGGCTATACCAGCTATACGGGTAGCGCGGGCGTCGGGTTCGACGTCTCGCAGCGCTCGGTCTTCACCGTGACCGGTTTGGGCACGCATTTCGCCCCGCAGGCCGGCGGCAACAATACGAACGACTACGGCGCGCAGGCGGAATGGGACCTGCAGCAGTCGCAGATCGCGAAGTTCTATGCACGAGTAGGCGTCGAGCGTTCCCAGGCGCAGACGACGATCGGCACCGTCGACAACAATGGCGTGACCGGCGGCATCGGCGTCGATCTGCGCTATCAGGTTACCGAGGTCACCATCGACTTGCTGCGCTCGCTGGTTCCGACCTCGCAGGGCGTCATGATGACCGACCAGGAGCTGCGCTTCAGGGTATTGCATGCCTTCTATCCGAAGTTCTCCGGCTATGTGGGCGCGCGCGGCATGCGCCTGAGCGGGTCCGCCAGCCAGACCGCGCTCGCCGTGTCGAGCCAGGACTACGCGACCGCGGAGGTCGGTGTCGACTACCAGATCACGCAGAGCTACCGGATCGAGGCCGCATACGACTATAGCTGGCAGCAGTTCTCGGGCACGCCGACTGCGAGGTCGAATGCCGGCAGGGTGGCGATCATCTATCAGCCCTTGAGCCGCTACGAGCCGCTGCCGGAGTTCACCGGCATTCCACCCCAGGAGCGATGAGCATGACGGAGCACGACGAAGCGTTGGGTCCGAGCCCTGACCTGTCGGACTACCTGGCGGCCGTCAAGCGCCGGCGCATGCTGCTCGCCTGCATCGCGCTGCCGATCCTGGCGATCGCCACGGCGCTGGCAATCGGCTTGCCGAACATCTATGTCTCCACGGGTCTCTTCGCTTTCGCGGACGCGAACGTGCCGGGAGAGATGCCGGCGAACGCCAACGCCGATGCGATCCAGCGGCTGCAGGAGCAATACCGCGACGCGTATGTCGACAGCCTCGCGAGCACCGTCATGAGTGACCCGAGCATGAAGAGGCTCGCGCAGGAGGTCCCCGGGGTGGTGGCGCCGGGAACGGATACGGCAACCGCGGTCAAGGAGGTCGAGCGCCGCGCGAAGGTGGAGACCGTACGCACTCAGGTGCTCGATCCCAACACCGGGCGCAACCTCGACATCATCTCCGCCTTCACGGTCTCCTACGAGAGCCGTGACCCCGACGTCGCGCAGCGCGCCGCCCAATGGCTGAGCAACGCCTTCATCGCCGCGAACCGCGGCGGCCGGCTGGTGAGCGCCAAGGCGGCCGAGCAGTTCTACGACACCCAGACGCAGAACTACCGGCAGCAGATCTCCGACATCGAATCGAAGCTCGCCTCGTTCAAGGAAAAGAACTACGACCAGCTGCCGGGGCTGAACAATTTCAACATGAACATCATGCAGACGACGCAGCAGCAGATCGACAGCCTGACGCAGCAGATCGGCGCGCTGCGGCAGAACCGCGTCTTCCTGCAGCAGCAGCTCGATACGGCGAAGAATGCCGGCCAGGACGCCGGCCTCCTGGCGCAGCTGCAGGCCGAGTACAACAGGAAGCTCGCCACCTACGATCCGGACTACCCCGACATGATCGCGCTGCGCCAGCAGATCGATCAGCTGCAGGAGGGCGGCGGCGCCGTCAATAGCCTGTCGCTCACGGCGCAGCTTCGCACCGAGCAGCAGGCGCTCGCCCAGGCCAGGCTGCGCTACAGCGAGAACTTCCCCGATGTCAAGCGCCTGGAGCGCCAGATCCAGATCCTGAAGACGCGCATCGGCCACGGCGAGAAGTATGCGGGCAACGCGGCCGGGAGCCCGGCGGTGATCCAGCTCAAGACCCAGCTCAACGCCAACCAGACCCAGATGGATGCACTGCAGCGCCAGTCGGACGGGCTGCGCCAACAGTTGATGCAGCTCGAGGGACGCGTCGAGGCCGCGCCCCAGGTGGAACGGCAGTACAAGTCGCTCGCGCTCAACCTGCAGCTTGCGCAGACCAAGTACAACCAGTTGCTCAAGTACCAGATGGATGCCCAGCTCACCAGCCAGGCGATTGCCAGCGGCCGCAGCGACCGGATCCGCATGGTGCAGAACCCCGGGGTGCCGCTGACCCCCGGCAAGCCCAAGCGGACTGCGATCGCGGTCGTAGGACTGATGCTTGCGATCCTGCTCGGACTGACGGCAGTGGTGATTGCGGAAAGTGTCGATCAGACCGTGCGCGGCAGTCGTGACATCCGTCGTGTGCTGGCCCTGTCGCCTCTCGGCGTCATCCCGGAGATCCAGGACTCCGCCACGGCGCGGCGGCACCGTCTGCAAGTATCGATGCTCACAGTGTGCGTATTCGTCGGCACTGCCGTGGTGCTGATGGCGGCGCGAAGTTTCTACTCCTAGAGCCGCAGAGCTGCGCGAACGACCGAGGTAAAAGCCACCCATGAGCCTGATCGAGGAAGTAATGCGCCGGCAGGCGCACGAGCGCGCTGCGATGGGCGGATTCGCGGCGGGTGGGAATGCTCCGCCGCCGGCCGCCAGGGTGGCAGTGGCCCGGCAGGTTGCCGCGCCTGTGCCCGAAACGGTGGTGCAGCAGTATCGCCCGGCAGCGGTAGACCCGGAGGCGCTGGAGCGCAACCGGGTGTTGCTGCGCGTGCAGGACGTCGCGGTCTCCCGCGCCTACAAGATCCTGCGCACCCGGGTGCTGCATCGCATGGCGGAGCACAACTGGTTCACTCTCGGAGTCACCGGCACCGGTGCGGGTGAGGGCAAGACGGTGACCGCCATCAATCTGGCGATCGCCTTGGCGCAGGACCCGAACGCCTGGGTGTACCTGGTCGATCTCGATCTGCAGCGGCCGCAGCTCGGCGCCTACCTCGGCATGAGCTACGACCACGGCCTCACCGACTTCCTCACCGGACAGGCGGAGCTCGATCAGGTCGTGTACGACATCGGGCTGAAGCGCCTGGCGGTCGTGCCGAATGCCAGCCCGGTCGAGACGTCCTCGGAGCATCTGCGCTCGGCCAGGATGGCCGATTTCCTCAATGCTCTCGAGGCGCAGACGCCGCGGCGGATCATCGTCCTCGACATGCCACCGCTGATGATGAGCGACGATGTCCTGGCGTTGGCGCCGCGCGTCGACAGCTTCCTGCTGGTCGCTTCGCAGGGACTCACCGCGCGCCGCAGCCTCGCCAACGCCAAGGAGGTGCTCGCGGAGCTCAACCTGCTCGGCGTAGTCCTCAATCGCTCCACGGAGCGCAACGACAGCCCCTATTACTGATGTCACTCGATCTTTCGGTGGTGGTCCCGCTCTTCAACGAAGAGGAGAGCGTGCGGCCGCTCCACGCGGCGATCGTCGCGGGAGTAGAGCCGCTTGGAGTGTCCTTCGAGATCGTGCTCGTCGACGATGGCAGCCGCGACGGCACCGTACGCGTCGCGGATGAGATCGCGCGCGCCGATCCGCGCGTGTGTCTGGTCAAGTTCCGGCGCAACTACGGACAGACCCCGGCAATGGCGGCGGGCATCGCCGAGGCGCGTGGCGAGGTCATAGTGACCATGGACGGCGACCTGCAGAACGATCCCGCCGACATCGGGATGCTGGTCGAGAAGATCGAGGAAGGCAACGACATCGTCGTTGGCTGGCGCTTCAACCGTCAGGACAAGCTGATCTCGCGCAAGATCCCCTCGCGCATCGCCAACCGCCTGATCGCGCGCGTAACCCGCGTCAACATCCAGGAC
>JBOIAB010000216.1:0-4243 GCA_050738635.1 Steroidobacteraceae bacterium
AGCACGTTGCGCGGCCCGGCGCCGAAGGTGCGCAGGATCGCGATGTCGGTTTGCTTTTCCTTCACGATCATGACGAGCGTCGCAACGATATTGAACGCCGCCACCGCGACGATCATCGAGAGCATGACGAACATCATCGACTTCGTCGTCTCGATGGAGCGGAAGAAGTTGGCGTGGTTGTCCGTCCAGTCGCTGACGTAGTAACCCGGTCCGCCGAGGTCGTAGGCGACCCGCCGCACGACCTTCGGCGCCCGCCAGGGGTCATCGAGCGACAGGCGCATGCCGGTGACCTCATCGGGCGCGAGGCCGAAGAGCCGCCCGGCGTCCGTCAGGCTCACGAGCGCGAGCCCACGGTCGTACTCGTACATTCCGGAATGAAAGAGCCCCGTCACCTGGAAGCGGCGCATGCGCGGCATCACTCCGGTCGGCGTCGCCACACCTTCCGGCGCGATCAACACCACCGCATCCCCGACGCGCACGTGCAGCGCCTGCGCCAGCGCATCGCCCAGGATGACACGGTACCGGCCGGGCTGCAGGTCCGCCAGGCTGCCCGCGATCAGCCGCTGCCCCAGGCCGGTGGCTCGCCGCTCCTCCCCCGGCAGAATGCCGCGCACCGAAGCGCCGGTGATCTGCTGACCGTACGTCAGCATCGCCTGCTGCTCCACATACGGCACGGCGACGTGCACACCCGGCTCCTTCTCGATGCGCTTCTGCACGGCTTGCCAGCCTGAGATGGTGCCGTGCAGGCCCATGAGCGTCGCATCCGAAGTGACGCTAAGAATCCGCGTCCGCAGCTCCCGACCGAAGCCGTTCATGACCGAAAGAACTACGAGCAGCGTCGCGACGCCCAACGCGAGGCCGCACGCCGACATCAGTGAGACGAACGACACGAAGCCGCGCCGGTGAGTGGAGCGCAGATAACGGGTGCCGACCAGCCATTCGTAGCGGGAGCTCATGACCTGCTACTCGTAACGCAGCGCTTCTGCGGGAGCCGTGCGCGAGGCGCGCACTGCCGGGTAGACGGTCGCCGCGGCCGTGAGCACGAGTGCCGCAAGACTGATCACCGCGACATTGCTCCATCTCACGACGGAAGGAATGGTGGTGATGTAGTAGACGCTGGAGCTGAAGATCTGGAAACCGAAGGTGTTCTGCAGGAAGGGAACTATGGTGCCGACATTGAAAGCCAGCACCAGACCCAGCGCCACCCCGAGCGCGACGCCCAGCCAGCCGATGACCAGGCCCTGCGTCAGGAAGACGCCCATCACCCGCCTGGGTGAGGCGCCGAAAGTGCGCAGGATGGCGATGTCGGTGCGTTTGTCGGTGACCACCATGACGAGCATCGCGACGATGTTGAATGCCGCCACGGCCACGATGAGCAGCAGGATGAGCGACATCATCGTCTTCTCGATGCGGATCGCGCGAAAATAATCCGCGTTGTCCTGCGTCCAGTCGATCACCTGGAAGCCGCGCGGCAGCCGCGCCCGCAGGGCGGCGGAAACGATGGGCGCAGCCAGCGGGTCGCGGTAGCGGACCCTGAGTCCCTGATCTGCCCGGGCCGAAGGACCGAGCGCGCGCACATCGCCGATGTTGGCGAACACGAGCATCGAGTCCTGGTCCGAGAGTCCGACTTCGAACACGCCGGCCACCTTGAACTGACGCAACCGCGGCGCCGGCACGCCACCGGCCGAGATGGTCGGAATGAGGAGAGTCATGGAATCGCCGGGCGCGAGGCCGAGCTCTTCGGCGATCACCTCACCGATGATGACGTTGTCGGTGCCGGCCGCGAGGTCGGACAGCTTGCCCGCGATGAGCGCCCCGACAAGATGTGTCACGGCGGGCTCGGCCTCGGGATCGATTCCGCGCAGCTCCGCCGGGAGCATCTCGGGAGTACGCACGGCCAACGCCTGGATCTGGGCGTAAGGGGCGACACCGACCACACCGGGGGAGGAGCGAATGGCCTGCGCCACGAGCCGCCACTGCCTGGAGCTTGGGGTCGCGGCAGTCTGGGTGTCCGCCGCCACCACTCTCGCGTCGGCATCGAGGGACAGGAGTCGCTGCCTGAGGTCGCCCTCGAAGCCGTTCATCACGGAGAGAATGACGATGAGGGCCGCGACGCCCACGCAGACGCCGGCGAGGGAGGTCCAGGTGATGAAGGAAACGAAGAACTTGTGCGACCGGGCGCGCACGTAGCGCAGGCCCACGAAGAGCGACAGCGGATGGAACATCCCGGTCATTTAACCATATCGGGGCCGCCAACCGCCGGATCTTGACGGGCTTCACAGATCGGCGGACGGCCGGGGGTCCTGGGCTTTGACAGATTCCGGCTGGGTGTATAGTCGCCGCGGTGTGGAGGTTCCGTATGCGCTCGGCAAAATTACTGGCAATTCTGATCGGCTGCGCACTGGCTGGAGGCGCGGCTGCGGAAACGGTGGTGATCGACGGGCAGGTGCAGGTCGAGCAGAGCTCGGTCGCGCACCCGCAGCGCGGCACGACCATGCATGACGTGGAAGCCAAGTTCGGCTCGCCTGCGAAGCGTTACCCCGCCGTCGGCAAGCCGCCGATCACCCGCTGGGACTACCCTGCGTTTTCGGTCTTCTTCGAGTACAGCCGGGTCGTGCACTCGGTCGTGCACGGCTGATAGCGCCGCCGCGCGGGTCTCGGCCGGGCACGGGCCCCGGCCGTAGCCATTCGTTCCCTATTTCTTCGCGGCGATGATCTCGTCCAGGTAATCAGGCGTACCGTCGACGCGCACCAGATGGGGATATTGCGACCCATCGTGGTAGTCGACAGCGATGGTCTGATACGCACCCTGATACTTGAGCAACAGCCTGATCGGGTCGTTGCTGTGCTCGGCCGCCACGATGGCATCCTTCAGCACCTCGGCCGAGTAGTCCTGACCATTCACCGCCACCAGCGTCGCGCCGGTTGATATTCCGGCCTTGAAGGCGGCGCTGTTCCAGCGCACATCGTCGATCTCATCCGTGCCGGTGAGCGTCAGACCGATGGAGAGCGCGAAGTTGACGAAGTGCCGGCCGCCCACGCCGGCCTCGAGCGCCTTCTGGAAGCCGCTCTCCTGGTCGTTGTACACCAGCTTCCAGCCGCTGGCCGCGATGCCATCCATCGGCGGTTGATGCGCGTTCAGCCGCGTGTGGAGGAAATTAGCCCAGTCGTATTTCACCACCCCGTTGAGGGCCGTCACCAGATCGTCGAAGGTATAGGTCTTGGTGACGAAGCTGCCGTTGTCGATGCCGAAGAAATGGCTGGCGAAGGTATCGAGCGACTTGCGGTCGCCGGTGAGGGAGCGGATCTTGGAATCCGCCGCCAGCCATATCATCTGCCCGGCGCTGTAGTAGTCCTCACTCATCTGCCAGCTGCGATAGGGAATCGGCCGGCGCATCGCCGCGGTCGGATCGTTGGTCGTATCCTCGATCGTGCGCCACTCGAGCCCGGGCCGGTTGCGGTCGTAGTTGGCCGCGACCAGCGCCAGCCCGTCGCGGAACTGCTCGGCGCTCCACATGCCGGCGCGGGCGGTCAGCACATAGCCCCAGTACTGGGTCTGGCCCTCGTAAACCCACAACAGCGAGTCGCCCATCGGCACGTTGAAGTTGGGTGTCCAGAGGTCCGCCGGCCGGCGGAACTTGCCGTTCCAGGAGTGCGTGAACTCGTGCGCCAGGAGGTCCCGTCCGGGGCCCTGCTTGTCCCAGTCGGTGAAGTAAGCCGCGCGCGTGCCGTCCTCGCTCGAGCGGTGATGCTCCAGGCCGTTGCCGCTCAACTGATTCGAGAGCGAGTAGAGGAAGTCGTAATGATTGTAGTGATGCGAGCCGTAGAGCCTGTAGGCCTGGGTCACCAGGTTACGATGCACCTGCAGCTGCGCGGGGGTCATCTGCAGATATTTCGGCGCGTCGGCGATGATGTCCATGTGCACGGGAGTCGCGGCACCGGGGTCCAGGTCGACTCGCTTGAAGTAAAGACCCGCGTACATCGGCGAGTCCACCAGTGTGTTGTAGGTCACCGGCTTGAACGCCGTCGTGTCCCCGGACTGGGACTGCGTCTCCAGCGCCGTACCGAGTTGCCAGCCGTGAGGCAGAGTCACGCTCGGTGCGAAGGTGATGTCGCGCGAGTAATAGCCGGCCGGATACAAGCTGATGTCGTTCCATTCGAGCGACAGCATCTGGCCCGTCATCTGGATGCGCTGCATGCTCGAGCGGCCGGAGAGATACTGGAAGTCGACATCGAGACTCGA
>JBOIAB010000217.1:0-8089 GCA_050738635.1 Steroidobacteraceae bacterium
TCCTTACGGCACCGCTTCAACCCGCGCAGGCACCCCCAAAATGGAAGTCAATCAGCTCAAGCGACACCTGAAAGATCTCGGCGAGCGCACCGCTTCGCTACGGGGGTTTCTTTGAGTACGACCGCAAGAAAGAACGCCTCGAGGAGGTAGGGCGGGAGCTCGAGGACCCCGCCGTCTGGTCGCAGCCGGAGCGGGCGCAGGAGCTCGGCAAGGAGCGCGCCCGCCTCACCATCGACGTCACGGAAATCGATCGCACGACCAAGGGCATCGCCGATGCCGCGGAGCTCCTGGAGCTGGCGGAGGGTGAGGGCGACGAGGCCGCCGCCCAGGATATCGGGCGCGATGCCGAGCGGCTCGAAGGCGAGGTGCGCCGGCTCGAGCTCAAACGCATGTTCCGCGGCGAGATGGACTCGCACAGCGCCTTCCTCGATATCCAGGCGGGTGCCGGCGGTACCGAGGCGCAGGACTGGGCGCAGATGCTCCTGCGCATGTATCTGCGCTGGGGCGCCGCGCACGGCTTCGCCTGCGAGGTGATCGACTCCAGTCCCGGGGAGGTGGCGGGCGTGAAGAGCGCGACGGTCGAGTTCAAGGGCGACTATGCTTACGGCTGGCTGCGGACCGAGACCGGCGTCCACCGCCTGGTCCGCAAGTCACCGTTCGACTCCGGCAACCGGCGCCATACCTCGTTCGCGTCCGTGTTCGTCTCGCCGGAGATCGATGATGACATCGCGATCGACATCAACCCCGCGGACCTCAAGACCGATGTCTACCGCTCCTCGGGTGCCGGCGGACAGCACGTCAACAAGACGGAGTCAGCCGTGCGCATCACCCACATGCCCACCGGTATCGTGGTTGCGTGCCAGAACGAGCGCAGCCAGCACAAAAACCGCTCCACGGCGATGAAGATGCTGAAGGCGAAGCTCTACGAGCTCGAGGTGAACAAGCGCAACGCCGCCGCCCGGGTGCTCGAGGACTCGAAATCGGACGTGAGCTGGGGCAACCAGATCCGCTCCTACGTTCTCGACCAGTCGCGCATCAAGGACCTGAGAACGGGTGTGGAGGTGGGCAATACCACTGCGGTGCTCGACGGCGATCTGGATCAATTCCTGGAGGCCTCGCTCAAAGCGGGCCTGTAAACCCTATGACAGACAAGCAGCCAGACAGCGGCGCCGGGCAGCCGGATCGCGCGGAAGAGAACAAGCTGATCGCGGAGCGACGCGGCAAGCTCGCGGGCCTGCGCGCGCGTGGCGCCGCCTTCCCGAACGACTACCGACGCACTGCGCTCGCGGGCGAGCTGCAGAGAGCCTATGGCGAGCGCGATCGCGAGTGGCTCGAAGCCAACCCGACACGGGTCAGTGTCGGCGGCCGCATGATGCTCAAGCGCGGCCAGGGCAAGATCAGCTTCGCCAACATCGCCGATCGCACCGGGCAGATCCAGCTCTTCCTGCAGAAGAATGCGGTCGGTGAGGACGCTTACGCGGACTTCAAGACCTGGGATGCCGGCGACATCGTCGCCGCAACCGGACTGCTCTTCCGGACGAATGCCGGTGAGCTGTCGGTCCGGGTCGAGAGCCTGCGCATGCTCGTCAAGTCGCTGCGCCCGTTACCCGACAAGTGGCACGGCCTCGCTGACGTCGAGACGCGCTATCGCCAGCGCTATGTCGACCTGATCGTCAACGAGACCAGCCGCAACGTCTTTCGCACGCGCGCGCGCATCATCAGGTACCTGCGTGACTATCTCGATGCACTCGACTTTCTCGAAGTCGAGACACCGATGATGCAGCCGATCCCGGGCGGGGCGACGGCGCGTCCGTTCGTGACGCATCACAATGCGCTCGATCTCGATATGTATCTGCGCATCGCACCGGAGCTGTACCTCAAACGCCTCGTGGTGGGCGGATACGAGCGCGTCTACGAGATCAACCGCAACTTCCGCAACGAGGGGCTCTCGACCCAGCACAACCCCGAATTCACCATGCTGGAGCTCTACCTCGCATATGCCGACTACCGCGACCTCATGGATTGGATCGAGAAGGCGCTCCGCGGCCTGGCCGACACGATCCACGACCGCCAGAAGGTGACCTATCAGGGGCGCGAGTACGATCTCGCCAAGCCCTTCCGCCGAGTCACGGTGGAGCAGGCGATTCTCGAGAACAATCCGGACTTCGATCCGCTGTCGCTGCGCGATGCGACCTACCTGCGCAGGTTCTGCGAGCGGCTCGGCATTGCCGTGCAGGCGCACGATGGCCCCGGAAAGCTGCAGATCGAGATATTCGAAAAGACCGCCGAGCACACGTTGGTCGAACCGACGTTCGTATATGCGTATCCCGCGGAAGTCTCGCCGCTGTCGCGTGCCAACGATGCCGACCCGTTCCTCACTGATCGGTTCGAATTCTTCCTCGCCGGCCGCGAGCTTGCCAATGGCTTCTCCGAGCTCAACGATCCCGAGGATCAGGCGGCGCGCTTCCGCGCGCAGGTCGCGCGTAAGGATCGGGGTGATGAGGAGGCGATGTTCTACGATGCCGACTACGTGCGCGCACTGGAGTACGGCATGCCGCCCACCGCCGGTCTTGGCGTCGGGATCGACCGGCTCGTGATGTTCTTTACCGATTCGCCATCCATTCGCGACGTCATCCTGTTTCCACACATGCGCCCTGAATGAGGCCCACGACGGGCCGACGGATCCGGCGCCCTATCTGGGAAGCGCGTAGGGAAGCTCGAGCTGTTCGATGTCGTGCGGCAGCTCTTCGGTGAGGCTCGACGGCAGTTCCCCTGCGCCGGCACGTCGTGGAGCCGCCGGTGAGCTCGCGAAAGGCGCCCAGAACGCGCCGGTCGAGCTGAGCTCCGCCGGCACGGCCGCGTGCAGAGCGGCACCGGTGGCCGGCGATCCGACGTTGGCGCGGGTGAGCGCCGTCCCTCCCGCTCGCGCGGGTCGCACGCCGAGCGGAGCATTGACCCGCTCCAACATGGCATCGGGCTGGCTGGCGGCGGACAGCTCCGGCTCGGTCGTCGGCAACGGCGCCACGGCCAGGAATTCGCAGCGCCCATCCTCGAGCTGCACGGCCTCGATGACCTTGAAGGCGCGGCCATCGGCCAACTCGCCGCCGTCGCCCGGGCGGAGGTCGAGCGGCGTGTGCGAGCGGAACCGCTGCAGCCGGCGCTTCACCCGGCCGCGATAGTGCGCGCGGGCGATGACCTCCTGGCCGGTGTAGCACCCCTTGTCGAAGGCGATCGCGCCGACCACATCGAGATTCAACATCTGCGCCACGAATACCCCGGAGGTCGCGCTGTAGACCTGCGGCAGGCCGGCGATGATGTCGAGTTGTCGCCAGAGGTCGCGCCGCGCAGGCACGCTGTGCGACAACGCGCCGCCCGCTTGCGCCGCTATCGACTCTCTATTTTCCGTCGTCGTCGGCGCAATCAAGAGCCATCTGGCCGGCTGCTCGCCGACGCAAATCACGATGCCGTCCGTCAGCTGGCGCTGGCCTCCCGCGACGGTCGGGTAGCCGGCAAGTGGCGCGGGCGCAGTGTCGGGCGAGTGAGGCTGCGCAGCCGCCTCGAGGCCGCATGCGATGAGTCCGGTGGTGCGCCAGCTCGATGACTCGTCGGTCACTTTCACCTTGGCGCGCAGCAGGTACTTCGACAGCCGGTCGGCCACGTTGGGCGCCAACTCACGCGGCAGGATGGCGAGGAAATCTAAGGGCGCGAGCTGCGCGATGCGCAGCAACGCGACGGTGCGGCCCTGAGGGTTGTGCAGCCCGGCGAGCGCCGAGCGCTCCGCGCTCACGCGGCCAACATCGTTCGACAGTTGGCCCTGCAGAAAACGCACTGCGTCCGTTCCCGCGATGCGTACGGCACCAAGATCGTCGAGCTCGACGGTCTCCAGATGGCCCCCATTCATATGACTAATTATGGCTCTCTGCCTTGGCGATTCGCGGCGGCTTCATGGCCGCGGAAGCCGAATTCTGGCACACTTGTGAAGTATGCAGATGAGTCCAGAGAAGAACTCCTCGACGCCACCCTCCGTTCCGTCTTCCGAGCCTCATTCGCAAGCAATCCCCGCCGCAACCACCGATGAGGCGGCACCGGCCGCGCAGCCGCGTGAAATCGGCGGACCCTCGGGCCCCGAGCCTACTCGCTTCGGCGACTGGGAGCGCAAGGGACGCTGCATCGACTTCTAGTCCGCCAGGCCGCCTATGACCGAACGACCGCTCTCGCCGCACCTGTCCGTGTACAGGATGTCGCGCTACACGCTGCTGACTTCCATCCTGAACCGCGCCACCGGCCTCGTGCTCTCGGCCGGGCTCATCCTGCTGGTCTACTGGCTGGTCGCCGTCGCGAGCGGCGGGGCCAGCTATCGCGGCGCGCGCGCCGTGCTCTCGCTCGGCGTGCTCAAGGCGGTCTACGTCATTCTGCTCGCGACCTTCTCCTATCATCTCTTCGCCGGCATCCGGCACCTCATTTGGGACACCGGCCACGGCCTGGAGCGTGCGCAGTCCAAGCGCAGTGCCGCGCTGGTGGTGATCGCCAGCCTCCTGCTCTTCGTGGCGCTCGCGTGGTGGGCGCTGCACACCGGAGCGCACGCATTATGAGTACCCTGCGTAGCCCGCTCGCCAGGGTTCTCGGCCTGGGATCGGCCAAGGAGGGGGTGCATCACTGGTGGATGCAGCGCCTGACCTCGGTGGCCCTGGTGCTGCTCACCGTCTGGTTCGTCGTCTCCCTGCTGTCGCTGCCTTCTTTCGACCACGCCACGGTGAGCGCCTGGATGGGGCAGTTCTGGACGGCCGTGTTCCTGGTTCTCCTCGTGTTCACCGGCGCCTGGCATTCACAGCTCGGCGTGCGGGTGGTGGTGGAGGATTACGTGCACGGCAACGGCGCCAAGACGCTGGCGCTGGCACTGCTCACCTTCTTTCACATAGTGGTCGCGGTGGCGGGGGTGCTCGCGATCCTCAAGGTGGCGTTGGGAGGCGCCCCATGAGCACATACGAGTTCATCGATCACACCTACGACGTCATTGTGGTCGGGGCCGGAGGCTCCGGGCTGCGCGCCACGCTGGGTCTGGCGGAGGCGGGACTTTCCACGGCCTGCATCACAAAGCTCTTTCCGACGCGCAGCCATACCGTGGCCGCGCAGGGTGGCATCAGCGCCGCGCTCGGCAACATGGGCCCGGATGACTGGCGCTGGCACATGTACGACACCGTCAAGGGATCCGACTGGCTGGGCGACCAGGACGCGATCGAGCTCATGTGCAAGGAAGCGCCCGCGGCGGTGATCGAGCTCGAGCACTACGGCGTGCCGTTCTCCCGCACGGAGGAAGGCCGCATCTACCAGCGGCCCTTCGGTGGCATGACGACACAGTTCGGCAAGGGCATCGCGCAGCGCACCTGCGCCGCGGCTGACCGCACCGGCCATGCGATGCTGCACACTCTCTACCAGCAGTCGATCCGCCGCTCGGCGACTTTTTTCGTCGAGTATTTCGCGCTCGATCTCATCATGGAAAACGGCGCCTGCCGCGGTGTCATCGCTCTCGATATGACCGAGGGCAAGCTGTACCGCTTCCGGGCCCACATGACGATCCTCGCCACGGGTGGCTACGGGCGCGCGTATTTCTCCTGCACTTCCGCTCACTCCTGCACCGGCGACGGCAATGCGATGGTGCTGCGCGCCGGGCTGCCCCTGCAGGACATGGAATTCGTCCAGTTCCATCCGACCGGCATCTATGGCGCCGGCTGTCTGATCACCGAGGGTGCGCGCGGCGAGGGCGGCTATCTCACCAATTCCAAGGGCGAGCGCTTCATGGAGCGCTATGCGCCGAACGCGAAAGACCTCGCCTCCCGCGACGTGGTGAGTCGCGCGATGACGATCGAGATCCGCGAAGGCCGCGGCGTCGGCGCGGAGCATGACCACATCGATCTGCACCTGGAGCACCTGGGGCCCGAGGTGATCCACGAGCGGCTGCCCGGCATCGCCGAGACCGCCCGCATCTTCGCCGGGGTCGATGTCACCCGGCAGCCGGTTCCGGTGCAGCCCACGGTCCACTACAACATGGGCGGCGTGCCTTGTAATTTCCACGGCGAGGTGGTGCGACCCAAGGCGGGGGACCCCGACTCGGTCGTTCCCGGCCTGATGGCGGTCGGCGAAGCCGCGTGCGTCTCCGTTCACGGCGCCAATCGCCTGGGCTCGAACTCGCTGCTCGATCTGGTCGTCTTCGGGCGCCAGGCCGCGCGCCGCTGCGCGGAGCTCATCCGACCCGGCATGCGCCATGCGCCACTGCCGCAGGATGCCGCAGAGCTCGCGCTCTCCCGCCTCGATCGGCTGCGCAATGCCAATGGCTCGCGTCCGACGGCCGCGATCCGCCTCGAGATGCAGAAGATCATGCAGATGGATGCGGCGGTGTTCCGCACCGGTGAATCCTTGGAAGAGGGCGTGCGCAAGATCGCGCAGACCTTCGCATCCTTCGCGGACGTCAAGGTGAGCGACCGCTCGCTCATCTGGAATACCGACCTCGTCGAAACGATGGAGCTCGAGAACCTGCTGCTGCAGGCGACGGCGACCATCCACTCGGCAGCCAATCGCACCGAGAGCCGCGGCGCTCACGCTCGCGAGGACTTCCCGCAACGCGACGATGAGAGCTGGCTCAAGCATTCCCTGGTCTGGGTCGAAGGACCCGGGCGCGCGCGCTTCGAATACCGGCCGGTGCATCTCAACACGCTGACCGATGAGGTCGCGACGATCCCGCCCAAAGCGCGCACCTACTGACGCTCAAGGTTTTCCGATGGCCCAGTTTCGACTACCCGCCAACTCCCGCATCCGCAAGGGCAACGTTCATCGCGCCCCCGCCGGCGCGCGCAGCGTGCGCACCTTTCGCATCTACCGCTTCGACCCGACCTCGGGCGAGACGCCGCGGGTCGATACCTTCGAGCTCGATCTGGCGGGCTGCGGGCCAATGGTTCTCGATGCTCTGATCCAGATCAAAAGCAGCATCGACTCCACGCTCACCTTCCGCCGCTCCTGCCGTGAGGGCATCTGCGGCTCCTGCGCCATGAACATCGACGGCTTGAACCGCCTGGCGTGCACCACTGCGATGGCGGACCTCGGCGGCGGTGACATCCGCATCTTTCCCTTGCCCGCCATGTCCGTGGTGAAGGACCTCGTTGCGGACCTGACCGATTTCTATGCACAGTACGCCGCGGTGAAGCCGTGGCTCGCCGCCCATACCCCGCCGCCGCCGGACCGCGAGCGGCTGCAGTCGAAGGCGGAGCAGGAGAGGATAGACCGACCCGCCGCGTGCATCCTCTGCGCCTGCTGCTCGACGGCCTGCCCCAGCTACTGGTGGAACAAGGAGCGGTTCCTGGGACCCGCCGCCCTGCTTGCCGCCTACCGCTGGATCATCGACAGCCGGGACGAGGCGACCGGCGAGCGGCTGGACGAGCTCGAGGACTCCTTCCGGCTCTACCGCTGCCACACCATCATGAACTGCACCGATGTCTGCCCGAAGGACCTGAATCCGGCCAAGGCGATCGCCGAGATCAAGCGCATGCTGGTGGAGCGGACATAATGGACCCTGAGGCGCGGGCGCTGCGCTGGCGCTGCCGGCGGGGTATGAAGGAGCTCGATGTGCTCCTCGAGCGCTATGCGGCCGCAGCTCTGCCGCAGGCGGACGCCGCTGAGCGTAGGCTGCTGGCACGCCTGCTCGAGCAGCCCGACCCGGAGCTCGCCGGGTACTTTCTCGGGGGGCAAGCCCCCCTGGAGCCCGAGATGGCGGCGCTCGTGACGCGGATCACGACTTCGTGCATGATCAAATGGCCTTGAATGGCCCGGGAGACACCCTGAACTTTCAGATTGTTTCAGGGTCGGAGGAAGGGGCGCCCATGAGCGCCGATGCAAGCGATCTCAGCCTGGTCCGCCGCGTGCAGCGCGGCGATAAGGGGGCATTTGACGTGCTGGTGCTCAAGTACCAGCACAAACTCGTCAAGCTGGTCATGCGTTATGTCCGCAACCCGGCCGAAGCCGAAGATATTGCCCAGGAGGCCTTCATCAAGGCCTACCGCGCTTTGCCGCAGTTCCGCGGCGACAGCGCCTTTTACAC
>JBOIAB010000218.1:0-15216 GCA_050738635.1 Steroidobacteraceae bacterium
GCGCTCTGTTGCCAGAGCCCGCTGCTTCCCTATTTGGCCTTGCTCCAGGTGGGGTTTGCCATGCCAGCCTTGTTACCAAGGCCGCGGTGCGCTCTTACCGCACCGTTTCACCCTTGCCGTCCCTCGCGGCTTTCGCCGTGAGAGCTTGGGCGGTCTGTTCTCTGTTGCACTTTCCGTGGGCTCGCGCCCCCCAGGCGTTACCTGGCACCTGATCCGCCGGAGCCCGGACTTTCCTCCCCCCCGATCGATGTCGAGGCAGCGATTGCCCGGCCGGCTCCCCAGGGCGGAGAGTAAGGGGGCTCGGCCCGCGACTCAAGCTCCGCGAAGCCAGGACGAGCCCATCGGGCCGGCATCCGCCGTCCAAAATCGCTCCGGCGATTTTGTCACGGCGTCCCCGCGGAGGGGACATTTGCGTCCGAGGCCCCGGAGATCAGGTCTTCTCAGAGTGCCGCATTGCGAGCGCGTAGGCCGCGCTGCGTGTGGCACCCGTCAGCTGGGCTGCGATGGCTGCTGCTCTGCTCGGCGACAGCTCCCTCGAAAGCAAATCGACGGCGCGGCGTAGAAGCGCTGTGTCGATGGTGGAAGAGGTGGCGGGGGCGCCGGACACCACGAGCGTGATCTCTCCGCGCTGGAAGTTGTCTTCGGTGGCAGCTCGCTGTGCGAGCTCCGCGAGGGTGCCGCGGTAGATCGTCTCGTGGACTTTGGTCAGCTCGCGCGCGACTACGGCGCGCCTGTCGTTGCCGAGCTCCGCGGCGAGGTCGGCGAGAGTCGCGGCGATGCGGTGGGGCGCCTCGAAGAAGACCAGCGTGCGGGGCTCGCCGGCGAGCTGCGCGAGCTGCGCCCGCCGCTCGCGCTCGCGCACCGGCAGGAAGCCCTCGAAGCAGAACCGGCTGACGGGCAGTCCCGCGACGGCCAGTGCGGTCGTGATGGCGGAAGGGCCGGGGATGGCTTCGATTTCGATGCCGGCATCGGCGGCCGCCCGCACGAGCTCGTAGCCCGGGTCGGACAGAAGCGGGGTGCCGGCGTCGCTGACGAGCGCGATCGTCTCGCCTTCGGCGAGACGCGCCAGGATCTCCGGCACGCGCTGTGTCTCGTTGTGCGCGTGCAGCGACAGCAGCGGGCGCGCGATCCCGAGCGCCTGCAGCAGCGCCCCCGTATGGCGCGTGTCTTCCGCCGCAATGGTCGCGGCGCTCTCGAGCGCCTGCCGGGCTCGCGCGCTGACATCACCCATGTTGCCGATCGGCGTCGCGATGACTTGCAACCGGCCTCGTGGCTTGCCCACTATAATCCCCTCCCCCACGCCGCAGATGAGAGCACGCTCCCCTGTGTCCACCCAATCATGATGCAGTACGACCGCGTACCCCCGGCACGGGGATGTGCCCCGCGCTGGGCCGGGCAGGAGCCCGGATCCCGCGCATATTAACGAGGCTTCCCAACCATGTATGCGCGATGGACCGTCAGCCTGGCTGCGCTCGCCGCAGTCACTTTAGTCCTCGCGGGCTGCGTCAGCGTTCTGCCCGGGCCCGCGCCCTCGGCCGAGCAGGCTGCGGCACTTGCCCGACAGGGCAACCAGGCCGGCGCCGCGCAGATGTACCAGACGCTGGCCAATCAGCGCAGCGGTGCGCAACGCAACGATTTCGCGCTGCAGGCGGCACAAGCCTATCTCGCGGCGCGGCGTCCTGCCGATGCCGCGGGTGCCCTCGATCTGCTGGCGCCACCGCTCTCCGCCGGCGAGACATTCGACCGCTCGCTGATCCAGGTCCAGGTTGCGCTGCAGCGCGGCCAAGCGGCACACGCCTGGCAGCTCATCGAGGCGCTATCGGTGCCGCAGCAGGCAGATCCTGCGACGCGGTATCTGCGCCTGCGGCAGCAGGCGGCCTTTGCCGCCGGGTACCCGGCGGCCGGCGTCGAGGCAGAGGTGCAGCTCGAGCATTGGCTGCTCAATGCCGCCGCAGTGCAGCAAAGCCGCGTCGCTCTTCTCGATGCGCTGCGCGACTCCGCGGAGCGCGGCGTCAAGGCTCAGCCAGGGGCCGAAGCCAGCCCCGTGCTGCGCGGTTGGCTGGATCTCGGGCCGCTGGCTGCGGAGGCGGCACACAATCCCACGACCGCGACCGCCGACCTGACCGCCTGGGTGGCGAATCATCCCGGGCACCCGGCGGTCGAGGTGGTGCGCAGCGAGCTTCTCGGCGAGCAACCGCAGTCGCTTGCGGCGCAGGCGCACATTGCCGTGCTGCTACCCATCAGCGGGCCAGCCGGTCCGGCGGCCGCCAGCGTGCGTGACGGCTTCCTCACCGCGTACTACCAAACACCCGAGCAGCAACGGCCGGTGGTCCGACTCTACGACACCGGCGGCGAGCAATCCGTCGCCGATCAGATCGCCGCGGCAACTCAGGCCGGCGCCGACATCATTGTGGGACCGTTGACACGGCAAGCGGTAGCCGCCGCGGCAGTGGACCGGATACCGCACCCGCCGCTGCTGGCGCTCAATTTCCTGCCGGACGGCGAGCAGGCGCCGCCGCTCTTTTTCCAGTTCGCGCTGTCGCCGGTGGAGGAAGCGGAGCTGGTCGCCCGCCGCGTGTTGAGCGATGGGCACCATCTGGGGATCGCGATCGTGCCGGCGGGAGACTGGGGCTCACGCGTGCTCAGCGCCTTCACCCAGCAGCTGCAGGGCGGCGGCGGCACGGTGCTCGCCAGCACCATGATCGACGTCACCACGGCGGATTATTCCGATGAGATCAAGCAGGTCCTGGGCATCAATCAGAGCCGCGACCGCCTCGACCGGCTGGAGTCGCTCCTCGGCACACACCTCGAGTTCGTGCCCCGCCGCCGCGAAGACATCCAGTTCATTTTCTCGCCTGCCACGATGGCGTCCACCGAGCGTCTGCTGCAGCCGCAGCTGCGATTTTTCTATGCCGGCGGTATTCCGACCTATGCGACCTCCGATGCCTTCGAGCCCGATCCGCGCGCCAATCAGGACCTAGATGGGCTGATGTTCCCGGATATGCCGTGGATGCTCGGCAGTCCGCTTGCCGAGGCCGTCCGCGCGGCAGCCCGCCAGGCCTGGCCATTCGGTGGGCCGCGGATGGGGGCTCTGTTCGCCTTCGGCTTCGATGCCTATCGGATAGCCGAGGCGCTGCGCGAGAGCCGGGGCCCCTCGTCGCTGAATCTCAACGGTCTCACGGGCCAATTGACGCTGGATCCCGATGGACGCATTCGCCGCCAGCTCATCTGGGCGCAGCTTCGCGGCGGCGAGATCACGCAGCTTCCGAGCGCCCCGGGCGACTGACCGGACGCGGTAATTTCGCATGGCAGGCGCCGCGCTCACGTGGCGACAGAAAATCGGGCGGCGCGCAGAGGATCTGGCGGCCGCGCACCTGCAGGCTCGAGGTGCGCACATCGTGCTGCGGAATTTTCGCTGCCGCTGCGGCGAGCTCGACATCGTCGCCCGGCTCAGCGCGAGCGAGCTGGCCATCGTGGAAGTTCGCACCCGCTCATCGCAAGCATATGGCGGTGCCGCTGCCAGCATCGACGCCGGCAAGCGACAACGGCTGGTCAGGGCGGCGAGTCTGCTGCTGCAGCAGAGGAAAGACCTGGCGCGGCTGCGTGTGCGATTCGATGTGATCGTCGTCTGCGCTCCGTTTGCTGACGCGCCCGCGATCGAGTGGATCAAACACGCATTCTCGGCCTGAAAAACGCTCCCGCCGAGGCCAAGATAACCTACTGGATAAGGTTATCCGGGCAAGCTGCTGATTGTTAAGACGAATGGTTCAAAAGCACTGTTTGAAGTGCTTTCCCGTTCTACATAACTCGCTGTGATTGCGACAAATTTCTCACTTTTTCAATTGACATAGCGCGACCGCGATTCCTATAGTGGCAGCAGGTGGGAAAAAGTGGGGGTTAATGGGTAGAAACCTCCCCCCTGAGACCCGCACCCACGATGCCGAAGGCATTGGAACCCCATGTTTCGCGGCCCTACAAAAGTCACCCTGGATGAGAAAGGCCGGATGGTCATGCCCACCCGTTATCGGGAGCAGATCGTTGAGCGCGCCCAGGGGAGAGTCGTGGTCACCGTGGACAGCCGGGACCGCTGCCTTCTCATCTACCCGCTGCCGGAGTTGGAGCTGATCGAGGCCAAGCTGATGAGTCTGCCGAGCCTCAACGAGGAGGCGCGGCGGCTGCAGCGTCTCATGGTCGGACATGCGGTCGATCTCGAGCTCGATGGGCATGGCCGGATTCTACTCCCGCCGGAGCTGCGTGGCTTCGCGAACCTCGAGCGCCACGGCATGTTGATCGGCCAAGGCGCCAAATTCGAGCTGTGGAGTGAAGCGAGTTGGGCCGAGCGGCTCGAAGAAATGTTGAAGAGCGGGAAGGCTACGACGGGTCTGCCGTCGCAGTTCGACTCGCTGTCACTGTAAGAGTCAGGGGTGTGATCGAGCACATCCCGGTGCTCGCAGATGAGGCGCTCGGGGCGTTGGCACTCGAGCCGGACGGTTACTATGTCGATGCGACGTTCGGGCGCGGTGGTCATACGGCACTCTTACTCCAGGCCCTGGGTCGAGAGGGCCAGGTGCTCGCGATCGACCGGGACCCTGAGGCCGTCGCGGCCGGCAACCGGCGCTTCGCCCACGAAATGCGGCTTGCGCTCGTGCACGCGTCGTTTGCCGAAATCGGCACGCTGGTGCCGGCTCACTCGGGCGGCCGCGCTTGCCGGGGTGTTCTGTTCGACCTCGGCGTTTCCTCACCGCAGCTCGACGATCCGGCGCGCGGCTTCAGCTTCCGGGCCGACGGTCCGCTCGATATGCGCATGTACCCGACACGCGGTGAGCCGGTGTCCGCGTGGCTCGCTCGTGCGGGCGTCGACGAGATTCGCGAGGTGATCGCGACTTTCGGCGAGGAGCGCTTCGCGCGCCGCGTGGCCCAAGCCATCGACGCGACGAGGCGCGAGCGGCCGATCGAGCGCACGCGCGAGCTCGCGGAGCTGGTCGCGCGTGCCGTGCGCACGCGGGAGCCGGGAAAGCACCCCGCAACGCGAACGTTCCAGGCGTTGCGAATCTACGCCAACGATGAGCTCGGACAGCTCGAGAAGGCGCTTCTCGGCGCCGTCGGTGCCCTCGCCGCCGGTGGCCGCCTCGCGGTCATCAGCTTCCATTCCCTCGAGGATCGCGTGGTGAAGCGTTTCATGCAGCGCGAATCGCAGCTCGATCCGGCGATGGCGGCGCTGCCGATCGTGCCACCGCAGCTCGCGCCGCGCCTGAAGCTGATCGGCCGCAAGCTGCGCCCGAGCAAGGAGGAAGTCGTGCGCAATCCCCGTGCGCGCAGCGCGTTGCTGCGAGTCGCGGAGAAGGTTCGATGAAGGCCGCCGCCGCCACCACTCTGGGGCTTGCGACCGCGGCGCTGTGGGCCGCGGTGCTGCTGTCCGCCGCGGGCGCGGTCTACTGCAAGTTCCGCGCGCGACAACTCTTCATCCAGCTCGAGCAGCTGAGCACGCAGCGTGACAACCTGGATATCCAGTGGGGTCAGCTGCAACTCGAGCAGAGTGCCTGGTCCACCCATGCGTTCGTCGAGAGCGTCGCGGGCAAGAAGCTGCACATGACCATGCCCGCACCCAAGGACATCGTGATCGTGCAGCCATGAGGACCCGCAACGCACGCCATTCCGCGCCCCGCTCGTTCCGCTGGCGGGCGCACCTGTTGGTCGGGCTGCTCGGCATCGCCGCGGCGGCACTCCTCTGCCGCGCGGTCGAGCTGCAGCTGTTCGAGTACTCCTTCCTGTCGAAGCAGGGCGATGCGCGCTTCACCCGCACGGTCGACATCGCGGCGCATCGCGGCACGATCACCGATCGCTACGGCGAGCCGCTCGCCGTGAGCACGCCGGTCGACTCGATCTGGGTCAGCCCGAAGCAGATTGCGGCCGCGCCCGGGCAGATTGCGCGGCTCGCGCATGCGCTCGGCATCAACAGCCAGGAGCTGCTGCGACGGGTGACGAGCAACTTCGACCGCGACTTCCTCTACGTCGCGCGCCAGTGCCAGCCGGCGGAAGCGGCGCAGATCAAGGCGCTCAACATTCCCGGCGTCTATCTCTCGCGCGAGTACCGCCGCTATTACCCGGCGGGGGAAGTCACCGGTCAGCTCATCGGCTTCACCAATGTCGACGATCAGGGTCAGGCCGGGCTCGAGCTCGCCTCTGACCAATGGCTGACCGGGATCGACGGCGAGAAGCGCGTCATCCAGGACCGCTACGGCCGGATCGTGCAGGACATCGAGAGTATCCGGCCGGCGCGCCCGGGACGCGATCTGGTCCTGTCGATCGATCTGCGCATCCAGTACCTCGCCTATCGTGCATTGAAGGAGCAGGTGGCGGAGCAGAAAGCCAGCTCCGGCGCCATCGTCGTGATCGACATCGCCACCGGAGAGGTGCTGGCGATGGTCGACCAGCCGGCATTCAATCCCAACGACCGTGACCAGATGCAGCAGTGGCGGTACCGCAATCGTGCCGTCACCGATGTCTACGAGCCCGGCTCGTCGATGAAGCCGTTCTTCGTCGCCGCGGGACTCATCTCCGGCAGGTACGACGATCGTTCCATCATTGACACCTCGCCCGGCTTCATCAAAGTGGGCGCGCACGTGTTCACCGATGAGCACGACTTCGGGCCGATCGACATCGCCCTGGTGCTCGGCCACAGCTCGAATGTCGGCATGGCGCACCTTGCGCTGTCGCTGCCGCCCAAGCTCATCTGGACGACGCTGCGGGGTTACGGCTTCGGAAAGCTCGCCACCAGCGGCTATCCGGGAGAGTCGGCGGGACTGCTGGCGCCGCTGCACACCTGGCGGCCCATCGATATCGCCACGATGTCACATGGCTACGGCATCTCGGTCACGACTCTCCAGCTCGCGCACGCCTATGCAACTGTCGGCGCGCTCGGCATCAGTCGCCCCATCTCCTTTCTGAGGGTCGACACGCCGCCCGAAGGTACGCGGGTGATGGACCCGAGACTCTGTCGCGAGCTGATAGGGATGATGCGCTCGGTGATCTCGCTGGAAGGTACCGCGCCACTGGCCGCGATTCCGGGTTACACGGTGTCTGGCAAGACCGGCACGGCCTGGAAGGCCGACGCCGGCTCGTACGAGCAGCATCGCTACGTCTCGGTCTTCGCCGGTGTCGCGCCCGCCAGCGCACCGCGGCTGGCTGCCGCGGTCATGATCAACGATCCGCAGAACGGAATTCACATGGGCGGCGATGTCTCGGCGCCGGTGTTCGCCAAGGTCGTGGGCCGGGCGTTGCGCCTGATGGCGGTGGCGCCGGACGAGCCGGTCGAACAGCCCGCGGACCTGCGGACGGCTTCGCTCAAATGACTGCGGCCATGAATCCAAGCGCGACACGCCGCATGCCGCTCGCCGAGCTCACGGCCGGGATCGTCGCGGCACCAGCGGCGATCGACGTCAGCGACGTGACCCTCGACTCGCGCGCCGTCGGTCCCGGCGCGCTCTTCCTTGCATGCCATGGCCACGGGCATCACGGCGCGGAATTTACCGCCGATGCCGCGGCGCGCGGCGCACGGGCGGTGCTTTACGAGCCGTCTCCCGGGGCACTCGAGCTCGTCGAAGGCGCCCTCAGCGGGCTCGTCCGCGACCGCAGCGGCGGTTCTCCGGACGTGTTCGTCGCGCCCGTACCGCAGCTCTCGCAACATGTTGGTCTCATCGCCGACCGTTTCTTCGGCGAGCCCTCGCAGGCCGTGACGGTAGCTGGCATCACCGGCACGAACGGCAAGACGACCTGTGCGTGGCTGCTCGCGCAGGCGCTGAGCCACTGTGGCCGGCCGGCCGCTTACATGGGCACGATCGGGTTCGGGTTCCCCGATGCGCTCGCCGCCGCGGAGCACACCACGGCTGATGCGGTGACCGTTCACCGCCGTCTCGCCGCCATGCGGGCGCTCGGTGCCGAGGCCGTGAGCATGGAAGTGTCTTCGCACGCGCTCGCTCAGCATCGGGTCGGCGGCGTGCGTTTCCATACGGCGGCGTTTACCAATCTGACGCGCGATCATCTCGACTATCACGGCACCATGACGGCTTACGCCGATGCGAAGGCGCGTCTCTTTGCGTGGCCAGGACTTGCGGCGCGGGTGATCAACGTCGATGACGAGTTCGGCGCACGGCTGGCCGGGCAACTTTCCGCGGCACAGCTGGTCATCACCACTCGCGCCGGTGCAGGGCACGAGCCGCCGGCCGACACGAGAGTAGTGAGCGCGGTGCGGGTCGAGGCCGCAGTCTCCGGCTTACGTCTCGATGTGGAGTCCAGCTGGGGCGCAGCGAAGCTCAACGTACCGCTGATCGGCGAATTCAACGCCGACAACACTCTCACGGTGCTCGCCGTGCTGCTCACCTGGGGTATCCCCATGGCCGCAGCAGCCGCTGCGCTGGAGTCATGCCGGGCGGCGCCCGGACGGATGGAGGCATTCGGCGGCAGCGATGCCGCGCCGTTGGCGATAGTGGACTACGCCCATACGCCGGATGCGCTTGCGAAGGCTCTGCGTGCCGCACGCCGCCACTGCCGCGCGCGTCTGCGGGTGGTCTTCGGCTGCGGCGGCGATCGCGACCCCGGCAAGCGGCCGATGATGGGCAGGATCGCCGCCGAGCTCGCGGATGAGCTGGTGGTGACCGACGACAACCCGCGCAGCGAGCCGCCCGAGCAGATCGTCGCGGACATTCTGGCCGGCATTCCGCGCGGCGCCGCGACGCGGGTCGAGCACGATCGCGCGCGCGCCATTCGCGCGACACTGGAGCGATCGGGTGCCGAGGACGTGGTGTTGATTGCCGGCAAGGGGCATGAGGAATATCAGATATACGGCAGCGAGCGCCGCCCGTTCAGCGATCAGAGCGTGGCGTGCGCGGCGCTCGAGGCGATGCGACCGTGAGCGGTAATTCGACAGTCGAGCGGACACTGCGCAACTTCGCACGGGCTTGCGGGGGGCGGCTCGAGGGTGACGACCGCGTTTTCGCGGGGGTGTCGAGCGACAGCCGCACGCTGTCGGCGGGCGATCTCTTCGTTGCGTTGCGCGGCCCGCGCTTCAACGGCAACGAATTCGTCGGCGCCGCATTGGCGGCCGGCGCGGCCGGGGCGCTCGTCGACGCGCCGCAGGCCCTCGGCCTGGCCCAGGTCGTGGTCGCCGATACACAGGAGGCGCTCGCGCGCGCTGGACACGCCTGGCGCTCGGCGCTCGACATCCCGGTCATCGGTGTGGCGGGCAGCAACGGCAAGACCACCGCCAAGGAAATGACGGCCGCGATCCTCTCCGCAGCCGGCAACACTCTGGCGACGCGCGGCAATCTGAACAATCACATTGGCGTGCCGCTGACCTTGCTGCGGCTCGAGCCCGGACATCGCTTCGCCGTCATCGAGATGGGCGCCAACCGTGCCGGGGAAGTCGCGGAGCTGGTGAAGGTCGCGCGCCCGACGGTGGGCCTCATCACCAACGCCGGCGCGGAGCACCTCGAAGGATTCGGCAGCCTCGAGGGCGTGGCCCGCGCGGAAGGCGAAATGGTCGCGGGTCTGGCGGCCGACGCCACCGCGGTCATCAATGCCGACGATGAGTTCGCGGATCTCTGGCGCGGCATGACGCGTGCGCGGGTAGTGACCTTCGGCATCGAGGATACGGCGGACTTTCGTGCCTCGGCCTTGCGTACGACCCTCGAGGCGGGAGGCTTCCGCACGCGATTTCGCCTCGCGAGTCCGCTCGGGCAGGCCGACATCGAGCTTCACCTTGGGGGGCGACACAATGTTGCCAACGCTCTCGGTGCCGCCGCCGCCGCCGCCGCCGCCGGCGCAACGCTCGAGCACATCGCGAGGGGACTCGGCGCCATGCGGGCCGTGCCGGGTCGGCTGCAGCTCAAACAGGCCGCCTGCGGTGCCTGGATCATCGACGATTCCTACAACGCCAATCCGAGCTCGGTGCGCGCCGGAATCGAGGTGCTCGCCTCGCTCGAAGGCCGGCGCTGGCTGGTGCTCGGTGACATGGCGGAGCTCGGCGAGTTCGCCGCCGACGCGCATTTGCAGATCGGCGCTTTCGCGCGCGAGCGCGGCATCGAGCGGTTGCTCGCCACCGGTGCGCTGGCGGCCCTGGCGGTCGAGCGCTACGGCACCGGCGGCCAATGGTTTCCGGACACGGAAGCGCTGACGCGGGAGCTGCTGCGTGCTCTCGCCGCTGACGACGTGCAGGCGGCGAGCGTGCGCCTGCTCGTCAAGGGCTCGCGAGTCAACAGGCTGGAGCGCGTCGTGGCGGCGCTCGCGCACGACAACAACAACGTGGACGGACATTAAGTGCTCTACTGGCTCGCACATTGGCTCGCGCAACGAACGACCGGCTGGCATACCGGCTTCAACGTCTTCTCGTATCTGACCTTCCGCGCCATTCTCGCGACGATCTCGTCGCTCGCGATCTCGCTCATCGTCGGACCGGCACTGATCGATCGCCTGTCGCGCTATCAGATCGGTCAGGTCGTGCGCGACGACGGCCCCAAGACTCACCTGCCCAAGGCCGGCACACCGACCATGGGTGGAACGTTGATCCTGGTGACCACGTTCGTGAGCACACTACTGTGGGCTGATCCCTCCAACCGTCTGGTATGGACGGTGCTCGGGGTTACGTTCGCCTATGGCCTCATCGGCTTCTACGACGACTATCTGAAGCTCGTGGTGCGCAACCCCCGCGGCCTCGCGGCGCGGTGGAAGTATCTGTGGCAATCGGTGGCAGGCCTGGCCACGGCGGCAACGCTTTATTTCACGGCGACGCAGACTGCGGACAGGACTCTCTTCCTGCCCTTCGTGAAGACGTTCGCCGCTCCGTTGTCGGCGACCGGCTTCATCGCAATCGCCTATTTCATGATCGTCGGCATGAGCAACGCGGTGAACCTCACGGATGGTCTCGACGGTCTGGCCATCATGCCCGCCGCGCTCGTCTCGGCGGCACTCGGCATTTTTGCCTATGTGAGCGGCAACCACGTGTTCGCACACTATCTGCAGATTCCGGAAATCACGGGCGCCGGCGAGCTGCTGATCTTCTGCTCGGCGCTCACCGGCGCGGGTCTGGGCTTTCTGTGGTTCAACGCCTACCCCGCGCAGGTCTTCATGGGCGATGTCGGCGCGCTCGCCATCGGCGCGGCCCTCGGCGTCATCGCGGTGATCGTGCGTCAGGAGGTGGTCGCGCTCGTCATGGGCGGCATTTTCGTGCTCGAGACCGCCTCGGTCATCCTCCAGGTCGCATCCTTCAAGCTCACCGGCCGGCGCATCTTCCGCATGGCCCCGCTGCATCATCACTTCGAGCTCAAGGGCTGGGCGGAGCCCAAGGTGATCGTGCGCTTCTGGATCATCTCCCTCTTGCTCGTGCTGGCTGGCCTCGCCACTCTCAAGCTGCGATGAGCGCCCAGACTCCCAAAGCCACTTCCGCCGTCATCGTTGGTCTCGGACGCACCGGCCTCTCGTGCGCCCGTTATCTGCGCGAGCGCGGCTGGCGGCTGGCGGTCACCGACACGCGGCCCGAGCCGCCGCAGCTCGCGGCGCTGCGCGCGCTCGATCCGAAGATCCCGGTGCGGCTCGGAGCCCTCGATGCGCGCTTGCTCGAGCATGCGCTCTGTGTCGTGGTCTCGCCGGGCGTGTCGCTGGATGAGCCGTTCTTCACCGAAGCGCGCCGCCGCGGCCTCGAGATCGTGGGCGACATCGAGCTCTTCGCGCGCGCCGTCGATGCGCCGGTCGCAGGCATCACCGGCACCAACGGCAAGAGCACGGTGACGACGCTGCTCGGCCGCATGGCGGCACGGGCCGGAGTGAAGGTGCGGGTGGGCGGCAATCTCGGCGAGCCGGCGCTCGACCTCCTGGGGTCGGCGCATCGGGCCGGGGAAACCGTCGGACTCTACGTCCTCGAGCTTTCGAGCTTCCAACTCGAGGTGACTCATTCACTCGATCTCGCGGCTGCTGCCGTTCTCAACGTCAGCCCGGATCATCTCGACCGCTATGCCTCGGTGGCGGCCTATGCCGATGCCAAGGCACGCATCTTCGCCCGCTGCGACACGGCCGTGATCAATCTCGACGACCCGCTGGTGGTGGCGATGCCGAAGCCGGGACAGCGCACGCTCAGCTTCTCCCTGCGTGCCACCATCGGCGCCGACTACGCGGTCTCCATACACGATGGCGGCTCATGGCTCACGCGCCGGGGCGAGCCGCTGCTGCGGCTGTCGGCGATGCGCATCCGCGGACTGCATAACGCGACCAACGCTCTGGCGGCGCTCGCGCTCGGTGAGGCGGTGAGCCTGCCGCTGCCGGCAATGCTCGCGGAGCTGGAGTCGTTCACCGGGCTGCCGCATCGCACGCAGTGGGTCGCGGAGGTCGCGGGCGTCACCTACATCGACGATTCCAAGGGCACGAACGTCGGCGCGACGATCGCCGCCGTGGCGGGCATGGAGGGGCCGCTGGTCGTCATAGCGGGCGGCGACGGCAAGAACCAGGACTTCGCGCCGCTGGCGGCGGCGTTTCGCGGCAAGGTTCGTCACAGCGTGCTCATCGGGCGCGACGGTCGCCTCGTCGGCCAAGCGGTGCGCGGAGTCTGCACCACCGAGTACTGCGCCACGCTCGAGGAGGCCGTGCGCGCGGCGGCGGCGGCCGCCCGGGCCGGTGACACGGTGTTGCTTTCGCCTGCCTGCGCGAGCCTCGACATGTTCCGCGACTACACCCATCGCGGCGCGGTGTTCGCCCGCGCGGTGGAGGAGTTGGCGGCATGAGCGCGCGTCCCACCGCCGTCCACCTCGACGGCGCAACCCTCGCTCTGGTGCTGGGGCTGCTCCTCTTCGGGCTGGTGATGGTGACCTCGGCGTCCATCTCGATCGCCAGCCACGATACGGGCAACCCCTTCTATTTCCTCGAGCGGCAGGTACTGACGGCGCTGGTCGGCACGGCCGGGGCGGTGCTCGTCTTCTGCTTCCGCATGGAGCGTTGGGAACGCCTTGCCCCGGCGCTCCTCGCGGCCGCGCTCATCATGCTGCTCGTGGTGCTGGTGCCCGGGCTCGGCGAGGTGGTGAATGGCGGCCGACGCTGGTTGCGGCTCGGCGGCGTGAGCTTCCAGGTCTCGGAGCTCGCGCGGGTGCTGGTGTTGATCTACATCGCGAGCTACGCGGCGCGGCGTCAGGATGAGCTGCGCGAAAGCTTCACCGGCCTGATCAAGCCGTTGCTGCTCCTCGGCCTGGTGGCGGTGCTGCTGCTCGGCGAGCCCGATTTCGGCGCCGCCACCGTGCTCTTCGCCACCGGCTTCGGCATGCTGTTCATCGCCGGCGCGCGCCTGCGCTACGTGGTCGTGCTGACCGCAGTGGTCGCCGGTGTCTTCGCGTTGCTCGCGGTCACCTCGGCCTATCGGCTGCGGCGTCTCACGGGCTTCCTCGACCCCTGGGCCAACGCCTATGGCAGCGGCTTCCAGCTCACGCAATCGCTGATCGCGATCGGGCGCGGCAAGTGGCTCGGCGTCGGGCTCGGCAACAGTGTGCAGAAGCTTTTCTATCTGCCCGAAGCGCACACCGACTTCCTCTTCGCCGTGCTCGCCGAGGAGCTGGGGCTGCTCGGCGTGCTGCTCACGCTCGGACTCTTCGTCGGGCTCATCTGGCGCGCGTTCTACATCGCACGGCTCGCCTCGCAGGCAGGGCTCGATTTCCAAAGCTATCTCGCGGCCGGGTTCGCCCTCTGGATCGGGGTCCAGGCCTTCATCAACATCGGCGTCAACATGGGCGTACTGCCGACCAAGGGACTGACTCTGCCGCTGATGAGTTATGGCCGCTCGAGCCTCATCGTGACGCTGGTCTGGGTTGGAATGCTGCTGCGGGTCTATCACGAGACGATGATGGAGCGACGCGGCTCGGCTACCGTCATGCGGAGCGGCGCATGACAAAATCGTCTGGAACGATTTTGGACGGCGGCAGCCGGCCCGAAGGGCGAGGCGCAGGGACGGAGCCTCGCAATGACGGGCCGATCCTCATCATGGCGGGCGGCACCGGCGGACACGTGTTCCCGGCGCTGGCGCTCGCCCGCCGCTTGCGCGAACAATCGGTCGAGGTCATCTGGCTCGGCACGCGCCGCGGTCTGGAAGCAAGGGTCATCCCGGCCGAGGGCATCGCGATCGACTGGCTGTCGGTCGGCGGTCTGCGTGGCAAGGGGTGGCGGACGCTGCTCGCCGCGCCGTGGCGGCTCGCTGTGGCGCTGACGCAGGCGCTGCGGGTGATGCGGCGGCGGCGGCCCGCGATCGTGGTCGGTCTTGGCGGGTTCGTCACCGGACCGGGCGGCATCGCCGCCTGGCTCACGCGTCGGCCGCTCATCATCCACGAGCAGAACGCGATCGCCGGATTTACCAACCGCTGCCTGGCGCACTTCGCGCGCGAAGTGTTGGAGGCTTTCCCGGACAGCTTTGCGGCGAGCGTCAAGGCGCGCACCGTAGGCAATCCTGTCCGGCGCGACATCAGCGCCTTGAGGCCGCCGACGGAGCGCTTCGCCGCGCGTGAGGGGGCTGTGCGCATCCTCGTCGTTGGTGGCAGCCAGGGTGCAGTGCGCCTCAACACGGTCGTCCCTTACGCGTTGGCCCGGCTCGCGGGCGTCATCCGCTTCGATGTCCGCCATCAGGCGGGTGAGCGGTGGATCGAGGCCGGTCGGCAGAGCTACGCCGACGCTGGTGTGCGCGCCGATGTGCGGCCTTTCATCGAGGACATGGCGGAGGCCTACGGCTGGGCGGACCTCGTGATCTGCCGCTCGGGGGCTCTCACGGTGTCGGAATTGGCCGCGGCGGGGGTGGGCGCCGTACTGGTGCCGTTCCCCGCCGCCGTCGACGATCACCAGAGCTACAACGCGCGATTCCTGGTGCGCGAGGGCGCCGCGGTGGTGATCGCCGACCGTGAGCTCAGCGTCGAGCGCCTGGCGGCGGAGCTCGAGCGGCTTTGCGCCAGCCGCGCCAAGCTGCTCGTCATGGCCGAGAGCGCGCGCCGGCTCGCCAGGCCCGATGCCACCGACAAGCTGGCCGCCTCCTGCCTGGAGCTGGCAGGGAGGGCCGCATGATCGAGGAGCGGCGCAGCCTGTTGGAACGACCGAGGGTGGAGCGACGCCGCAGCGCCGACCGGCGCGACCGGATGCGCCGCATCAACACCATTCATTTCGTCGGCATCGGCGGCAGCGGCATGAGCGGCATCGCCGAAGTGC
>JBOIAB010000219.1:0-3215 GCA_050738635.1 Steroidobacteraceae bacterium
CGATCTGTCGCGCGGATTCCCGCTGGTCACGACCAAGCGGGTCCACCTGCGCTCGGTGATCTGCGAGCTGCTCTGGTTCCTGCGGGGCGACACCAATGTCGCCTGGCTGCGCGATCAGGGCGTCACCCTCTGGGACGAGTGGGCGGATGAGCGCGGCGAGCTGGGGCCGGTCTACGGCAAGCAATGGCGTGCGTGGCTGGCACCCGACGGACGCAGCATCGATCAGATCCGCATGGCGCTCGAGCAGCTGCGCGGCAATCCGGATTCCCGTCGCATCCTGGTGAGCGCGTGGAACGTGGGCGAGCTCGAGCAAATGCACCTCATGCCGTGCCACGCGCTCTTTCAGTTCTACGTCGCCAACGGCCGGCTGTCATGTCAGCTCTATCAGCGAAGCGCCGACGTCTTCCTCGGGGTGCCGTTCAACATCGCGAGCTACGCTTTGCTCACACACATGTTCGCGCAGCAGTGTGACCTCGAGGTCGGCGAGTTCATCTGGACCGGTGGCGACTGCCACCTCTATCTCAATCATCTCGAGCAGGCGAAACTGCAGCTCGCACGCGCGCCCTTCCCGCCGCCACGGCTCAACATCAGGCGGCGCCCGGCAACCCTGTTCGACTACACCTTCGAGGATTTCGAGTTCGTGGGCTACCAGCATCATCCCGCCATCGCCGCACCGGTTGCGGTCTGACATGGCAGCGCAACCACCGTTCGAAGTGCGTAGCTCCGAGGTCCATGGCCTGGGCGCTTTCGCCCTGCGTCGCATCGCCAAGGGCACCCGCATCGTCGAGTATCTCGGTGAGCGGGTGTCGCACCGGGAAGCCGACCGGCGTTACGCGGGAAAGGGGGCGGACGACGCCCACACGTTCCTCTTCATCGTCGACTCGAGAACGGTCATCGACGCGGGCGTCGACGGCAACGACGCGCGCTTCCTCAATCATTCCTGCAAGCCCAACTGCGAGTCGGTGATCGAGAAGCGGCGTGTATTCATCGAGGCGCTGCGCACCATCCAGCCCGACGAGGAGATGACCTACGACTATCAGATCCAGCGCGAGGAAGACGATCCACCCGGCATAGAGGAGGTATTCGCCTGCCGCTGCGGCTTCCCGCAGTGCCGCGGTACGATGCTCTGGCCATCCGACCCGCCGCGACAGCGGCCGAAGCGCAAGACGAAGCGCGGAACCAACAGGAAGGCTTCGCGCCGCCGCTGACGGCGCGGCGCTCACCTCATGACTCACTCCCGTCGCTGGAACCTCACAGCGGTCATCGGTGCGCTCGGCGTCGTCTATGGCGACATCGGCACCAGCCCGCTCTATGCGCTCGATGCGACGCTGACCGTGGCCGGGCGCTTCAACGCCGAGCTGGTGCTCGGCGCACTGTCGCTCATCCTCTGGGCGCTGACGATCTCCGTCACCGTAAAGTACGTCAGCGTCATCATGCGGGCAGACAACGAGGGCGAAGGCGGCATCCTCGCGATGTTCGCTCTTGCTCAGCGCCAGCTCATTCCCGGCAGCCACTGGGCGCGTATCGCAGTATGGCTGGCGCTTGCCGGGACGGCCTTCTTCTTCTGCGACTCTCTAATCACGCCTGCCGTCTCGGTGTTGAGCGCCGTCGAGGGCCTGGAGGTCCTGAACCCCCAGCTCAAGAGCGCGGTGGTTCCGGTCACCCTCGGGGTCATCGCCGGGCTCTTCGCCTATCAGCGGCGCGGCACGGCGCGTATCGGCAGTCTCTTCGGCCCCATCATGGTGGTGTGGTTCCTGGTGATCGGGCTCACGGGCGCGCTGGCCATCCGGCATGATCCGGTCGTGCTGGTCGCGCTCAACCCGCTCTACGGGATAGAGCTGCTGGTGCATCGCCCCGGCGTCGCGCTCGCGATCATCGGCGCGGTATTTCTCGCCGTGACCGGCGGCGAGGCGCTCTACGCCGACATGGGGCAATTCGGCAAAGAGCCGGTGCGCATCGGCTGGTTTGCGCTCGTGTGGCCGGCGCTCATACTCAACTACTTCGGTCAGGGCGCGCTGCTGCTCGCGCAGGGGAAATACCTGCCGCTGGCGCTCTATCTGCTGGTGCCCGCGCCGGCGCGGCCCTGGATGGTCATCCTGGCGACCGCGGCGACGGTCATCGCCTCGCAGGCAGTCATCTCCGGCGCCTCCTCGATGGCACGCCAGGCGGTGCAGCTCGATCTGCTGCCGCGTATTCGGGTGCTGCAGACTTCCGCCGTGGAGCAGAGCCAGATCTACGTGCCGGTGGTCAACTGGCTGGTGTTCATCGCGGTGGTTGCTTTCGTGATCGGCTTCGGCTCATCGGCTGCCCTGACGGGCGCCTACGGCGCGGCCGTGGTCGGCACCATGCTGGTCACGACCATTCTCGGCTCCTTCGTGGCGTTGACCCAGTGGAGCTGGTCGAAGTGGTCCGTGGCGAGCCTCTTCGGCCTGCTGATGATCGTCGACACGATCTTCGTCCTCGGCAACATGACCAAAGTGCCGAGCGGCGGTTGGATTCCAATCACCCTGGCGGCGATCCTGTTCACGGTGTTCATGACGTGGCGCAGCGGCCGGCTGGAGCTGCGGGCCGCGCTGGCGAAGATGGCCGTGCCGCGCACCGACCTGCCGAAGCTGATCGCGGGGACACACCGGGTGCACGGCACCGGAGTATTTCTCGCCAGCGACCCGAATCTCATACCGTCGGCGCTGATCCGCAACATCGAGCACAATGGCGTCGCGCACGAGCGCCTGATCATTCTCAACGTGGAGGTGGTGCGCACTCCGCGCCAGGACCCGGTACGGCGCGTCGAGATCGAGGAAACGCTGCCCGGCGTCTACCTGGTGCACGCCCGATTCGGCTTCATGGAGACTCCGGACGTCGGTGAGGCGTTGAAGTCATGCCGGGTTCGCGGGCTGCGGGTATTCACCGAGGACAGCTCTTTCTTCGTCGGCCAGCACGTGGTGCGCGCGCGCCCGCTGCCGGGTTGGAAGGGCCTGCAGCGGCGGCTCTTCGCCTGGATGCAGCGGCACAGCACGCAGGCCGCGGAGTTCTTCCGTATGCCTTTCCGCGGCGTGATCGTTCTCAACACCGTGGTCGAGATCTGACGGCTCATCACGGCACGACTGACATGATCCTGCAGCAACCGCTCATCTCCCTCATCGCCGCGATGGCGGAGAACGGCACGATCTGGCGCGACAACTCCCTGCCGTGGCGGCTTGCGGACGACCTGAAGC
>JBOIAB010000220.1:0-10545 GCA_050738635.1 Steroidobacteraceae bacterium
TCCTGGCGCTGCGCGCACCCGCGGCCGGCGATCTGCGGGTCATCGTCGCCATCATCAAGACCAGCACCGATCTCGAGCGCATCGGCGACGAGGGCGAGAAAATCGGCTACATCGCCTCGCGGCTCGCGACCATGGAGCGCCCCGCCGACAAGTACCGCGAGATCAAGCATCTCGGCCGCATCGTGTCCGAGATGGTCCATGACGCCCTCGATGCCTTCGCCCGAATGGATGCGGAGTCGGCCCTGCGGGTCGCGCGCCAGGATCGGCTGGTCGACGAGGAGTACGAGGCCATTCAGCGCCAGAGCATCACCTTCATGATGGAGGACCCGCGCACCATTCGTCGGGCGCTGGATGTCATGTGGGTCGTTCGCGCCCTGGAGCGCATCGGCGATCACGCGAAGAACATCAGCGAGTACGTCATATATATGGTGTACGGCAAGGATGTTCGACACACCTCGCTCGATGATGTCGAGCGCGAGTTGCGCGAGCGGGCTGCTCCCGGCGGGGAGCCGCAGCCCACGGCAGCTCCGTGAGCGGCGCGCCGCTGAGCGCGGCGAGCCGGCCCGCGGGCAGGCTCGCTCACCGCCCGCTCAATTTCATCGGCTTCCTCATCTGCGCCGGGCTCATCGTCTACGCCCTGTACGCGCAGTTCAAGCTCGGACTCGAGCCCTGTCCGCTCTGCATCTTCCAGCGCATCGGCATCGTCGCCCTGGGTGTCGTGTTCCTGATCGCCGCGCTGCACGATCCGCACGGCTGGGGCACGCGCGTCTACGCGGCCCTCATCGCCATCGTCGCCCTCGCCACCGACGCGGTGGCCGGCCGGCAGCTGTATATCCAACATCTGCCGCCGGGCGCCATACCTTCCTGCGGCGCGCCGCTGTCGATGATGCTGAAGTTCATGCCGCTCACCACGGTGATCCGCAGGGTTCTCACCGGCAGCGGCGAGTGCAGCATAATCAACTGGACATTCCTCGGCCTGGCCATGCCGGCATGGGTGCTCATCTGGGCTGCCCTCCTCGGCGCCGCCGGCGCAGTGGCGAACCTCAGGCGCGCCTGAGCCCGCTTCCGCCAGGCACATGGATGTGCTCCGCCGCTGCAGGTGACGCCTTAACTAGCCAGCAGGTTTCGCAATACGTTGAAGTACATGCGATGCAGCGCGTCGAGATCCGTGAGCCGCACGGACTCATTCACCTTGTGGATCGAGGCGTTGATGACCCCGAGCTCGACCACCTGCGTCCCCAGTGGCGCGATGAAGCGGCCGTCCGAGGTGCCCCCACCGGTCGACATTTTCGGCGCGCGCCCGGTCACTGCCTCGATGGCCGCCCGTACGGACTCCGACAGTTTTCCCGGCTGCGTATAGAACGGCTCTCCGGATACGTACCACTCCAGCGTGTAGCGTACCCCGTGCTTGCGCAGGATGCCCTCGACCGTCTCCTTCAGTCCTGCGAGCGTCTGCACCGGCGAGTACCGCAGGTTGAAGCGCGCCTTGAGCTCTCCCGGAATGACGTTCGGCGCGCCCGTGCCCGCGTTGAGGTTCGAGACCTGAAAGCTCGTCGGGTCGAAGTGCTCCGTTCCCTGATCCCACACCCGGTTGGTTAGCTCGGCGAGGGCAGGGGCGAGCGTGTGCACCGGATTTTCCGCCAGGTGAGGGTAGGCCACGTGTCCCTGCACGCCGTGGACCGTCAGCCGGCCGCTGAATGAGCCGCGCCGCCCGATCTTGATGGTGTCGCCGATCGACGCTTCGCTCGAGGGCTCGCCCACCAGGCACCAGTCGATGCGCTCGGAGCGCGCGGCCAGGGCCTCGACGACGCGTTTGGTGCCGTCGACCGAGGGGCCTTCCTCGTCACTGGTAATGAGAAAGGCGATGCGGCCGCGGTGCGCCGGGTAGGCGGTGACGAATTCCTCGGTCGCGGTGATCATCGCGGCGAGGCCGCTCTTCATGTCCGCCGCGCCTCTGCCGTAGAGCATGCCGTCGCGGACCGTCGGTACGAAGGGATCGCTACGCCACTCTTCCAGGGGGCCCGTGGGCACCACGTCGGTGTGTCCGGCGAAGCAGAACACCGGACCGTCATCGCGGCCGTGGCGCGCCCAGAAATTATCCACGCTGCCGAAGCGTAGCGGCTCGACGGCGAAGCCGAGCGCCTTTAGGCGCCGCATCATCACTTCCTGGCAGCCCTCGTCCGCGGGCGTCACGGAGCGACGGGTCATCAGGTCACGGGTGAGCTCGAAGGTGGCGGACATGTCTCCATCCGGGGTGCGCCGGCATCGGTGCGCGTTTATAAAGCGCGCAGCCCGGGGCAGCAAGGCCTTTCGTTGCCACAGCACCGCCCTCTGTCACGCGCGTGCAACGTTCACCGGCAAGACTATGTGCCTTCGGGGCAACGGGAGCGGCGGCCGTCTGTCACACTGCCGTCACATTGATGTCATTTAATGCGCCCGCCATGCTCTCGCCCCACAAGCCAGAATAACGCGGAGGTATCATGAACGTATTTCGTCCCGGCGCATTGCGCAAATCCATGGCAACGCGCTTAGCAGCAGTCGCCGCGGCCACGGTTCTCAGCACCAGCGCCTTTGCGGCCGGGCAGATCACCGGCGCCGGCAGCACCTGGGTCTATCCGCTGGTCTCCAAATGGGCGGCGACCTATGCGCAGAACACCGGTGTGCAGGTCAACTATCAGCCGATCGGCTCCGGCGGCGGCATCCAGCAGATCAAGGCGGGCACAGTCGCTTTCGGGGCGAGCGATATGCCGCTCACGCCGGATGTCCTCAGCCAGAATCACCTGATCCAGTTTCCCACCGCGATCGCCGGCGAGGATATCGTTTACAACCTCCCCGGCGTCGCCTCCGGCCAGCTCCTGCTGACGGGCCCCGTGATCGCCGACATCTACCTCGGCAAGATCAAGCAGTGGAATGACCCGGCGATCCAGAAGCTGAACCCGAGTCTGCACCTGCCCGACATGGCGATCAGCGTGATCCATCGCTCCGACGGATCGGGCACGACCTTCACGTTCGCCGACTATCTCTCCAAGGTGAGCCCGCAGTGGAAGACCACGGTCGGCGCCAACACCGCGATCAACTGGCCGGTCGGTTTCGGCGGCAAGGGCAATGACGGCGTGGCCAGCGACGTGCAGCGCATCCGCGGCTCGATCGGCTACGTCGAGTACGCGTACATCCTGGAAAACCACATGAACTATGCGCGCATGGTCAACAGCGCCGGCAAGGTGGTGAGCCCGAGCCTGGAGGGATTCCAGGCAGCCGCGGCCAATGTCGATTTCACCAAGGTGCAGGACTTCTACGTGATCCTGACGGATCAGCCCGGTGACCAGAGCTGGCCGATCTCCGGCTGCACGTGGCAGATCCTGCGCACGACGGCGCCGAAGACCGTGAACGAGCCGGTGACCCGGTTCTTCCTCTGGGGATTCCAGAACGGGCAGGCGATGGCCGAGTCGATCGCCTTCGGCCCGCTGCCGGCCAGCACGGTGCAGGCGATCCAGACTTACTGGAAGCAGCACCTGGGTATATGAGCGGTATTCACCCTGCGAAACTCGCAGCCGCGGCTGAGTGAATTGAGGTAGTCTGGCTGCTGGGCGGCTGCCCTGCGGGGCAGTCGCCCATCCGCACCCGACCCCGGTGGGCGGACGGACCCGATTGACAGTGATGGCTAGCAATTTGAGCGTCAATACCGGGATTTGGTCATGAGCAGCGCGGTCGCCATCGACTCGAAGCGAATGGCCGGCCAACGCCTGAAGGAGCGGATCTTCCACGGGGCCACTCTCGCGGCGGCACTGCTCGTACTGGTGCTGCTCGGCGGGGTTGCCGTGTCGCTCGTGCATGGCGCCTGGCCCGCCTTCGCGCGCTTCAAGCTCGCCTTTCTGACGCGCGAGATCTGGAACCCGGTCACCGACGAATACGGTGCTTTGGGGGCGGTGTACGGCACGGTCGTGACGTCCGTGATAGCGATGCTGCTCGCGCTCCCCGTCAGCTTTGGCATTGCAGTATTCCTCACCGAGCTCGCCCCCTCGTGGCTCAAACGCCCGATCGGCGTCGCGATCGAGCTCCTCGCCGCGATCCCCAGCATCATCTACGGCTTCTGGGGGCTTTTCGTCCTGGCTCCAGTGCTGCAGGAACACGTCGAGCCATGGATCAGCAGCACACTCGGGGCGCTTCCCGGCGTGGGCGTACTGTTTCAAGGCGCGCCTTTCGGCATCGGCGTGCTGACTGCCGGCATCGTGCTGGCGATCATGATCGTGCCGTTCATCGCCGCCGTGATGCGCGATGTGTTCGAGACGGTGCCGGATGTGCTGAAGGAATCGGCCTACGGACTCGGAGCCACCACCTGGGAAGTGATCTGGAGGGTGGTCGTGCCGTATTCCCGCGCCGGCATGGTTGGCGGCACGATGCTCGGGCTCGGACGCGCCCTCGGCGAGACGATGGCGGTGACGTTCGTGATCGGCAATGCCCACCAGATCTCGCGCTCGCTGCTGGATCCCGGTACGACGATTTCCGCGGCCATCGCCAACGAATTCACCGAGGCCACTACCAAGCTCTATGCCTCCTCGCTCGTCGCCCTCGGTGCGTTGCTCTTCGTCATCACGTTTTCGGTGATCGCCATCGCCCGGCTCATGCTGCTGCGGCTCGATCGCAAGGCGCTTTCCTCGGTATGAGCCGGCGACTGCTTCGCAAAACCATCAACGCGATCGCCCTCGGACTTTCGGGAGTTGCGACCCTGGTGGGGTTGCTCGTGCTCGGCACGCTGCTGTGGTCGCTCGTCAAGGAGGGCCTGGGGCATTTTTCCGGGTCGGTGTTCACCAACATGACACCGCCGCCCGCAACCGCCGGCGGCGGCCTGCTCAACGCCATCTACGGCAGCGCCATCATGACCCTGATAGGGATTCTTATCGGCGGCCCGATCGGGGTCCTCGCCGGCACTTACCTGGCGGAATACGGACGCAACGCGCGCCTGAGCACCGTCATCCGCTTCGTCAACGACGTGTTGCTGAGCGCCCCCTCGATCATCATCGGCCTCTTCGTCTACGAGCTGGTGGTGGTGCCGATGGGCAATTTCTCGGCCATCTCGGGCGCCATCTCACTGGCGATCATCGCCATGCCGGTCATCGTGCGCACGACCGAGGACATGCTCAATCTGGTGCCGCAGGGAATAAAGGACGCTTCCACGGCGATGGGCGCCTATCCGTGGCGGACGATCATGAGCGTCGCCTATCCGGCCGCGCGCAGCGGGATGTTGACCGGCCTGTTGCTTGCCGTGGCGCGCATCAGCGGTGAGACCGCGCCGCTTCTCTTCACCGCACTCAACAATCAGTTCTGGAGCACCGACCTCAAGGCGCCCATGGCCAACCTGCCGGTGGTGATTTTCCAGTTCGCCCTCAGTCCGTATGACAACTGGCAGCAGCTCGCCTGGCAGGGAGCGCTGATCATCACCTTCGCGATCCTGATCCTCAGCATCATCGCGCGCGTGGTGGTTGCGACCCTGGGCCCCGGGACAGGCCGAAGATGACCGTCCCGCAGCGACAGCTCGACAGCGGCCGGCCCGAGGAGGGTGCCGCGGCTGCGAAGATCGAAGTCCGGCATTTGAACTTCTACTACGGCGAGGCACACGCGCTGAAGGACGTGAGCCTCACCCTGCGCGACCGTTCCATCACCGCTTTCATCGGCCCCTCCGGCTGCGGCAAGTCGACGCTGCTGCGGGTTTTCAACCGCATGTACACCCTCTATCCGGGTCATCGCGCGGTGGGCGAGGTGTTGCTCGACGGCCAGGACATTCTGGCGCCGTCGGTCGACGTCGCGGACCTGCGGCTGCGTGTCGGCATGGTGTTCCAGAGACCGACCCCGTTCCCGATGTCGATTTTCGAGAATGTCGCCTTCGGCCTGCGCCTGGCGCGCGGGATCCGCCGCGGGGAGCTGCGCGAGCGGGTGCGGGTGGCACTGCAGGATGCTGCCATGTGGGAGGAGGTCAAGGACAAGCTGAACGAGGATGGCCGCAGCCTCTCGGGCGGCCAGCAGCAAAGGCTCTGTGTTGCGCGTACCATAGCGCTCGAGCCGGAAGTCATTCTGTTCGATGAGCCTACGGCCGCGCTCGATCCGATCTCCACCCTGCGGGTCGAGGAGACGCTGCAGAGCCTGCGCGAAAAGTACTGCATCGCCATCGTGACACACAACCTGCAGCAAGCCGCGCGCGTGTCCAACTTCACGGCGTTCATGTACATGGGCGAGCTCATCGAGATGGGATCGACCGGACAGATATTTACCTCACCGAAAAACCGCCGGACCGACGACTACGTCACGGGCAGGTTCGGCTGAGCGCGGTGCGCGCCTGTTTGTTTCGCTGACATGAACGGTAGCCGAGAAGATATGATCCACGAGCCGAGGCGAGCCGAATCCAGCGCCGGGGGTGGCGGCGATGCCGGCCATCGCTTCGGCGACGGCGGCGTGAATCTGAAGCCGAGCGGGCGCGTGCACGTTGCCGAATCCCTCGACAACGGCTCGCCCAACCGTCCGGTCGGGGAGGTCGCGGTCGAGGACGCCGTCTTCTCCTGCCGCGACGTCAGTGTCTTCTATGGCGCCAAACAGGCGCTCAAGAACGTAACGATCGATGTCGCGCGCCGCCAGGTGCTGGCCGCCATCGGTCCCTCCGGTTGCGGCAAGTCGACCTTCCTGCGCTGCCTCAACCGCATGAACGACACCATTCCGGGGGCGCGCGTCACGGGCACGATCAATCTGGACGGGCAGGACATCTACTCCAAGCGGCAGGATGTCGCCGAGCTGCGCGGGCGCATCGGCATGGTTTTTCAGAAGCCCAATCCCTTTCCAAAATCCATCTACGAGAACGTCGCCTACGGGCCGCGCATACACAAGCTCGCGCGCAGCCGCGCCGACCTCGACGAGATCGTCTTCACCAGCCTGCAGCGCGCCGGTCTCTGGGACGAGGTGAAGGACCGCCTGAGCTCGCACGCGGTTAGCCTCTCTGGCGGCCAACAGCAGCGTCTGTGCATCGCCCGCGCGCTCGCCGTGCAGCCCGAGGTCATCCTGATGGATGAGCCGTGCTCTGCGTTGGACCCCATCGCCACCGCCCACGTCGAGGATCTGATCGAGCAGCTGCGCGCCGCCTACGCCATTGTGATCGTGACGCACTCGATGCAACAGGCCGCTCGCGTCTCGCAGCGCACCGCCTATTTCTACATGGGCCAGCTGATCGAAGTGGGCGAAACCGACCGGGTATTCACCAACCCGCAGCACCGCCTGACGGAAGACTACATCACGGGTCGGTTTGGCTAGTCCACTGCCCGCAGCAACTCGTTGATCGAAGTCTTGGCGCGCGTCTGCGCATCCACGCGCTTGACGATGACCGCGCAATAAAGCCCATAGCGTCCATCAGCCGCGGGCAGGGTTCCGGGTACCACGACCGATCCCGCCGGAATCCGCCCGCGCAGTATTTCGCCCGTCGTGCGGTCATAGATTCGCGTGCTCTGCCCGATGAATACGCCCATCGAGATGACCGACCCCGCCTCGACGACGACCCCTTCCACGATCTCCGAGCGCGCGCCGATGAAGCAGTCGTCCTCGATGATCGTCGGACTCGCCTGCAGCGGCTCCAGGACGCCGCCGATACCGACGCCGCCGGAGATATGCACATTGCGTCCGATCTGTGCGCAGGATCCAACCGTGGCCCAGGTGTCCACCATCGTGCCGGGACCGATGTATGCCCCGATATTGATGTAACACGGCATCAGCACTACGTTGGGTGCCACGAAAGCTCCCCTGCGAACGATGGCGTGCGGCACGATGCGCACCGCCGCGATGCGCAGCTCTTCCTTCGTGGCGCCCGTATATTTCAACGGCACCTTGTCGTAAAAGCGTGCGAACCCCGCATCCATCACCTCGTTGTCGCGCGTGCGGAAGTAGAGCAACACCGCCTTCTTGAGCCATTCATTGACGACCCAGATGTCGTCCTGCCGCTGCGCCACGCGCGCACCGCCGGAGTCGAGCAGCCCGATGCATTTCTCCAATACCCCCTCGAGTCCCGCCGGAATGTTCGTCGGCGTGATCTCGGCGCGAAACTCGAAAGCGGCGTCGATCGCGGACTGGAGGTTCTTCAGGTCGTTCATGATTGATTCCGTTGGACGAATTCACGGATGCGCTCGGCGGCCTCGACGCACCGCTCCACGGGCGGCACCAGCGAGATGCGCACGCGACCGGCACCGGGGTTGCGGTCGGAGCCGTCGCGCGCTAGAAAGCTGCCGGGCAATACTGTCACCTTCTGGCTGGCGTAGAGGTCGCGCACGAAGCGCACATCGTCGCCGCGCACATCCGGCCAGAGATAAAACGCTCCATCGGGCCTGGCGACCTCGAGGCAGGGAGCGAGTATAGGCAGCACCCGCTCGAACTTTTCCTGGTAGAGACGCCGGTTGCGCGCCGCGTACTCCTCGTCCTGCCAGGCCGCGATGCTGGCAAGCTGCGTCGGCACCGGCATGGCGCTCCCATGATAGGTCCGATATTGCAGCAGCGGGGAGATGATCTGCGGATCGCCGCAGACGAAGCCGGACCTCAGGCCCGGCACACTCGAGCGCTTGGAAAGGCTATGAAACACCACGCAGCGCTCGAAGCGGCCGTGGCCGGCGGCGATGCAGGCCTGCAGCAGACCCGGGGGTGGCGAGCCCTCGTCGAGGTAAATCTCGGTGTAGCACTCGTCGGCGGCGATGATGAAGTCGTGCCGTGCGGCGAGGGCGAGTGCCCGGCGCAGATAATCGAGCGGCAGAACCCTGCCGGTCGGGTTGCCCGGACTGCACAGAAACAACACGCGACAGCGCCGCCAGACACTCTCGGGCACGGCATCGAGATCGGGCATGTAGGCGTTTGCGGCCGTGGTGGGCAGATAGTGCGGTTGCGCGCCCGCGAGCAGCGCTGCTCCTTCGTAGATCTGATAGAAGGGGTTCGGCATCAGTACCAGCGAGTCGGCACGGCCGTCGAGCGCTGCCTGTACGAAGGCGAAGAGAGCCTCGCGGGTGCCGTTGACCGGCAGCACCATCCCGTCCGGCGCGACGGCTCCGTCCGGCAGACCGTAGCGTCTCTCGAGCCAGAGCGCGCAGGCCGAGCGCAGCTGCGCAAGGCCGGCAGTGGTCGGATAGGTGTCGAGACGATGCAGGCTGTCACGCAACGCGGCGAGCACGCTTGCCGGAGGCTCGTGCTGGGGCTCGCCGATCGACATCCTGATGTCGCTGCGGCTCGCGGGGCCGCGCACGTCTGACAGCAGATTTGCCAGCCGCGTGAAGGGATACGCATGCAAGCGGTCCAGCAGCGGATTCATCGCGATATCCGCCATGGCTCAAGCCACATCGCGGCGGTCGAGCGCGCGCGTGAGGCTGTCGCGTAAGCGGTCTGCGGCCGCGGCGTCGAGCGGCCGGCCGTCGAAGTCGATGACGTAGAAGACGTCCTCGGCGCGCTCGCCCACGGTCATGATCTTCGCCGCCTGCAGCTCCACGCGCTCCTCCATCAGAACCTTGCCGACATCGCACAGCAGTCCGGGACGATCGCCGGCGGTTAGCTCGAGCACCGAGCGGCTGTTGCGCTCGTCGACGCTGAGGGCAATCAGCGTCGCCGTATGGAACATGCGCACCTGTCGCGGCGCACGCCGGTAGACGGCGAAGGGCGTGTCCTCCGGCCGCTGCAGCGAGCGCCAGAGCGCGTGCTCGATCTCCTCCTGCCGGTCGCGGTCGGTGATCGGCGCGCCGTCGTCCTCCAGCACATGGTAGAGATCGAGGCTGAAGCCATCGCCCGTCGGGGTGATCCGCGCGTCGACGATGTTGAGTCCGAGCTGATCGAGCACCGCGGTGGTGCGCGCGAAGCCATGTCGGCGCGCCCGCGTGTAGATGAGCACCGCGGTGGTGCCGCGCAGGCTCTGCGGGTCGAGCGCGATCAGCGCCTCATCCGAGCGCGGGTCGCGCTCGGCTAGCAGGCGCGAGTGCCAGGCGACTTCCTCGGGCGAGTGCTGCAGGAAATACGTGGGCGAGAAGCGTGTCCAGGCGCGCTCGATGTCGACCGCGGGCAGATTGCGCTCCTGCATCAGGCGGCGCGCCGCCTCCTGGGTCTCGCGCACCAGCTGCTCCTGGTCGATGGGTGCCTCGAGGCCGCGCAGCAGCGCGCGCCGCACGCGATGATAGAGGTCATGAAAGAGCGAGGCCTTCCACGAGTTCCACAGCTTGGGGTTGGTGCCGCGCACGTCGGCGCAGGTGAGCACGTAGAGGTAGTCGAGATGCGCCTCGTCGCTCACCGTGCGGGCGAAAGCGTTGATGACCTGGGGATCGCCGATGTCCTGCTTCTGCGCCGTGATGGAGAAAGTGAGGTGGCTGCGCACCAGCCAGGCCACCATGCGCGCGTCGTAGGGCGAGAGGCCCTGCTCCAGACAGAAGGCTTCCGCATCCACCGCGCCGAGCTCGGAATGATCGCCGCCGCGGCCCTTGGCGATGTCGTGAAAGAGCGCCGCGAGGTAGGCGACCTCCGGGCGGGGCAGCTGCTGCATGATGCGCGAGG
>JBOIAB010000221.1:0-7228 GCA_050738635.1 Steroidobacteraceae bacterium
TTGTAGAAGCGCTTGAGCAGGACACCCGATACCCGCGCGAGCACATTCGCCTCGCGATAGGCGGATACCCGGCCGGTGAAGTCGCTGGTCAATGGAACCTGCTGCGGTTCGACCGCGACCACAGTAACCGGTGGCGGGGCTGAGGCCGCCGCTTGCGATGCGCTTTCGCCCGACGAGCCGCACGCTGTCAGCGACACGGCCACCGCGGCAAGCAGCGCGCCACCGACGCGCCTGTTAGCGATTCTTGACAGATGCATTGCGGGAGTGAGAAAAAATAACTGCCACAGCAGTAACCCTCGCGGCAGCAGTCTCGCGGCCAGCAATCTTACCGGCGGCTTCCTCAATATCAAGCAATGGTCGACAGGCCGATAGGTTCGCGCGGCAGGAGCTGTGGCGTGGGCGCTACGGCGCGGACGAGCCCCCGCCAGGCGCGCGCGGTCGATCCCCCGCTTCGGCGTGACCGGGGCGCAATTCGGGGCGTATGATGCCGCGGATCGTTCCTGCGCAGTCGCATGCAAGCACACGAGCTGATCACCGCACGACGGGAGGCGGTCTCTGCCACCGGAGCCGGCGAATTGACGGGCGCGCTGACGCGGTTGGATTCGCGCGGTGCGGCACCGGCCCTCTGCTGCGACCTCTTTCGCTCAGCCGGGATCGTACCGGCGCCCGTGAGCGGCGCGAGCGACTCGCGCGCCGCTGCCGACCTCAGCCCGCGCCTTCCGCCGCGTGGATGACATAGCCGCCTGATTTCTCGTCGCGCTCGATTGCGAGCAGGTGTCGCTGCGCGGCTTCCTCCAGCAGGTTGTTGAAGGAACGGAAGCCGTAGTAGCTCTCGTTGAACCCCGGCCGGCGGCGCTTCAGGGTCTGCTTCACCATCGAGCCCCAGACCCGATCGTCCGCGCCCCGCTCGGCGAGCAGCGCATCGAGTGTCGCCAGCACCAGGTCGAAGGCCTCCTGCTTGCGGTCCTCCTCGAGATGAGTGTGCTCGGCCGCCTTGGTCTCGTGCGTGCCGTGGGCGGCGGCATCCGGCGCGTGCGCCCGCTTGCGCGGGGCGCGGCGCGGCCGCGGCTGCTCGCGCACCAGGTCGTCGTAGTAGATGAACTCGTCGCAGTTGGCGATGAGTAGATCGGAAGTCGAGTTTTTGACGCCGACGCCGATCACCCCCTTGTTGTTCTCGCGCAGCTTGCTGACCAGCGGCGAGAAATCCGAGTCGCCGCTGATGATGACGAAGGTATCGACGTGCGGCTTGGTATAACAGAGGTCGAGCGCATCGACCACCATGCGGATGTCGGCGGAGTTCTTACCCGACTGCTTGACGTGGGGGATCTCGATCAGCTCGAAGCCGGCGTGATGCATGCCGGCGCGCAGATCCTTGTAGCGCTCCCAGTCGCAGTAGGCTTTCTTGACGACGATCGAGCCCTTGAGCAGCAGACGCTCCAGCACCCGGGTGATGTCGAATTGTGCGTAACGCGCATCACGCACGCCGAGAGCAATGTTCTCGAAGTCGCAAAAGAGCGCAAGGTTGGCATCGTCAGCGGCGGTTGACATGGTGTTCGTAGGATATATCCCGTGGACCTCGAGCCTCAAGCAAAAGAATCATCTTTCCAGTCCGATCGCGTCTGGCAGACACGGCGCCCGGAGGGTGTCCATGGCGCTCGCGAATCATCGTCTACATGCAATCCGATCACATTGCAACCGCCTTCGGCCGAGTGCTGCGCGAGCAGCGCGAGACGCGGGGCATTTCCCAGGAGGACCTCGCGCTGAGCGCCGATGTCGACCGGTCCTTCGTCAGCCAGATGGAGCGCGGCATCCGTCAGCCCACTCTGACGACGCTGATGAAGCTCTGCAAAGCGCTCGGCGTCGCACCCTCGACCATCATCGGCCGCATGGAGCGGCTGCTCGACTGACTCACCGATGACCCGCAAACGCACGGCTCCCGTGACTCGCAAGGCCGCCGAGGAGGCGGTACGGGTCCTGCTGCGCTGGGCGGGCGATGATCCGCAGCGCGAAGGTCTGCGCGATACACCGTCCCGGGTCGTGTCGGCCTACCGCGAGTGGTTCGCCGGCTATGACTCCGATCCGGCCGACTATCTGCGGCGGACATTCGAGGAAGTCGGCGGCTACGACGAGATGATCGTGCTGCGCGATATTGCCTTCGAATCCCACTGCGAGCACCACATGGCTCCGATCATCGGGCGGGTGCACGTCGGCTACCTGCCGACCGACAAGGTCGTGGGCATCAGCAAGCTGGCGCGGGTGGTGGATGGCTACGCGCGGCGCTTCCAGGTGCAGGAGAAGCTGACCGCGCAGATCGCCGGCTGCATCGCCGAAGCGCTGCGGCCGCGCGGAGTGGGAGTCGTGGTGGATGCCGTGCATCAATGCATGACCACCCGCGGCGTTCACAAGCGCGGCGTGTCGCTGATCACCAGCCGCATGACGGGCACCTTCCGCGAGGATGCGCGCACCCGGGCCGAGTTCCTGCAATTCATCGGCATCACCGGGGGCAGGTCCGTCTAGCCGGCTCTCAGGCGGTCAGCGCCGTATCCTGCCGCTCGGCGCGCTTGCGGTCCTGTCCCTTGAGGAAGCGCTTGCGGATGCGGATGGAGGCCGGAGTGACCTCCACGAGCTCGTCGTCCGCGATGAACTCGACGGCATACTCCAGCGTCAGCTCGATCGGCGGTGTCAGCAGGATCGCATCATCCTTGCCCGCGGCGCGGATGTTGGTGAGCTTCTTGGTCTTGATGGGGTTGACGACGAGGTCGTTGTCGCGGCTGTGAATGCCGATGATCATGCCCTCGTAGAGCTTCTCGCCGGGACTGACGAACAGGCGGCCGCGCTCCTGCAGGTTGAACAGCGCGTAGGCGACGGCTTCACCCTGCTCATTGCTGACCAGCACGCCGTTGTGGCGGTCCGGAATATCACCCTTTACCGGCGCGAAGCCATCGAATATATGGCTCATGAGGCCGGTGCCGCGGGTGAGCGTCATGAACTCGCCCTGGAAGCCGATCAGGCCGCGTGCGGGTACGCGATAGTCGAGGCGCACGCGCCCATTGCCATCCATGGCCATGTCGGTCAGCTCGGCGCGACGGACGCCAAGCGCTTCCATCACTGCGCCCTGGTTGGTGTCCTCCACGTCGACGGTCAGAGCCTCATAGGGCTCGTGCACTTCGCCATCGACGAGGTGCGTCAGGACCTGCGGGCGCGAGACGGCAACCTCATAGCCTTCGCGACGCATGTTCTCAATCAGGATGGTGAGGTGCAGCTCGCCGCGACCGGATACCCGGAACACGTCCGGCTCCTCCGTGTCCTCGACGCGCAGCGCGACGTTGCTCTGCAACTCGCGATAGAGGCGCTCGCGGATCTGTCGGCTGGTGACGTACTTGCCTTCGCGGCCGGCGAAAGGCGAGGTGTTGACCTGGAAATTCATCTGCAGCGTCGGCTCATCGACGCTGATGGGCGGCAGGCCTTCGGGCGACTGCGGGTCGCAGACCGTCAGCCCGATGTTCACCTCGTCGATGCCGGTGATCGCGACGATGTCGCCCGCGGTCGCCTCGTCCACGGGGCGTCGCTCCAGGCCGGTGAAAGTCAGTACCTGGGCGATCTTTGCCGGGCCGCGATCCTCGTCGCCGTGGCGCAGCACGACGGGCTGGCCGGGTCGCACCGAGCCGCGGCGAATCCGTCCGATGCCGATGCGGCCGACGTAGCTGTTGTAATCCAACGTGGAGATCTGCAGCTGCAGCGGCAGCTCGGAGTCGGTGGCGGGCGGCGGGACGTGCTTGAGGATCGCCTCGAAGAGCGCCGACATGTCGGGGCGGCGCTCGAGATGATCGGTGCCCGCCCAGCCCTGCAGGGCCGAGGCATAGATCACGGGAAAATCGAGCTGCTCGTCGCTGGCGCCCAGCTTGTCGAACAGCTCGAATGTCTGATCGACCACCCAGCCGGGCCGCGCCCCGGGGCGGTCGATCTTATTGACCACCACGATGGCCTTGAGGCCGAGCGCGAGCGCCTTGCGGGTGACGAAGCGCGTCTGCGGCATCGGGCCTTCGACCGCATCCACCAGCAGCAGTACGCCGTCCACCATTGAGAGCACGCGCTCGACCTCGCCGCCGAAATCGGCGTGTCCGGGCGTGTCCACGATGTTGATGCGCGTGCCGCCATACTCGATGGCGCAATTTTTGGCGAGGATGGTGATGCCACGCTCGCGCTCGATATCGTTCGAGTCCATGACGCGCTCCGTCAGCTTCTCGTGAGCGGCGAAGGTGCCGGACTGCCGGAGCAGGCAATCGACCAGGGTCGTCTTGCCGTGATCGACGTGCGCGATGATGGCTATATTGCGGATGGGGCGGTTCATGGGCGCTGCTGCAGGGGTCGCAGGGCCGGGGTGGCCCACGCTGTACAAAGACTTTCAATCATATCAGCACGCCGCCCCGGACGGTATGATGGTCGCGCCATGCCCAAGCTGACGGATCTCGCGGGTCAGGCGCTCGTCGACGCCTGCCATGCCAAGGCCATCGACCTTCTGCGCCGGAACCTGAGCGCGGACGGCATTCTGGCCGCAACTCCGGGAGATCGCGCCAGAAGCCGGGGATATACCGCCATTTTCGGCCGCGATGCGGCCATCTGCTCCCTGGGAATGGCACTCTCCGGTGATCGTCAGCTCGAGCGCTCGGCCCGGATAGGCCTCGAGACGTTGGGCGAGCATCAGGCGCCGAACGGCCAGATCCCGAAATTCGTCGAGCGCGGCGCGCGGGAGGCGGATTTCTGGTATCTCGGCTGCATCGACTCGACCCTGTGGTGGCTGCTGGCGTGCGACTTCCTCGAGCGCCACTCGCTGGCGCCGCGCCGTGGGCGCTCGCGGCGGGTCGAGCTGGCGCTGCAGTGGCTCCTCGCCCAGGAGCATCAGCGCTTCTTCCTGCTGCAGCAGAACGAGGCCAGCGACTGGGCCGACATCATGCCGCGCTCGGGGTTCGTGCTCTATACCAACGCGCTGTGGTACGCCGTCAAACGCCGCTACGGGTTGGGTCGCGCCGACGACACTCGCGCCAACTTCAACGGCCTCTTCCACCCCTTCTCCGCAGGCCTGGCGCGCTACCGTCGCGCACGCCTCCTGAACGAATACGTGTTGCGGCGCGCCCGCAACCGGGATTTGTATCTGAGCTTCGTCAACTTCTCCTTCTTCGGCGAGGAGGGCGACGTCTTCGGCAATCTCCTCGCCGTACTCTGCGGTCTCGCCAGCCCTCAGGCGAGCCGCCGCACGCTCACCGCCCTGCAGCGAGCACGGGTGAGCCGCCTCTACCCCGTGCGCGTGGTCACGCGCCCCATCAGACGCCGCAGCGCACTATGGCGCCCCTACATGGCCCGCCACCGTCAGAACGAAGCCTGGCAGTACCACAACGGCGGCATCTGGCCGATGGTCGGTGGCTTCTGGGTGGTCGCGCTCGCCGCGGCCGGCCATGTGCCCCAGGCACGGGTCGAGCTCGAGCGTCTGGCACGCGCCTGCGCACTGCGCAATTGGGCCTTCAGCGAATGGCTGCACGGCACGCAAGGCACGCCCCGCGGCATGCCCGGCCAATCCTGGAACGCCGCCGCCTTCCTCATGGCCGAGCGCGCGGTGACTGAAAAGCGCAACGTGCTGCTGCCGCAATAGAGCGCTCGGAGATCGGTTCAGCCCATTGGATTCCGGCTGCCGAGCCCCCAAACTCCTACCTGAATGTCAGTTGCCCGTCCCGGACGCCTCCGCACGCCCCCTGCCGCCGCCCCCGAAAAGCTCACTGTCCGTGGGTTCTTCGGCGTCTTTCGTTACAGCCGTCGTGCCATAGAGCTCGTCTGGCGCACAAACCGCTCCCTGACCCTCTGTCTCGCCGTCGTCACCATCATCGCCGGCCTGCTACCGGCTTCGGTGTTTTACGTCGGCTCCCTCATCGTCGATGCGGTTGTCGCGGCCATCCGAGCCGGAGGCGCGGATACCAGCCGTGTGGTCGCGCTGGTCGTTATCGAAGGCATCCTCGGCGCCGGCATCGCCGGCGCGCAGCGCGGGATCTCGCTCTGCCAGTCGCTCCTGCGCGTGCAGCTCGGACAGCGCATCAACGAGTTGATCCTCGAGAAGGCCCTCACCCTCGAGCTGCAGCACTTCGAGGACTCCGAGTTCTACGACAAGCTGACACGTGCCCGGCGGGAGGCCTCCAGCCGGCCGCTGAGCCTCGTCACGCGCACTTTCGGCCTCGCGCAGAACGGCATCACGCTGATCACCTACGCGGTCGGGCTTGCGCGCTTCTCCCCGTGGGCGGTCGCGGTACTCCTGCTCGCAGGCTTGCCCGCGTTCATCGCCGAGACAAAATTCTCGGGCGACGCGTTTCGCCTCTTTCGCTGGCGCTCGCCCGAGACCCGCATGCAGACCTACCTCGAAACGGTGCTCGCGCGCGAGGATCACGCCAAGGAGGTGAAGCTCTACGGGCTGGGCCCGCGGCTGCTGCAGAGGTATCGCGACATCTTTCACACGCTCTACGAGGAAGACCGCGCGCTGACTATGCGCCGCGACGCCTGGGGCTTCGGCCTCGGCCTCATCGCAACCCTGACATCGTATGCGGCCTACGCCTGGATTGCGGTGAGCACGGTCAGACGCCTCATCACCCTGGGCCAGATGACGATGTACCTGTCCTTCTTCCGCCAGGGGCAGTCGGCCGTGGCCGCGATCCTGTCCGCCGTCAGCGGCATGTACGAGGACAATCTCTATCTCTCCACGTTGTATGAGTATCTGGAGACCGAGGTGCCGCCACCCACCGGCAGCGTGGTGCGCGGGCCTCACCCGCAGGATGGAGTCCGGTTCGAGAATGTCAGCTTCACCTACCCGGGCGAGCAGAGCGCGGCGCTCGAGAACGTCACACTGCACCTTAAGCCCGGCACGAGTCTCGCGCTGGTGGGCGAGAACGGCTCCGGCAAGACGACCCTCATCAAGCTGCTGACACGGCTGTACGCACCGACGAGCGGCCGGATCCTGCTCGACGGTGAGGATCTCGCGAACTTCGAGGAGGTCGCGCTGCGGGAGCGGATCGGCGTGATCTTCCAGGATTTCACCCGTTACCAGATGCGCGTCGGCGAAAACGTCGGGGCGGGAGACGAGCGTTACTTCGAAGACGAGGAACGCTGGCGCGAGGCGGCGGCCAAGGGCAGGGCGAGCGACTTCATCGAGACACTGCCCAGGGGATATCACACCCAGCTCGGCAAGTGG
>JBOIAB010000222.1:0-7031 GCA_050738635.1 Steroidobacteraceae bacterium
GAGCGGGAGCATGCGCAGGAGGCGTTCGCGGGGGACATCCTCGGGCTGCACCATCACGGCACGATCAACATTGGCGATACGTTCACGGAGGGGGAGAGGCTCGCCTTCACCGGGGTGCCGACCTTCGCGCCGGAGATCTTCCGGCGCGCGGTGCTCAAGGATCCTTTGAGGATGAAGGCGCTGCAGAAGGGGTTGTCGCAGCTTTGCGAGGAGGGCGCGACGCAGCTGTTCAAGCCGGTGCGCAACAACGACCTGATCCTGGGAGCCGTGGGGCAGCTGCAGTTCGAGGTGGTGGCATTCCGCTTACAGGATGAGTATGGCGTGCAGTGTGTGTTCGAGCCGGTGAACGTGCATACCGCGCGGTGGGTTGCTGCGACGGATGGCAGGAAGCTGGAGGAATTTCGCACGCGGGCACATGACAACCTGGCGGTGGATCATGCGGGGGCGCTGGTGTATCTCGCACCTACGCGGGTGAATCTGCAGCTGACATTGGAGCGATGGCCGGATATCACGTTTCGGGAGACCAGGGAGCATGCGGTGTGAGCATGCAGGCGCGCCGGAGCATCGCTTGAAAAACAGATTTTCCGGGACCGCCGCGACAAAACCGCAGGAGCGATTTTGGACGGCGAATGCCGGCCCGAAGGGCTCGGCGCAGGGATGGAGCCGAGCAATACATCCCTGTAGGCTGCCGCAAAAACATCCTGTTTTTCACGCCCCCGGGAACTGCCTCTTCAACCGAGGCGCGGCTTCACGGGTACGCCGACGGATCGAGAGTCGGGACACGGCGCGCTCGAAGGCCCTGAGAGGCTGAGCGTCTGCGGAGTCAGAGGAGGGGCCGAAGCGCAGGGTGGCGTAGCGCTCCAACAGAGGGCCTACCTGGAGCAGCAGATCGGGGCGGTATTTGACGATCAGCTGCGCGTAGGCGAGGGGCCCGTGGTGCGGTTCGCGCGGCACGCCCGCGCGAGCCAGCTTGCGGCAGAGGCGCGAATAGGCGCGGGCCAGGCGATCGGGGGGAAGGGCACCCCGTGTTTTGCCGAGCTGCCATGAGATCCACATGAGCCAGATGAGCAATGCGGCGGCGAATACCCAGCCGGCGTCGCGCAGCTCGGGCGAGTGGAAGCCGAGGGCGCTCAGCAGGTTGAGCTGGGAGCGGTTGTTGAAACCCACGACGCGCTCGTTCCACCAGCCGTTGAGGGCTTCCCAACGCTCGAGCGTGCTGTTCAGCCAGGGCCAGGCGTGCACCAGGCGCTCGGGGGCGGAGACTGCGCTCGGCAGCAGGTCGAGGATGTCGTGATAGAGCCGCCCGGGCTCGACCACGGCGGTGGGGTCTACTCGCGTCCAGCCACGGCCGTCGAGCCAGACTTCCGCCCAGGCGTGCGCATCGGACTGGCGCACGATGAGCGTGCCGTCGTAGGGATTGCGCTGGCCGCCGAGATAGCCGGTGACCACTCGCGCCGGAACGCCGCCGGCTCTCATCAGGTCGACGAACGCGGCAGCGTAATGGCCGCAGAAGCCCGTGCGGCTGTGGAACAGGAAGTCGTCGATCGGCTCCGGGCCCAAAGGGGGCGGCGTCAGCGAATACGAGAACCCGCCCGTGTGCAGGAACGCAAGGACTGCCTGCACGAACGCGCTATCCGAGCCGGCGCGACGGCGCAGTTGCAGGGCCAGGGCGAGGGTGCGGGGATTGCGCCCGGGAGGAAGGTGGGTGTCGTCGAAGCGGGCGGCGGCTGAGAGCGGTGCGAAGACGCGAGCCTGGGCGCACGAAATCGCGCTATAGCTCAGCGACTGGGATACCGGTTGGGCGGCGATGAGCTGGTAGTCGGCGGTGTAACGCACGCTCGGGCTCGGTGAGCCCATGACGGTGTCGAGGGCGAGCCACCAGTGTCTGAAGGTGGGCTCGAGGTAGACGCGATAGCGGTAAGGTGTCGAGCGGCAGTCGAGCCGCGGGGTGCCCTCGGGCGCGGAGCGCCCTGCTGTCCATGTCGCACCGTCGAACTCATGCATCACCGGGCCGCGCCAGTAGCGCTCGACGAGCGGCGGCGGCTTGCCGGCGAAACTTACCCGGAAGGCGATGGCATAGGAGGAGGTCAGGCGCGTGATGCTGCCCGGTGTCAGCGTGTCGCCGAGCCCGGTCATGGCCTCGCTCCCCGAGGCCACCGCCCAGAAGTGGCCGGGCAATCGCGGAAAAAAGAGAAACAACGGGATGGCGAGCGGTATGGCAAAGAGCAGCGTGCGGCCCGCGAGCGCGACTGCCTCGCGGCTTCGCAGTCCTGGAAGTGCGGCGTAGCGTCCTTCGTTGCTACCGGGCTCATAGCCGACGACTGCGAGCGCCGAGCAACACAACAGCGCCTGCGCTGCGTAGAGCGGCGTCCACGCGAGCGCCTGGTCGTAGAGGCATGCGGCCAGGAGAAGAAACAGTGCGCCGCCGATCACCACGTACTGATCGCGTCGCGTCTGTGTCTCGAGCAACTTGATCGTCGCCATCAACATGAGCATCGCCGTGCCGGGGACGAGGCCGTTCAGCGTGTGGAACTGCGCGAACACCGCCGCCACGAGAGCGAGTCCCAGCGTGACGCGCACAATCCGCCCCGGCAGAGGCGCCGCGCCCATGAGCGCCGCGAGCCGCCAGCCGACGAGCCCCAGGGCGGTGAGCGTGATCCATGCGGGAACCTGGACCACATGCAGCAGCAGGGCCGTCGCGCTGGCCGCGCAAACCCACAGCAGCGGCTCCCGGGGCGTCTGCGCGACGGTACGGGCGGCGCTCATCGCGGCGAGCCGTGGAGCGCCAGGGCCGCGAGGCACCGGTGGCGATGATCGGGGCCGCGATGTGCCGCAATGCGCTCGTCCCCCAGCTCGAGCCCATAGAGGTCCCCTGCCGCTTCGGCGTCCACCACCCAGCGCGCGAGCTGCTGCAGACGCGGCTCCATGTCGGGTTGCGTGGCGGCCGCGAGGGACAGCAGGCGTACCTGCGAGCCGGCAGAGCTGTACTCCTTGACGAGCAGTGGCGCCTCGCGCGCGTACGCTTTCCAAGCCACCTGCCGAGGCGAATCGCCGTCGCGGAACGGGCGCAATCCCAGCCACTCATCGGTGCCGACAGCGCCGCGTGGGCGCGCGCCGGATCTGGCGCCGCTGTCCGCGGGCAGGGGCAACGAGCCGGCGGCCCGCGGATAGACGATCACGACGATGGGCGCGTGTACCCAGGTCCAGACCCGGAACAGGCCGAAGGGATGCGAGCTGCTGAATCGCAGTCGGTCGATTCGCTGCAGGCCGCGCTTGCCCGCTCGTATCGGCAGCTCCATGTATGCGCGGCTGCCCACGGGCGCGTCGAGCGACACCGCGACTTCATCCGGCACCGCAGCCTCTATACGATGGCGTGCGAGGCCGGACGTATTCTCGATGGTCAGCCGCAGGATGCCGGTGGCCCCCGCGAAGAGCGGCGCCGCCGTCGCCTCCAGCAGCGACAGGCCGAGCAGATTGCGGTGACACTGGTGCATCGCCACGAGTGCGAAGCCCGCCAGCAGGAACGCCAACAGCAACGCCAGGCTGTTGCCATAGTTGAGCCCTGCAACCAGCATCGTCAGCACGAGAGCGCCGAAGGCCATTCCGGCGCGTGTCGGCAGGATGTACAGACGGCGCCGCGCGAGCGTCAGCGGCAGTCCATCGGGTCCCTGGCGGCGCCGCATCCAGTCGGCAGCTCCCTGCCGGAGGTTCTTGCGGAGCTGCGCCAGCGCTGCCATCGGCCGGGTCAGAGAGGGACGGGGACGGTCCTGATCAATTCCTCCGCGACGTCCGCCGTTGCTGGCGAGCCGGGCGAGTCGGCTCGCCCCGTGTCGCGGCGCTCGAGCCGGTGCGTGACCACGGACGGCAACACCGCTTGCACATCCTCTGGAAGGACCGCGGAGCGCCCCGCGAGACACGCCCACGCTTGTGCGCAGCGAATGAGTCCTTGCCCCGCGCGCGGTGACAGCCCGATCTTCAGATCCGAGCGGTCGCGCGACCTGGCGATGAGCCCTTGAGCGTAATCGAGCAGCGGCTCCGAGACGTGAACGGCGCGCCCCGCACGTTGGGCGCGAATGACCGCCTCGGGCCCGAGTACCGGCTCGAGGTCGGGGATGAGATCGCGCCGGTCGCCCGTTCGCAGCAGCTGGCGCTCGTGAACGGCGTCCGGGTAGCCCAGCGTCACCCGCATGAGGAATCTATCGAGCTGCGATTCCGGCAACGGATAAGTGCCGAGCTGCTCATGCGGATTTTGCGTCGCCACCACGAAGAACGGCTCGGCAAGGCGATAGGTGGTCAGGTCGACACTGACCTGACGTTCCTCCATGGCCTCGAGCAGAGCGCTCTGGGTGCGCGGGCTGGCACGGTTCACCTCATCGGCGAGCAGGAGCTGCGTGAAGATCGGCCCCTGACGGAACTTGAACTGCTGACTGGAGCGATCGAAGATCGACACGCCGATGATGTCGGCTGGCAGCAGGTCGCTGGTGAACTGCACCCGCTGCCAGGCAAGCCCGAGCACCTGGGCCAGTGCATGCGCGAGCGTCGTTTTGCCGACGCCCGGAACGTCCTCGATGAGTAGATGGCCGCGCGCCAGCAGGCAGGTCAGGCACAGCCGCACCTGCCGTGGCTTGCCGAGAACGACCGTCTCCAGGGCCGCGAGCGCGCGCTGCAGCGCGCCGGCATCGTGGTCCTGCGCCTCGGCCGCATTCATGCGGGTGCCGGCCCCGGCAGATCGCGGACGCGCTCGAGTTGGCTCGCGAGGCGGCCGACGGTTTGCTCGAGCTCGGCGAGCCGCTGGCGCTCGGTGTTCACGACCGCCTCGGGAGCGTTGCGGACGAAGCTGTCGTTGGCGAGGCGCGCGCGCGCCTTGTCCAGATCGGACCGGGCGCGGGCGATCAGCTTGCTCAGCCGCTCGGCTTCAGCCGCCGCGTCGATCAGGCCTGCCATGGGAACGAGCAGGGTGAGGTCGCCGACCAGAGCCGTCGCCGCGGGCGGCACCGGCTCGCCCGGCGCGAGCGCGCGTGGCGGCTCGATGCCTGCCAGGCGCTCGAGCCAGGCACGGTGGCGTTGAATCAGCTCGAGGTCCCGCGCGGACGCGTTGCGGTGCAGAAGCGGAATGCGGCGCGAGGGGTTGATGTTCATCTCGCCGCGGATCTGGCGGACGGCGAGAATGAAGGCCTGAAGCCACTTCACTTCCCGCTCGCTGGCCTCGTCGCGGGGGAAGTCGCTGGCGCGCGGATAGTCCGCCAGCATCACCGTGGCACCGGCGCGTCCGGCGAGCGGTGAGACGCGCTGCCAGATTTCTTCCGTGATGAACGGCATGAAAGGATGCAGGGCGCGCTGCAGCGCCTCCAGGACCTCCAACAGGGTCCGGCGGGTGGCGGCGCGCGCCGCGGCCGAGGCGGAGTCGGACTGCAGCACGGGCTTGGTGAGCTCGAGGTACCAGTCACAGAACTCGTACCAGGTGAACTCGTAGAGGGCGGCGACGGCAAAGTCGAACCGATAGTCGGCAAGCGATTTCTCGACCGCCGCCACGGTCTGCCCGAGGCGCGAGCGAATCCAACGGTCGGCCACGGACAGCTCGCTGACGGCGGCGGCGCGATCGGCGATCTGTTGCCCGCCGGCGGCCCCGTCGCCGACGCTCATGGTGACGAAGCGGGCGGCATTCCACAGCTTGTTGCAGAAGTTGCGGTAGCCGGCGACGCGCGCGAGGTCGAAGCGGATATCGCGGCTGGGGGAGGCGAGGGCAGCGAACGTGAAGCGCAGCGCGTCGGTGCCGTGAGCGGCGATACCTTCGGGGTACTCCTTGCGCGTCGCCTTCTCGATCTTCGACTTCATCTGCGGCTGCATGAGGCCGCTCGTGCGCTTGGCGAGCAGCGCCTCGAGGGCGATGCCATCGACGATGTCGAGGGGGTCGATGACGTTGCCTTTCGACTTCGACATCTTGTCGCCGTGCTCGTCGCGGATGAGTCCGGTGATATAGACCTCGCGGAATGGCACGTCACCCATGAACTTGAGGCCCATCATCATCATCCGCGCCACCCAGAAGAAGATGATGTCGAATCCGGTCACTAGCACCGTGCTCGGGTAGAACTTCGCCAGCTCCGGCGTCTGCTGCGGCCAACCGAGCGTGGAGAACGGCCAGAGCGCCGAAGAGAACCAGGTATCGAGCACGTCCGTATCCTGATTCAGCTGCAGGTCGGCGCCCAGATGATGTCTGCTGCGCGCTTCCGCCTCGCTGCGCGCCACATAGATGTTGCCTTCGGCATCGTACCAGGCGGGGATGCGATGGCCCCACCAGAGTTGCCGGCTGACGCACCAGTCCTTGATGTTGCGCATCCATTCAAAGTAGGTCTTGGCCCAGCTCTCCGGCACGAAGCGCGTCGTCCCGCTCGCGACCGCCGCGATGGCAGGCGCCGCGAGCGGTGCGATCCTGACGTACCATTGATCGGTCAGATACGGCTCGAGCACCGCGCCGCTGCGATCGCCCCGCGGCACCACCAGCTTGTGTTTCTCGATCCTGACGACCAGGCCGGCCGCCTCGAGCTCGGCGACGATGCGCTTGCGGGCCTCGAAGCGGCCCAGGCCGCGCAAGCGTGCCGGTACATTGTCATTGAGGGCGGCGCGGGGGGTGAAGATGTTGATCTGCTCCAGCCCGTGCCGCAGGCCGATCTCGTAGTCGTTGAAATCGTGCGCCGGGGTGATCTTCACACACCCGGAGCCGAATGCGGCATCGACGTACTTGTCGGCGATGACCGGGATCGAGCGATCCGTGAGCGGCAGCAGGAGCTTCCTGCCGACGAGATGTTTGTAGCGCTCATCATCCGGGTTCACAGCGACGGCAGTGTCGCCGAGCATCGTCTCGGGCCGCGTCGTGGCCACGATAACGTGGCCCGACCCGTCCTCGAGCGGGTATTGCAGATGCCAGAGGTGACCTTCCTCCTCTTCGCTTTCCACTTCCAGGTCGGAGAGCGCGGTGAGCAGCACCGGGTCCCAGTTGACGAGCCGCTTGCCGCGATAGATCAGGCCTTCCT
>JBOIAB010000223.1:0-10361 GCA_050738635.1 Steroidobacteraceae bacterium
GCCGAAGCACTGATCGCGGCCATCCACCGCGACTGGGGTGAGGCGCAGGGGAACTACGATGAGTTTCGATTCTTTACCGGACTGCGGCCCTCTGAGCAGATCGCGCTGGTGTTAGCCGATTTTGACCCCACCAGGGGAACCCTCGCAATCAACAAGGCTCGCGTCGCCGGAATCGACAAGGACTCGACTAAGACCGCTGAGGATCGAAGCATCGTGCTATGTCCGCGAGCATTGAACGTCCTGCGCCGTCAGTTAGTGCTGCGCTCGCGACTCGAGCGTGCTGGCAGAATTGACCATGACCACCTGTTCTTCAAGGCAAGCGGCGCTCCAATCCGCAATCTCCAATATCCGTATATCCGCTGGCGTCGAACCCTGGACCGACTGAGTACCATTCGTTATCGGAAGCCGTATTGCGCACGCCATTCGTCCGTCAGCTGGGATCTCATGATCGGTCGCATACCGCTGTGGGTCGCCAAGCAGCACGGCCACAGCATCACGACAATGTTGCGGGTGTACACCGCATGGGCCGAAGATGCGATCGAGGCGGACATCAAAGCCATAGACCGCGCGATGCAGTCCACCAGGAGCACCGCGGAGACGTTGCTGGGTGCTGCCGCGGACGCTGCGAGCGTCATCACAGCATCGGACACTGCCAGATCCAGACCCGATACGGTCGGACCGACCTCATTTGGCAGTAGATTTGGCAGTACGCCTCAGCAGCCGGATACCAAGTGCCCGGCCCGCAAAAGAAAATACTGGCGGAGAGAGAGGGATTCGAACCCTCGAAGGGCTTTTGACCCTTACACCCTTAGCAGGGGTGCGCCTTCGACCGCTCGGCCATCTCTCCGTCCCGGGGAAAAACTTTTTCGGCCCAGGCACTTACGGGCGTGAGGGCCGGCCTTCCCGCGAAGAAGGGCGGCCATGATACTGCAACCGGGCGGTCTTGTGCTCGGCCCGGCGAGGGCCGAGCTCAGTACGGCATCTGCCAGGCTAGGCCGATGCTGCTTCCGGGATCGTTTTCCGGGGTCACGCCCTGCGCGGTGGCAGTGCCGTTGCCGAGACGCGTCACCAGCTTCAAATACTGGTTCAGGTCGACGTTCACCTGGACCTGGCTATAGCCGGTCGTCGATTGCGTGGCGGCGACGTAGACCCTATTGGAGACGTACTTTCCGGCAGTGAGGCTAGCGCCGCTCGCCGAGCTCTGGGAGCTGCTGCTATTCGCGCCCGTTTGGCTCTGTGGTGTCGCACTCCCGACCGACAGCGTATTGAGGCCGAACGCCTTCTTGATCCACGTGAGCGGATTCCACTTGCTGCCCCCGCTGCCGCCGCCTCCAATGCCACTGAGACTTGCGAGCGCATAGCCGGTTTCCGCGAGCTGCACCGGGGTGAGTTGCGAGGCTGGCTTGCCGAAGAGCAGCAGACCCAATAGATCGTCCTGCGGCAACGGTGGACTGCTCGACAGCGAGATCTTCGGCGAGTCGGCGAACCCCGAGACGGTGAGGGTGACCGTAGTGGGCCCGTTGTACACGACGCTCGACTGCGCAACGAACTCGAGCGAGGGATCGATCCCGCCCTTGAGGCCCTGGCCGTTGAAGCTCACCTTGCCGCTGGTGAAATTGAGATTCGTGCCGGCGAGTGAGAAGACGCCGCGGATCATCCTGAACCCGCCGCTCACCTGCGGGTCGTCGGAGGTGCCCGCGATCTTCAGCCGGCCGCCAAGCTGCGCATCGAGGCCTCGGCCCTGCACGAAAATTGCCGCGGGCGCATCGAGAGCGATGCCGAGGCCGATGACGAGCCGCGAGGTCGGTGGGGGCGGCTGTGCCTGGCCAGGGCGAATCACATTCAGAGTCGCGACGTTCGGCGGCAGCCCATTCGGAATCGTAATTGAGGCATGGTTGATGTGGACGGTGCCCGTCACGTCGAGCCGCTGCCGCAGGGTTCCGGCCACTTTCATCTCGGTATCGAGATTCGCCGTCATGATGTCGTTCGTGATCGGCTGGATGTGATGCGCGGTCAGCGAGATATGTATCGGCATATCCGGTTGCAGCACGCCAACCGTGCCACTGGCGGAGAGCTGTCCGGGGCCCGCGCGCGCAGTCATGCTCGCGATCTTGAGGATGCCGCGTCCGCCGACCAGTCGCGCGTTGATGTGATCGAGGTGAGCCCCTTCCGCGTAATCGCGCAAATCGCCATTCGCAAGCTGAACCACGCCGCGGATCTGTGGCTCGCGCGCCGCGCCCGACACCGACGCATTGACGGTGAGAGTTCCGCCGGCGCGCTCCCCACGCTGCTCCAGAATGGAGTTCATGAGCGCCACATCCATTCTGCCGGCCAGCTTGAGAGCAACCGTCCCCGTCATGTTGAGCGGTGCGCGACCGCTCACCGTCATCCGCGACTTCGCGCCTGCATTCAGCTTCGCAAGAATGTTCGCGTTCTGGCCGTGAAACTGCAGCGAGCCGCGCACGTTGACAGCCGGCAGCCCCTGCGCTGCCTGGTTGGCGAGCTTGAGGTCTGTCAGCTCGAGCGTAGCTTGGCCAACTGGCGCGGCCTGCGTCCCCCGCAACTGAGCATCCGCATTGAAGGTACCCTGCGCGAGAAGATGCGGCACAAACGCATCGACCAGCTGCGCGTCGACGTGATGGATGGACGCTCGAAAGTTGAGCGCTGGTGAAAGCTCACCGTCAACCGTGACCACCGCTTTCTGCGCGGCGAGCTGCAGATTCCGTAGCTTGATGCCGCGTGCATACATCACCTGTGACGGTGAGACCAGGTGCAGCGTCTGCTCCTGGTACCTCGCCTCGAAGCGATCGAGGTCGACGACTCGCCCGGTCTCATCGAGCCGCGCGCCCGCCGACAGACTCGCCGGCGCACCGTGAATATCGGGCGACTGTGCCGCAAGCTCGATACGTAGCTTATTCAGCGGTCCCACGGCGGCAAGCCGCGCGTTTCCGGAAACACCTGCTGCAACGATGTTGCTGGCGACGAGATCGAATTGCGTACGGGCGCCGCCCGCACCGGGGGTAAGATCGATGTTGGCCGCAATGGCGCCGCGCACGGGCTTGCCGATCAAGGGCTGCAGGTCCTCCAGATGCGCCATGCGCATATGGAGGCTCCCGCGGGCCGCCGCCAGGCTCCGGCCCGCCGTCAGATCTCCGTTGACGGCGAGGCTCTTCCAGGTCAGGTGCGGGATGACAACGCGGAATGTTTTGGCCGCCACTTGCTTGAGGGACGCCTCGAGCCGGAGAGGTGCGCCGTCGAAGGTCCCATTCGCCTGGAATACCGCGCTGGGCGCGGAAGGCAACCCGCGCGCCTGCAAGGTTGCCCGGACCGTACCGGGCGGCGCTCCGTGCACTACCACCGTGGAGCGCACCTGCACATTGGCCGTCAGGGACTGCAAAGGACCATCCGCCGAGCCGGTGGTCTCGAGCGAGCCTGCGACCGATGGCGCGATCAATGCCAGTTTCGGCAGCAGAACCCGCCAGTGCGCACGCACCGCCTGCACGAGGCGGGTCGAGGCACCGGGTCCGGAGCGATCTCCCTCCGCATCCGCCGTGACCGACAGCCCGCGCCCGGAGAGATCCAGAGTGTCTACACTGATGTTGACCGGCGTCATGCTGCCCGCGACGTGCAGCCGCATGTCACTGCCGAGCAGCTTCGCGGCCACGCTCGCGCCGGTGACATTACCCGTACCGCTCACCTCGAGAGTGGCGTTGCGGCCCTGCTCCGCGACTTTGCCGGACAGGCTCATCGTGCCGCCGATATCCTGGTGGTAGGCCGCCGCGACAGCGCTGAGGTCATGCAGGCGCAGATCGAAGTTGGCGCTGCGCGCGCCGGTGGTGATCGCCTGCACGCCGACATCAAACAGACGGTTCGTCACGGTGAGCTCGAGCGGACGCCCGGTTGCATCCAGATGCCACGTCGCGCTCACGTTTAGCGGCGAGCCCTGCAGAAGCGGCGGCTGCGAGGCCGGGAGGATGATGTCATTGGCTGTTGCACGCAGTGTCAGCAGGCGGCCATTCGCCGCGAGAGTCGCCCGGAGAGTGCCGAGCTGCGAGCCGTCAGGAAGCTCGAGCCCTTCGAGATCCAACACTCCCGTAGCCTGGGGGCCGCTCACGGGCCCGCTCCAACGTCCCTGCAGCGCGACTCGCCGCCAGGCGAGCCCGGGCTTGGGCGACATGGAGGGAGAAGCCACCGAGTAGGTAAGATCGGCCGCGCGCCGCACGAGATCGATCGTTCCGGCGGCGTTGGCGGTCAGCTGCCCGGCGTGCGCGTCCAGGCTCAGTCGTTCCGCATTCCGCGGCCCCTCGAGGTTCGCGAGGACCGACAGCGCGCCGAGGCCAGGGACGTTCAGCAGATGCTCGAGCGGGCCGCCCGCCGGTTCCTCCAGCTTGAGGCTGGCGCTCATTCCGCCGGAACGGAGCAGGCCGAAGGTGACCTCATAGTCGCCGGTGCCGTTGGTGCGCTGGGCGAGCAAACTTCCCTGCGCGTCCTTCACGGACCTGTAATGCAGATTGCCGTGAACGTTCAGGCGCGCCGCTATGCCGGCTGCCGCCGGCTCGAGCACGAGGGTTCCGATCGCCATGCGATCGATGTCCAGGCCCGGCGTGCTCGAGCCGGAGCTGCTGCTCTGGCCGCTCCCGGGGGTACTGACCGGCCGCCTGGCGACGTCCACCGCGCGAATGCCGAGGCTCTGAATGTGCAGGTCCCACGCCAGCAGCGCCAAGGGCGACCAGTGCAGCGAAACCCCATTGGCCGTCAGCCACACGCCCTTCGGGTCGCTCAGCTCGAGGCTGACAATCTCGATGTCGGCGGGGAAGCTGCCGCCGAATCCGGTGATGCGCACCCGTCCCGATGTGAGCTTCGCCGTCTCGCTCTCGAGCAGCCTTCGGCCGCTCCCGGTGTTGCCGATGACGACCACTGCCGCTATCAGGACCAGAACGACAGTCAGCAGCCCGCCCAGGCTCCACGCTGTGATGCGCAGCCACCTCGGCATCAGAACGCCTGCCCGAGGCCGATGTAGATCTCGAACCGGTCGTCGTTGGGCCGCCTCTTCGTAGGCAGCGCCACATCGAAGCGGATAGGACCGATTGAGGTGTAGTAGCGCACTCCGGTTCCCACACCGACACGGTACACGCTTCCGGATGGGCTCGACACTCCGCCGCTGTCGACGAAAGCCACGAAACCAAGGTTCGTGCCCACGCGCTGGCGCAGCTCGAGGTTCACCGCCTCCATATTGGTCCCGCCCTCAGGGTTACCGTCCGCGAACTCCGGACCCACGGACTGATACCGATAGCCACGGACCGTGCCGCTGCCGCCCGCATAGAAGCGTTGGTCGGGCGGCAGGCTGAACTGAGTGGCGCCTAGGGCAGCGCCGCTCAGTGCCCTCGCAGCGAGCACCGTGCGTCCGGCGGGTTGGCCGGGGAAGAGCAGGTGCGCATCGAAGTAGGCCGCGATGCTCCCCTGCATCACGGTGTAGAGCTTGCCCGAGGCTGCGGCGCCATGCGAGAACGTCGGCGTGACGGCGAGCGAGAGCCTGAGGCCGTGCGTAGGATCGGCGAGCGGCGAGGCGAGATCGGTGGAGTCATAGGCCGCACTGACCGGCAACATGAAGAGGTTGTACTTGTAGCTGACTCTCTGGCAGTCGGACTGCGGCAGAACGGAGACTCCCGGCCGCAGACCCGGGCAGGTAAGCAGGCTTTCCTGTCCGACGATCTCGTGCTCGTAGGAAAGTCCGGTCGTCAGGTTCCAGACACTCGACAGCTTGCGAGTCAACGAAGTGCCCGCTGTCTCCCCCGTCTGAGTATAGGCTTGCAACGCCTGACGCAGCGCGCCGACAGAGTAGCCCAGCGTCTGATCGGGGCGCATGAAATCGGGTATCGAATATCCTACAGTGGCGTCGTAGCCGAGCCCCGTGCTCGCGCTGCCGCCGAGATTGATAGCCGTCACCGAAGTTGTGAGCTGCTGCCCGCTGCCGAAGACATTGTGGTCGCTCCAGTTGAAACCCGCGCTGCCGCCAAGGTCACTGGAGTAGCCGGCGCTCACTCCCACGGTGTATTTCTTGGCCTCCTGCACGACGAACGTAATCGGCAAGCTCAGCCCGGAGTCGGGTTTCCCGAGCTCGACGCTGACCATGGAGAAAACACCGAGACCGAGTAGGTCCTGGCGTGCTTTCTCGATAGCGGCCGCGTCGTACTGCTCGCCGGTGCGAACCAGAAGCCCGCGAGTCACGAACGACTCGTGCACCTGATTCAGTCCGGCAATGCGGATCTGCCCGATCCGCACACGTGGTCCCGTAGTCACCGGGAATGTCAGGTCGAAGATCTTTTGCGCGGGCCGTTCGTATGCGACGGGTTTGTCCACGTTGGCAAACGCGTAGCCGTCATTCTGCAGCGCTGCCTGGAGCGCCCCTCCGGCCGCAAGGATATTGGATGCAACCGCGGGAGCACCGGTGGCGAGCTCGAGCTTTTGCGCGAAGCCGGGCGGCAGGTTTCCTTTGAACTCGATGTGCCCCACGTGAAAGAGAGGGCCGAGGGTCGGGACGATCCGGATATGGGCTGAGCTCTTCTGCGGCAGCGCGCTCAGGACATTGCCGAGCTCCTCGCTTTCGAGCGTCATGCCATTTATCGTGATCGCAACCGAGCCGTCGTAGTACCCGAAGCTCTGCAGTACCGTCTGCAGCCTTTTGACATCGCCGCGGGCGCGCGCGATCAGGCCGAACGGGTCCACTGGAGCAGTCTCGCGCAGCGTCTCGAGCTGCGAGGTCAGCTTCATGGTGGAGTCGATCGCCTTCTCGCCGGAAGAAGTCCAATCGATCTTGTAGAGCTGCGGATTGGCGGCATGGGCACACTGCACGCCAATCGCTCCACACGCCAGCAGGATTACCAGGCCACGCACATGGCCTCAAACGGTCCGGATCGAGATTCTGTTCCGATTCAGCCGCTCAACCGCGCGCGCACCAGGTCCGGTACGGACGCCAGCACGGCATCGAGAGCCGCCGGGTTGTTGCCGCCTGCTTGCGCAAAATCCGGCCGGCCGCCCCCCCTTCCGCCGAGCTTGGCTGCGATGACTCCCGCGAGCTCGCCCGCCTTGATGCGCGCGGTCTGATCCGCGGTCACACCGGCTACCAGCACGACCTTCTCCGGACCCTCCACCGACGCGAGTACCACCACAGCCGACTTCAGGCGTTCCTTCAAACGATCTACGGCGCTGCGCAGCGCGCCAGCATCGGCACCTTCGACCTTCGTCGCAACAATCTTGACGCCACCGACGTCAACGGCACCCGAAGCCAGATCCGCGCCGTGGCCGGACGCGAGACGGTCTTTGAGCGTTCGAACCTCCTTTTCCATCTGGCGGATGCGCTCGAGCACATCCTGCACCTTGTCCTTGACGTCATCGCGCGAACCGCGCAGGAGATGAGCAAGGTCCCGGAGCAAAGTCTCGTTCTGCTCCACATATTCGACCGCTGCTTCGCCCGTGATGGCCTCGATGCGACGCACGCCTGAGGCAACACCACTTTCGCTGAGGATCTTGAAGAGGCCGATGTCGCCAGCACGCTGCACGTGTGTGCCACCGCACAGCTCCATCGAGAAGTCACCGATGCGTAGCACCCGCACGTCCTTGTCGTATTTCTCGCCGAAGAGCGCCATCGCGCCCGCAGCCACGGCGCTCTCGTAGCCCATGAGCTGGGTCTCCGCAGGCGCGTTGCGGCGGATCTGTGCATTCACCAGGCGCTCGATCTCAGTGAGCTGCGCGGCGGACACGGGCTGTAGATGCGAGAAATCGAAGCGCAGCCGGTCGGGAGCGACCAGCGAGCCCTTCTGTTGCACGTGCGTGCCCAACGTCTTGCGCAAAGCTGCATGCAGCAAGTGCGTCGCCGAATGATTCAGGGCTACCGCTCGTCGCCTTTCCGCATCCACGTGTGCGCGCACGACATCACCGGTTTTGATCTGCCCCTCTGACACCCGCCCGAGGTGTGAGTAGGCCGCGCCGCGCTTGATCGTGTCATGCACCAGGAAGCCCGATCCGGTGCCGGTCAGAGTGCCGGTGTCCCCGACCTGACCACCCGACTCGGCATAGAAGGGCGTGCGATCGAGCACCACCTCACCCTCCTCGCCGCTGAGCAGCTCTTCCACCGGGCGACCGCTCTTCAGCAGCGCAACCACGCGGCCCTCGGATTCCAACCCCTCATAGCCTTTGAAAGCGGTGCGCGCATCGACGAAAGTGACGCCGCGCTCGCCGACTCCGAACTTGCTCGCCTCCTGCGAACGGCGCCGCTGCTCGTCCATCGCCGCATCGAATCCCGCCTGGTCGATCGCCAGCCCGCGCTCACGCGCAATGTCCGCGGTGAGGTCCGCAGGGAAACCGTACGTGTCGTAGAGCTTGAAGACGGTCTCGCCCGGGATGACCGCGGTCTCTTCGTGCCGTGCACCGCGCGCCTGCAGGGCTCTCGCGATCGCACCTTCCAGCAGGTCCATGCCGTTGGCCAATGTTTCCGCGAAGCGCTCCTCTTCCTGCTCGAGGACGCGCTCGGCCAACTCGCGACCGCGGGTGAGCTCCGGATAGGCGGCGCTCATCTCCCGCTCGAGGACCGGGACCAGCTTGTAGAAGAACGGCTCCTCGATGCCGAGCTTGTAGCCGTGCCGCACGGCGCGGCGGATGATGCGTCGCAGCACATAGCCGCGCCCTTCGTTCGAGGGCAGCACGCCGTCGACGATCAGGAACGTGCACGCGCGGATGTGGTCGGCAATCACCCGCAGGGAGCTCGACTCCAGATCCTGGGTGTGCGCCAGGTCCGCCGCCGCGCGGATCAGGTTCTTGAAGAGGTCGATGTCGTAGTTCGAGTGCACGCCCTGCAGCACCGCGGCGACGCGCTCGAGACCCATCCCAGTATCGACGGACGGCCTGGGCAGTGGCGTCAGGGTGCCGTCGGGCGCGCGATCGAACTGCATGAACACCAGATTCCAGATCTCGACGAAGCGGTCACCGTCCTCGTCGCGCGAGCCGGGAGGCCCGCCGGGCACCCCCGGTCCGTGGTCGTAGAAGATCTCGCTGCAGGGACCACACGGGCCGGTATCGCCCATGGCCCAGAAGTTCGACTGCTCGCCCATGCGCGAGAAGCGCGCCGCCGAGACCCCGATCTCCTTCAGCCAGATGTCCGCCGCCTCATCATCGTCGCGGAAGACGGTCACCCACAGCCGAGCCGGGTCGAGCTGCAGCTTCCCGGTGAGGAATTCCCACGCGAAGCGGATCGCCTCGCGCTTGAAGTAATCGCCGAAGGAAAAGTTGCCCAGCATCTCGAAGAAGGTGTGATGGCGGGCCGTATAGCCCACGTTCTCGAGGTCGTTGTGCTTGCCGCCCGCGCGCACACAACGCTGGCTGGAGGTGGCGCGCACGTAGTCGCGCCGGTCCTTGCCGAGGAAAACGTCCTTGAACTGCACCATGCCCGCATTGGCGAAGAGCAGCGTCGGATCATTGCCGGGCACGAGCGGGCTCGAAGGCACGACCGTGTGGCCGCGCTCGCGGAAGAATTCCAGAAAGGCGCGGCGGGCATCCGCCGCCCCGAGAAATGGAGGCTGCTTCAAGGTTCTTCAGTCCGGTTCGAGATCGGCGCCAGTGGCCGCCCGGATATGATCCGATGAAAACCCCCGGTACTGCAAAAATCGCGCTTGGCGGGCCCTCTCGGCCACGGAATCGGGGGGCTCAGCGCCGAATTTGCGCCGCCGGACCGCCTCGGCGAGCGCCCCCCAGTCCGGCCCGGCCTCGAGCACCGCCTCGATCAGCTCTCGCGGCACACCGAGGGAGCCCAGGTCCGCCATGATCCGCAGCGGTCCCTGGCCGCGCTCCGCCCGGGAGGCGACGTAATGCTCCGCATAGCGGGCATCGTTCAGCAGGCGCTCCCGCACCAGCTCCGCGATGACGCCGGCCGTGGTCTGGGGATCGGTGCCGGCAGCCAGCAGCTCCGCGCTCAGCTCACCGGTGAGCCAGTCGCGCCGCGCGAGCAGGATCAGGGCGACGGCGCGGATTGCTTCCGGGTCGGCGGCCGTTTCAGGCCGAATTAGCCGCTTCGCCGCCACCGTTGCGCTGCTGCTTGCTGGGCAGGAGCCGGGCGCGGACCTGCTCCTCGATTTCCCGCGCCACCTCGCGGTTGCCCTGCAGGTAGTTACGCGTGTTGTCCTTGCCCTGGCCGATGCGGTTGCCCTTGTAGGCGTACCAGGCGCCGGACTTCTCGATGATGCCCTGCGCGGCGCCGAGCTCGATGATCTCACCCTCGCGGGAGATCCCCTGGCCGTACATGATCTCAAACTCCGCCTCGCGGAAGGGCGGAGCCACCTTGTTCTTAACCACCTTGACGCGGGTCATGT
>JBOIAB010000224.1:0-15569 GCA_050738635.1 Steroidobacteraceae bacterium
GTTCAGACCGTGCAGCGCGGCGAGCGCGAAGCCGGCCGCGCCAAGAAGGAGATGGTCGAGGCCAATCTTCGCCTCGTCATCTCGATCGCCAAGAAATACACCAATCGCGGCCTGCAATTCCTCGACCTCATCCAGGAGGGCAATATCGGGCTGATGAAGGCGGTCGATAAATTCGAGTACCGCCGCGGCTACAAATTCTCGACCTATGCGACCTGGTGGATCCGCCAGGCCATCACCCGCTCGATCGCCGACCAGGCGCGGACCATCCGTATCCCGGTCCACATGATCGAGACGATCAACAAGCTGGTCCGCACCAGCCGCCAGATCCTCCACGAGATCGGTCGCGAGCCGACTCCGGAGGAACTGGCCGAGCGGCTTTCCATGCCGCTCGAGAAGGTCCGCAAGGTGATGAAGATCGCCAAGGAGCCGATCAGCCTCGAGACGCCGATCGGCGACGAGGAGGACAGCCATCTCGGCGATTTCATCGAGGACAAGAATGCGGTGATCCCGGTCGACGCCGCGATCCAGTCCAACCTCAAGGAGACGGTGACCCGGGTCCTCGCCTCACTGACCCCGCGCGAGGAGCGCGTGCTGCGCATGCGCTTCGGCATCGGCATGAACACCGACCACACTCTCGAGGAGGTCGGCAAGCAGTTCGATGTCACGCGCGAGCGCATCCGTCAGATCGAAGCGAAGGCGCTGCGCAAGCTCCGGCATCCGAGCCGCAGCGAGCAGCTGCGCAGCTTTTTGATGGAAGATTAGTTTTTACGCGCCACCTGCGGCGGCGGGGCACATCCGTGTGCCTAATCTAAATCCCCGCCCGGGCCAGGGCTTCGATCACCTCACGAATCACTTCGGCGAGCGCTGGGTGATCCGCCTCGAAGCGGACGGCCAGGGCCTCTAGCCTCGGTACGTGAGCGTTCGCCGCGTCCTTCGCGCCGTCGCGTCCCAGCGTGCCGTCGATATCGCTCACCAGCGCGGAAAGGTGCTTCCGCGAATCAGTGTCCAGGCTCGCCTGGCTCAGCCGTTCGCGCACACGCGCAAGCAAGTCGCGCAGCCTGCTCTCATTTCCACGCCCGCCACTCATTGTCGCTCATCCGCGGCCATTTCCTGATTGTAGACGCCGCCGACTGATTCTTGTGAAGTGGCCATGCACGCCATCGTGCCGGGCGGTGACCAGTGGACTATTACGACCCCAGCGGGTAGAACACTGGCCTAGCCGAAGCCTGTGCCACAGAACACCTTATGGACAAAATCGATCGCGCGCTGGTGCGTCTGCTCGAGGACGACGCGCGCGTGTCCTTCGCGGCGCTCGGCCAGCAGGTCGGGCTGTCGAAGACCCCCTGCTGGCAGCGGGTGAAAGAGCTCGAGCGGCGCGGTTTGATCCGCGGCTACCGCACGGAGCTGGACGCGGAGGGCCTCGGCCTGCATGTGCATGCGTTCGTGCATGTGACCATCAATGCGGCCCGGCATGCGGAATTCGAAGCGGCCGCCGCCAGCCACCCCTCGGTCCTGCAATGCTTCACGACCGCCGGTCAGGCGGACTACCTGATGCACGTGCTGGTCGGAGAGATTGCGCAGCTCGATCAGCTGCTGCGGATGGAGATCCGCCGCATGCCTGGGGTGCAGAAGCTCGAGACGACGGTCTGCATGAAGACCATCAAGCCTCGGGCACCGATCACCGGCTGTCTGCGCTAGTCGGCTACTCTTCGGCGGCGGCCTCGGTCTCCATGCCGCCACCCAGCGCCGCCGAAGGCGCCGCTGCCTGGCCCCCGAGCAGGCCCTTCCAGCTGAGCTCCTGCCCCTTGCGTCTGCCCTTCTCGGTGAGCTTCAGACCCTCGGGGGAGATGGCCAGCATATAGGCCTTGCCGTCCACATCGATCTCGCGCTTCAGGGTCTTCTCGAGCTTGGTAGCCATGTCATTCCTCAGCTGATTCTTCGTTTGCGACGGGCCTGTACCCTGGATTTTGCGCCATTGCGCGGACCGAAGGCCAGTATTTCCCGTGTGGATACAGCTCTAGCCGCTGTCCGGCTGCCGCTTCGCGGCACCCTGCAACAGGGCCTCGAGGCCATAGGGGTCGATAGGCTTGGTCAGATGATGGTCGAATCCGGCCGCCAGGGCTTGCCGCTTGTCCTCCTCCTGCCCCCAGCCGGTGATGGCGATCAGCATCGCGCTGCGCCCCCAGCCGGTGCAACGGATGCGTCGCGCGAGTTGGTAGCCGTTGAGCTCCGGCATGCCTATGTCGAGCAGCAGTGCGTCCGGGTGCAGCCGGCGGGCCAGGTCGAAAGCGTCGCGGCCCGTATGTGCCACGCTGACCTCGTGACCGGATGCCTCGAGCAGAGCGGCGCAGGTCGCCGCGCTGTCGCGATTGTCATCCGCCACCAGCAGGCGCAGCGACTTCGCCGCCGCGTGAGCCGGCGCGCCCGCCTCGTCATGAGCGCCATCGGCAAACAAGGGCTTGCCGATCGGCAGCCGCACCACGAACTCACTCCCCTGCCCGACGCCACCGCTGTCCGCGCTCACGCTGCCGCCATGCAGCTCCACCAGCCCGCGCACCAGGGCAAGGCCGATGCCGAGGCCGCCTTCGGAGCGCTCGAGGGCCGACGCCGCCTGCGCAAAAAGAGTGAACACCCGCGGCATCATCTCGGTGGAGATGCCGATGCCGTTGTCCCGGACCGCGATGATCAACTCGCCTGCCTTGCGCCTCGCCTCGAGCTCGATGCGGCCACCGGTGTCAGTGTACTTCGCGGCATTGACCAGCAGATTGGCGAGTACCTGCGCCAGCCGGACCGGGTCGGCCACCAGCGGCAGGGTTTGCGCGGGGAGCTGTACCACCAGACTGTGGTTGCGAGCCTCGATGAGTGGCCGCGCGGTCTCCTGTGCGGCTGCCACTACCGCGGCGAGGTCGACGGTCGAGCGCCGCAGAATGAGTGTGCCGCGGGTGATTCGCGAGACGTCGAGAAGGTCATCGAGGAGGCGGCCCATGTGCTCGACCTGGCGCTCGATGATGGCTCGTGCCTGCAGGCGCTCGGCCTCGGGCCTGCCCTCCTTGCGCGCCATCGCCACGGCGTAGCGGATCGGCGCCAGCGGGTTGCGCAGCTCGTGAGCCAGCACGGCGAGGAATTCGTCCTTGCGCCGATCCGCCTCCCGCAGGGCCTCCTCCGCGCGCCGCAGCTCGCCGATGGTCCGCTGTTGGGCGTGCTCGGCTGCTTTCTGCGCGCTGATATCGCGCGCGATCTTCGAGGCGCCGATGATCACGCCGTTGGCGTCGAAGATGGGCGAGATGGTGAGCGCGACGCCGATGCGACGGCCGCTCTTGGCTACACGCACGGTCTCGAAGTGATCGACGCGCTCGCCGCGGCGCAGCTGGGCGAGGATTGCCTGCTCCTCCTGCACGCGCTCCGCGGGGATGATCAGAGTGATGGCGTGCCCGACCGCCTCTGCCGCGGTATAGCCGAACAGCCGCTCCGCGGCCCTGTTCCAGGAGCGGATGATGCCCTCCAGGGTCTTGCTCACGATGGCGTCGTCGGAAGACTCGACGATGGCGGCGAGATGCGCACGAGCGCGCTCAGCCAGCCTCTCGTGACTGACGTCGCGCACGAACCAGCGGCTGTGGATCAGTCTGCCCGCATCCCATTGCGAGTTGGCGGCAATCCGCACGTGGCGCACGGAGCCGTCGCTGCGGCGCAGCACGGTTTCGTGGTTGCACAAGCTTTCCCCCGTGCGCAGCCGCCGAAGCGAGTCCGCGGCATCGTCGGGGTCGAGATGAAATTCTTCGATCGACCGGCCGACGCACTGCGCGACATTGCAACCCAACAGCTCGAGGGCGGCAGCGTTCATCCAGAAGATCGCACCGTCGGATCCGACCTTGAGGAGACCCTCGAGCGCGTTCTCCAGGAAGTCGCTGAGCTCCCGGTCCCGATCCGCGAGCGTGCGCTCGACCATGATGCGCCGCTGAACTTCCCACTCCAGCGCCCGCGCCTTCTCTTCCAGCTGGGCGATGAGCTTCGATCTCGCCTCCGGTGCCGACTGCTCGTGATCGCCGCTGTCGCCGGCGCTCGTGGGCGAGGCAACTCTGTGATTGCAGTCGACGAGACTCACTCCAATCGCCTTTCCGTCGACGCCTGCCGGCCCGCCGCCGGCGTCCGAGGCTGGGCGCGGCCGCGACGGCGCGTGCCACCCGCCACTCTCTCGATCGCGGGCAACAGCGGTCGCGGGGATTCAGCGTAGTCCTTCCAGGCGCCGCTGCGATCCAGCAGTGCCCGCGCCGTGCGAACCGTGAATTTCCGCGGGTCGAGTCCCGTGCGCGCCTGTCCCCAGGTGAGCGGCATCGACACGGTCGCGCCCGGGCGGGCGCGCGGCGAGAGAGGCGCCACCGCGGTCGCGGTCCGATCGTTGCGCAGATAGTCGAGAAATATGTGCCCGGTCCGCACGCGCTTCGCCATGTTGATGACGTAGCGGCGTGGGCTGTCGGCCGCCATCCGCGCGCAGAGCTCCCGCGCGAACGACTTCGCCACGGGCCAGTCGAGCGTGTTGTTGCGGGGCTGAGTGAAAGGTGTCACGACATGCAGGCCCTTGCCGCCGGTCGTCTTGAGGAAGCTTTCGAGGCCCAGCTCGCCGAGCCGCTCACGCAGCTCGCGCGCCGCATCGATCACCGCGTCGAGCCCGACATCCGGCGCTGGATCGAGATCGAACACCAGTCGGCCCGGCACTTCCGGCTGCTGCGGCATGCAGTTCCACGGATGCAGCTCCAGCGCCGCGATCTGTGCCAGCGCGGCGAGCCCCTCGACACGATCGACTTGAAGGTAGGGCTTGCGGTCCCCCGACACCCGCGCAAGGCTGACCAGGCTGGAGAGGCCGGGCATGGCATGGCGCTGGAAGAAACGTTGGCCGCCGATGCCGTCCGGACAGCGGACGAGAGAGCAGGGCCTGCCCTCGATGTGCGGCAGCATCCATTCGCCCATCGCGACCAGATATTCCGCGAATTCGCGCTTGGTCACCGGACGGCCGTCGCCGGCATCGGGCCACAGCACCTTGTCGGGGTTGGATATGGTCACGCCGAGAATCGGGCCACCGGTGCGGCCCACACGCTTGTCGCGCGCATCGCGAGACGCCGTGGGAGTCCTGGGTTTCACCGTTGCGACCGGGGCCGCCGTCTCGGCCTGCACCTCGCGCGCCGGCTTGTCCTCGCGCAAGCCCTTGAACGCCGCCTGTCTGACGTTGCCGCCTTCCGTCCAACCCGCGAATTCAATCTCCGCCACCAGCCGCGGCTTCAGCCAATGGACCTGTCGGCCCGAGGGCAGCGGGACGCGCGTGCCGAAGGGATTGTCCTTGCTGGCCAGCTTCTTCAGCCTCGGCATGAGCTGGCGCACCTTTTTTGCGCTGAAGCCGGTTCCAACACGCCCCACGGGAACGAGGCGTCCATCGCGGTATACCCCGGCGATGAGTGAGCTGAGATTGGCGCCCTCGGAGGTCCAACCGCCGATCACCACCTCATGCCCCGTACGGCATTTCGCTTTCACCCAACTCCCGGTCCGCCCCGACTCGTAGGCTGCGTGTAGACGTTTGGAGACTACTCCCTCCAGAGAGAGACGGCAGGCGGACTCGAGCACCGCGGCGCCCGGGCGGGTGAAGTGCTCGAGATAGTGCAGCCGTGAGCGGCTTCCCGCGGGCAGGGACTGCAACACTTTCGCCAGCGCTTCCTTGCGCTGCTCGAGCGGCAAGGAGCGCAGGTCCCGACCCTCGAGGAACATGAAGTCGAACGCGAACAGAACCAACGCCGACTCGCGCCCCGCGGAGAGCGCAGCCTGCAGCGCGGAGAAATCCGACACGCCGCTGCGATTGAGCGCCACCGCCTCACCGTCGATCAGGCAGTCCGGCAGCGCTCCCGCCGCGCGGGCAATGGATGCGAATCGCTCGGTCCAATCCAGCCCCTTGCGCGTCAGCAATGTTGCGTGCCCATCTTCCACGCGAAGCTGCAGCCTGTAGCCGTCGAGCTTGATCTCATGTGCCCAACCGGTCTCCTCGGGCGGCCGCGGCACCAGCTTGCAGAGCGCTGGCTCGATGAACTTCGGCATGCTGGCGTGCGCGCCACGGGCATTGCCACGCCTGCGGGCGCCGCCACGGCTACTCTTCGCGGTCCGCGCTCTCACTCGTGACGCGATGCCACTCGCAGACGCATCGGGCGGCGCGGCGTTTGAATTCCAGACCGCGTTCGCGCGCCCGGCGCGGCGGCCTGCCGCCATGAACGGCTTCGGGCCGCGACCACGGCCTGCGGCAATCTCCGCCATCGTGCGGCCGGAAGCCACCGAGCGGTCGTCTTCACGCAGCAGGCCGTCCCCTGCGCGCGCAAACTCATCCCGATGTTTGATCAGCAGCCAGCTCGGCCGCTTGCCCGAGCGCGAGTTCCGCAGCCGCACCAGCACCCAGCTGCCGTGCAGCCGCTCGCCCGCCATGATCAGCTTGAGCTCGCCCGCCGCGAGAGCCTGGGCGGGGGTGCCTTTTACCTGCGGCTCCCAGTAACCCCGGTCCCAGATCTGCACGGTCCCGCCACCGTATTGACCCTGCGGGATCGTCCCCTCGAAGTCGCCATACTCGAGTGGATGATCCTCGACCTCGACCGCGAGGCGCTTGTCCGCGGGATTGAGCGACGGCCCGCGCGTAACCGCCCAGGACTTGAAGACACCATCGAGCTCGAGCCGCAGGTCGTAGTGGAGTCGCCGTGCAGCGTGCTTCTGGATGACGAACCTGAGGTGCGCGGACGGCGCAACGGACCCGTCGCCCGACGGCTCCGCGGTGTAGGTGAAATCGCGCTTTGCGCGATAAGTAGAAAGTCTCCGGCTGGCCATCAGTGCCTTGTCGTGGGCGCGACCGGATGGAGGGATCCCCCGCGCCGGATCACGCGTCCTGCAATCCCAGCGCCCGGCGCTGACCTGCGGGCACGGAGGTAGCGACAAACGTGCCCAGGAGCCGCACTGCCCTGTCGCGACCCGTCTATAGCTCGAGCCCCGCGGCGCGATCTGCATCTGTATAGCGCTGTTGCCGCAGGTCGTGGTCGCCGAGAGCGTGGCGAGAAACCGCCTCAAGGCGCTTCGCTGGACAGGTGCCGAAACCCACATCAGGACATATGCCGTCTGGCACCGGGACAAGTGGCTCTCCCCGACCCTGCGTGCCTTCATCGAAGTCCTGCTCACGATCTGCGCCGCTGATGATCACGATAAAAACAAACGATTTGATGGCGAGTGAAATATCCGCTGAGATGTCGGCATGCACCCAACCGACAGTGTCGCCGCGGCTTTCACCAAGGGACTGACGTTCGCTGAGTACACCGCGGACCTGCGTGTGCACCGCAAAGAATTTGCGGAGCATTACCGGCGGCTGGCCGAGATCTCCGTGGAGTTGCAGCGCACCCCCCCTGGCGAAGGTGCGCACCCTGGCCATTGTCGAGGATTGGTGCGTCGACTGCGTCCTCAACGTACCCATCCTGGCGAGGCTGGCGGAAGCCTCGGGGCCCGCGCCCGTGCGCTTCGCGCGCCGAGATGAATGCAAGGAGCTCGCGCAGCGCTTTCGTGGGCGCGGCGATGTCAATCGCGTGCCGACATTCGTGTTCCTGGACGAGCGTGGCGGCCTGATCGCTCACTGGTCGGAGCGCTGCGCTTCCTCTCAACGCTGGATGGACACGTTCACGAAGAGCCATCCGATGCCCGAGCTCGATCTCACTGCGGGCATTCCCGCGCCGCGACTGTTAGATTGGATGCAGTTGCGCATCTCGCTGGAGCGAGAGCGGTTCTACGCGGGCGTCTGGCGCGAGGTGCTCGCTGAGATACGTGCTGTCACGGCCCGCGCACCAGTCGATTGAGCGACCCAGCTCCGCTCCGGACCTTGACCGGATATGTAATCTCCCCGGCAAGCCTTCCGCAGGATGCGGAAGCGCCAAGGTGTCCGATCCGCGCGAAGGTACCGTCCGCCCCTCAGCCGCAGGCTCTCGGTCAAATTGAGGGATTTTCGGGTATCCTGCCGGCCAGGAAGGCGCCGAGAAGACCTTCCGTACGTTTCAATTCACGGGGAAGGCCGCTCAGTGACCGAGCCGTCGCACGCAGTGTTTTTGAGCTACGCCTCGCAGGACGCGCAGGCGGCCCAAAGGATTTGCGAGGCGCTGCGTGCGGCCGGGCTTGAAGTCTGGTTCGACCAGAGCGAGCTGCGGGGCGGGGACGCGTGGGACCACTCCATCCGCCGGCAAATCAAAAGCTGCGCACTCTTCATCCCGTTCGTCTCCAAGAACACACACGATCGCGACGAAGGGTATTTTCGTCTCGAGTGGAAGCTTGCAGTTGACCGGTCGCACCTGATGTCGGCCAATAGGGCATTCCTGCTGCCGGTGGTGATCGACGAATCGCGCGATGACGACGAGCAGGTTCCCGATAGCTTCCGGGCCGTCCAGTGGTCACGGTTACCGGGAGGAGAAACGCCGCCGGCCTTTATTGAGCGCGTGCGACGGCTCCTGGCGCCGGCTGACCCGCATCCGTTGGCGCCCCGTCCCGAAGAAATGCGCCCGATGACAGCGGCAACGCAGCCGTCGATGGGGGCGGCCTCGGCATCCTGGTCGAAGCGCGGCTTGCCCCTCATAGCCGCCGTCGTGATCTTGGGGGCCGTGGTCTATCTCGGCGTGGATAGGCCGTGGATCTCGAAGCCTACAGTCTCGCCACCGACGGTCGCAGCCAACGCGCCGCCCGCTGCCAAGGCTGCGTCCGCTGCATTCATCCCACCGCCGCACTCAATCGCGGTGCTGCCGTTCGTGAATCTGAGCGGCGACCAGGACCAGCAGTACTTCTCCGAGGGGCTCACGGAAGAGATCCTCAATTCACTGACCGAGATCGAGGGACTGCAGGTCTCCGGCCGGACGTCGGCCTTTTCCTTCCAGGGCAAGGACACCGACCTCGGCACGATCGCCCGCAAGCTCGACGTCGGAGCCATTCTCGAAGGGAGCGTGCGCCGCTCGGGCCGCACGGTGCGCATCACCGTCCAGCTCATCAACGCGGTCACCGGATTTGAGATGTGGTCGAAGAGCTATGACCGGGATTTGAGGGATGTGCTGAAGCTTCAGACCGACATCGCCACCGCGGTCGCCGAAGCTCTCAAGGTCACACTCCTCGGCGATGTCTCCACGAGGATCGAGCTCGGCGGCACGAGTAATCCTGCCGCCCTGGATGCCTATTTGCGCGCGTCTAAGGTGATGCTATCACTTGGCGATCCCGCCAAGAATGTTCCCACCGCAATCGCCGAGTACACCGAGGCTATCCGCCTCGACCCGAACTATGCGCTTGCCTTTGCCGGCCGCTCGGTCGCCCTCTCGGGCTACGCTGGGGAGTTCGCCACCGGGCCTGCGATTCGCGAAGGCTATGAGAAGGCCGAAGCGGACGCCCAGCGGGCGATTGCGCTCGCCCCGCAGCTGGCTCAAGCGCACATGGCGCTTGCGGACGTCTTCGAGGAGGGACCACTGGAAGACTTTGCGCACGCGAACGAAGAATTCGAGCGGGCGGTGGCGCTCGCGCCAGGCGATGCGCAGGTGGTTCGCCTTAGCGGTATCTTCGCCGCCTATATGGGCCACTTCGATGCGGCCATTGCCGCAACGCGCCGTGCGGTCATACTGGACCCGCTGGCTGACCTGAGCCGCGCGGACCTCGGTGTTGTACTCTACCTCGCCCGGCAGTATGGCGAGGCGGCAGCTGCTTACGCAGAAGTCCTCAGTCTCAATCCCGATTACGCGGCAGGCTACGCGCAGCGCGGATTCGCGCTCCTCGGACTCGGGGACCTCGCGGGTGCGCGCGCCACATGCGAAAGCAAGTCTGCCTATTGGATCGGCGAGCAGTGTCTGGCGGTGGTGTACGACAAGCTCGGCCGGCATGCCGATGCGCAGTCCGAGCTCGCGAAACTGAAAACAACGTACGGCGATGACGCCGCCTATCAGTACGCCACGATCTACGCCCAGTGGGGCGATCGCGCGAAGGCACTCGACTGGCTCGACACGGCGATGCGCCTGCGCGACCCGGGCTTGGTCGAACTCAAGACTGATCCGCTCATGGATCCTCTGCGCCAGGAGCCGCGCTTTCAGGCGATCCTGCGGGAGTTGAATTTCCCGAAAGACTGAGGCAGCGGAGACAATACTAACTGCCAGTGTTAGGTTAGGTTTGGGCCCGGTAGGATTCGAACCTACGACCAAGGGATTCACTCTGCCCCGACGTTTCCGCCGGGAGTGGACTATCTCTTCACCCGCGAACGACGTGCACCGCCGATCTCGACGATTCACTCCGTTCGTGTGGGTGCGGGATGCTCCTGCCTGTCATTAAGGGCACTGAAGCCCTCAGGTAGTCTCTGCACCTTCCGGCGGTGTACCGCCGGCTCGGCTCAGGATTGCCATGAGCTGGTTTGCGCTCCGCAGCCCGAAGGTTCCCCTGAATTCTTCCCGTCCACTGTGCGCGTTTCCGCGCACAGGCACCTTGTCCCGATGAGTCCCCTGCACTAACCGCTGTGCTACAGGCCCAATGCGCACTATTGTACCAATCGCACCGGTATTTGCGCTCGCCTACAGCTTAGCCGTGTGTCAAGCTCCGCTAATGGAAGTCCGGCGGTGCATCCAATGCGCTCCGCTGAGCGTCCTCAGGCAAATCCGGGAGGCGCCCGGTAACCGCCAAACTCGCGCTCGGCGAGCTGCGCGAACTCGAGCGGCGTGCGGTCCTCGAGATACGGGCCGATGATTTGTACCCCGATCGGCAGCCCGTCGCTGCCGAGTCCGATAGGCATTGCCGTGGCCGGCAGCCCCGACAAAGAGGACGGCCCCGACCAGATGGCTTGCAATCCGTAGGGTATCCGTTGGCCGTCGACATCGAGGGTCCGCTGGCTCATCTCCGTATCATCGTGCGGGAAGGCCGTAGTCGGCAGCACCGGACAGACCACGACATCCCACTCTCGAAAGAGCTGCCGCCATTGATGCGAGATGGCAATGCGGGTGCGCTGGGCGCGGGCCCAATCGCGATGGCTCGAGACCAGTGCCCGCGCCTGCTCGGCCTCACGGCTCCTGTCATCGGCCGGCAGTCGCGCCGCCCTCTCGCGTCGGCTCGCATACGCCTCATCCGGGTAAGTGGCGCCGAGCAGTGCCATCAGCAGCCAGCCGAAAGTCGCCGCCAGTTGGGTCAGGTCGGGCAGCAGCGGACTCGTGTCGCCGACGGTTGCGCCGGCGCAGCGCAGGTCGCCGGCAAAACGCTGCATCGCTGCGCCAACCTCGCCCGTGAGCGACAGCAATGGATGCTTCTCGAGTACCAATATCCTGAAGTCTCGTAGTCGCGTATGGCGCGCCGCCGGCAGTGCGAGCCGATAGGCGGCGGCCTGTGCATCGTCAGGACCCGCAAGAATGTCCAGCGCCAGCAGCAGATCGCCCGCGGTGCGCGCCAGCGGGCCGACCACGCCGAGCTCCGAGTCGACTCCGATGGACAACTCCGCAGTACCCGGCGGGGCGTGCCCGCGCGCTGGAATCAGGCCATGGGTCGGCCGGTGAGCGAATATTCCGCAGCAATAGGCCGGGATGCGCAGCGAACCGAAGAGGTCCGAACCCATCTCGAGCGACACGAATCCCGCGGCCAGCGCCGCCGCGGCCCCGCCGGAAGATCCGCCTGGCGTGCGCGCGAGATCCCATGGATTGCGCGTTCGTCCATAGACGTCATTGACGCTCTGCCAATCGCCGAGATAGGTCGCGATGTTGGTCTTGCCGATGATGACGGCCCCGCACGCCTTGAGTCGTGCAACACCGACGGCGTCATGCTGCGGCCGCGTCTGCCCGGTGCCGGGGACGCCCCAGGTTGTCGGCAGCCCGGCCACGTTGAAGGATTCCTTGACGGTCATCGGTACGCCCAGCAGTGGGCGCCGATCGCCGCGGGCCAGCGCGGCATCGGCCGCAACGGCGGCCGCGCGCGCCCGCTCGAAGTCCCTCACGACAACCGCGTTGATGTCGCCGTCGCGGGCCTCGATCCTGCCGATGGCCTGCTCCAGCGCCTCGACCGCGCAAATGCGGCCGGCCCGCAGATCCTCCACCAGTGCTGCCGTCGATGGGAAAGTCATTTAGAAGACCATGTTGATCGCTACGACGGGCGTTACCGTCGCGCCAACGTTGCGACCCGCAACGGCGATTCTCGCGCCCGCGATCACGCCCATCCTGGCACTCGAGTTGTATTCCACCGCCGGCGCCAGATAGAAAATGTCGTCCGAACCGGAATCCTGCACGTAGGGCCCTCCGCCGGTAGTGGTCAGCAGGTAACCTCCCGCCACCCGCGCATTGCCGTCGTGCTCCCAATCGAAATCATTGGCGAGCACCCACTGCTGACTGACGCTGTACTCGAACGACAGAGTGCCCACGAAGGCCGGCCCGGGACGAGCCCGGCCACCGAACCCGTCAGTTGTGCCATAGACGCTCAGGTCGTGTACCTGGGCCCAGCGATACACCTGATAGGACAGGTCCAGACGCGAGCGCAGAATGCGTCCATTCGGCATCCAGAAATAGGTCTGCGAGTAGAACGACACCGTGGTCGAATACGCGCCGCTGCCGAGGGCGCCGTTGGTCTGCCCGTTCAGCCGATCATACTTCCCGGTCGGAAACGTCTCGCCGATCACGATCGAGGTCGAAGGTAGCCAGCTCCCCGGGCTGAATCGCGTCAGACCAAACGCGCCCTGCAGCGTGGTGTCACCGATCGCGGCTCCGGCTGAGTCCTGTCCGGCACTGGATTCGTGCAGCCCGAAGCGGGGTATGAGGCCCAGCGTGAGCCTGTCGACCAGACCGTACTCGATGTAGGACTGCGAGCCGATGTCATGCGCCGCTGAGGTGCTCCGCAGGCTGCCGTTGCGATCATATCGACCGTAGGTCATGACGTCGTAGAAATAGGGCTCGAACAGCCAATGCCCCTGCGGCAGTGTTGACGCGTTGGGTGCCAGGAGCGGGCCGGTCCACCAGGCCTCATCGAGAGGCTCCTGCGGCGCTACGCCACTCTCCGAGGTCGCCCCGGCCAGCGCGCTCATGCCGATGCTCATTGCAAACAGTGCCGTCTGCAGTACCAGGGCGCGGCGTCCGTTGGTTGGTTTGTATGTGACTTGCGTCTTCATGGCGCATGCTTACCTTAGCATCCAGGTCGCGGGGACGCTTCGAGCCGAATCGAACCATTTGCCTCAAGGGGCGTGTCGTTCGCCGCAATGCCGTGCAGTGAGACGACAGCGGCGACCGCGCCGCTATTTTGGCTCTGCCGCGCGGAAAAGACCAAGGCCACTTAGCGCCGAAAAGAGGGCACGCGCACGTGCCAAACGCCGGCGCGATGGCGGCGTGAATCTACTCCGGCAGGGTGATGCCCGAGCCACCCATCTCCTTCGGAATGTCCTTCAGCTTCGGCAATCCGTCCTTGATGCTGACGGCCTTCTCTGCGTAGGCGATGTGGAGGGAGGGTTTGAAGGCGAGCGTGGGCAGTACGGCGGCATAGACGTCGACGAGCTTCATGGACGGATGATCGGTGAAGATGTGGCCACCGCATTGCGTGCACCACTTGCGGTAGCTATTGGTGGTTTTGTGGAAGGCGCCGATGTGCTCGGCGCCTTTGAGAATCTTCAGCGAATCGGGCTGCCACAAAGTGAAGGCGTTGACCGGACCGGCCGACCAATGCCGGCAGGACTCACAGTGACAGTAGCCCATGGCCACCGGCTCTCCCGATACTGCAAACTCGACCGCGCCGCAGAAGCACTTGCCACGATGCTCGCTCATTTGGGGATCTCCGGGATGTTCTGCCGCGCATGATGGGCCAAGGTCGCGCTGCCCGCAATCGCAGTGCGCATGCCTGCCGCGCCCGCATAGAATGCGGCACTGATCCTCCTGCCCCCTGCAACGCACTGCATCCAGGCGAGCCGAGCGCGCATCATGAACACCGTGTTGGTAACCGGCGCATCGCGCGGCATCGGCCGGGCGACGGCCCTGCTCGCGGCGGACCGTGGCTGGCCGGTCGCCATCAATTATCGCAACGACGCACGAGCTGCGGCGGATGCCGCGGCGCAAGTGCAGAAGCGAGGCGCGCCCGTAAGCACCATTCAGGGCGACGTTTCGCTGGAGGCGGACGTCGTGGCGATGTTCGCCAGGGCGCAGGCGGATCTCGGGCCGCTGCGGGGCGTGGTCATCAACGCGGGCATCACCGCGCCCGCCATGCGCCTCGCCGACATGAGCGCGGCGCGCCTGGAGAAGATGTTCAAGGTCAATATCCTCGGCGCATATCTCTGCGCACGCGAGGCGGCGCGCGTGCTGTCGCGCAGTCGCGGCGGCAAGGGTGGTTCCGTGGTGCTCGTATCGTCCGGGGCGGCACGGCTCGGCTCGCCCGGCACATATGTCGATTACGCCGGCTCCAAGGCCGCGCTCGACACGCTCGCCATCGGGCTCGGCAAGGAGCTCGGGCCCGAAGGCGTCCGCGTCAATGCCGTAAGGCCTGGCCTCATCGAGACCGAGATTCACGCGACGACAGGCGATCCGGATCGAGCCCGTAAGCTCGGAGCCGCGACGCCACTGGGCAGGTCCGGCAAGCCCGAGGAGGTCGCGGCGGCCATCATCTGGCTGCTGAGCGATGCCGCCTCTTACGTCACCGGGTCAGTGCTGGACGTGGCTGGCGGTCTTTAACCGCCCGCACCCGGCCCCGGTTGCTGCACGTAAGTGCTTACCGGTATGGTGAGCGCCCTTGCCGGGTGGCATTTTCATATCGATTGGTGGCGTCATGTTGACGGAACGGCAGCAGCAGGCTGCGGCGGAGATCGCGCAGCGAACGGGCATCGACGCGGCGATGATCGATGGTCTGGTGCGCACCTTCTACGCCAAGGTCCGGCAGGATGAAGTGCTGGCACCGGTGTTCACCGCCCGCGTATCGGACTGGGAGCCCCACCTCGTCCGCATGTGCGAGTTCTGGTCCTCCGTCGCCCTGATGACCGGCATCTATCACGGCCGGCCGATGGAGAAGCACCTGCCGCTGCCCGTCGATGGGCGCCATTTCGATCGCTGGTTGCAGCGCTTCCGCGAGGCGGCCCGCGAAGTATGCCCTCCCGTCGCGGCCGCTCACTTCATCGAGCGTGCCGAGCGGGTCGCCCAGAGCCTCGAGATGGGGATTGCCGTGAGCCAGGGCATCCTGCTGCCCAGCGGCCAGCGCCTGCGCCGAGCCGACGCCGAAGTCTGCCTGCCGAGCCGTGGCTAGGGGCCAGCCGCTCCACAGATCACCGCTAAGGGGGGGCCAGAAGGTCCGCAAGCCCCTGAAACGACCCCCAGGCACGACCCCCAGGACCCCCTCGGCCGGCACGAGGCCCGGCGCCGGGCATCGGGGCGCTCCCTGAGGTAGCCTTGCGCGCTTTCGCGGCTCATGACGCGGCGGCGCCGGCCTGGCTGGCTGTAACTTTCGGGCGCCCGCCGTGTTCTTGCCTCAAACGATGACACACCAGTGCAATTGGCAAGCTCCCGGCCCATCGACCCGAATGAGTTCGCAGCATTTATGCGCGCCTATCAGGATATGGT
>JBOIAB010000225.1:0-3443 GCA_050738635.1 Steroidobacteraceae bacterium
TCCGGGGCGACTGGTACGTGGTCGATGCGACCGACAAGACGCTTGGGCGCTTCGCCTCCCAGATCGCGCATCGGCTCAAGGGCAAGCACAAGGCCGACTACAGCCCGCATGTCGACATGGGCGATCATATAGTGGTGCTCAATGCCGGCAAGGTGCGGGTCACCGGCCGCAAGCTCACCGACAAGATCTACTATCACCATACCGGCTACATCGGCGGCATCAAGTCGATCGCTCTGCAGAAGCTCCTCGATGAGCATCCGGAGCGGGCAATCGAGTTCGCCGTCAAAGGCATGCTGCCGAAGAACCCGCTCGGCCGGCGCATGTTCAAGAAGCTGCATGTATTCGCCGGCGGTGAGCATCCGCACCAGGCGCAGCAGCCGCAGCCGCTCGAAATCTGAGGTAATCGCACTGATGCCAGCGCAACAAAACCACTACGGCACCGGCCGGCGCAAGACCGCGACCGCCCGCGTCTATCTACGTCCCGGCAACGGCAAGATCACCGTCAATGACCGCCCGCTGGATGTGTTCTTCGGACGCGAGACCGGCCGCATGATCGTGCGCCAGCCGCTCGAGGCGCTGCAGCTCGGCAGCCGCTTCGACATCAGCGTGACCGTGGACGGCGGCGGTATCACCGGCCAGGCCGGCGCCATCCGCCTCGGCCTCACCCGTGCGCTGATCGAGCACGACGAAAGCCTGCGCAAGCAGCTGCGCGACGCGGGCTTCGTCACCCGCGACGCCCGCGAGGTGGAGCGCAAGAAGGTCGGCCGCCGCAAGGCCCGCCGCAGCGGTCAGTACTCGAAGCGCTAGCCGGGATCTTGCAGCCAGGGGGCGGTTCAGGGTTCAATCCCGCCAGCTTTTGGGGGATCGTCTAGTGGTAGGACAACGGACTCTGACTCCGTTTACCTAGGTTCGAATCCTAGTCCCCCAGCCAATAAAAACAGGGACTTGCGCGCTGGAGCCGTCAGTCCGTAAGTCCCTGTCCTTCCTCCCGTAGCAGTCAGGTAGCAGTAGCGCCAAGGCGCTGCCTGCCGCCTCCCCTCCGTCATTCGCTGGACTTTAACCGTCTCGGCAAGAGCGCCGCCGCCCGACCGTGCTGATTGCAGGAGCGCGTCAAGATCGGGACGGGCGCGTGTTTCGTCGTACTTCGGCGGCCTGCTCGCGGGGCGGCCGTCTCTTTGGTGCGCTCCGACTACCCCTTTGCGAAGCAAGGTATTGAGGCTCCCCCAGGTCCGCGGGCCTTCTCAGCTTCCCAGCACTGGCAGGACTTCCCAGCTTCCCAGGCTTCGCCCAGACATTACATGTCTTTGTCGCCAGTCCCCGCGCTGGCGGCTCATAGCACGCGGTGCCGATTCACTCGCCTGGGGAGATGGCCCATGACACCAACGATTTTAACCCTCTTTGGCATCAAACATCGGTGCCGTTCCGAAAAGGACGCATACGTGCGCGCCCTTATCGAGTTCATAACCCGCAAGCCGAACCTGTTCACCGACCCAAAGTTCACGCTCTATAGCCGCGGCGCGCGCGGCGCACAGCTATTCGCCCGTTCGCCGACACCGCTAAACGATCCAGTTCGACTTACCAACGGTTGGTATGCCTCTGTCTGCCTCAACAACGCTCAAAAGGTTAGCATTTTGGACAGCCTCGCGCGATGTGCTGGTTGGAAGCGCGGCAGGGATTGGGATTGGCAAGCAGAGAATCGCCCAACCCCCGAATTTATAGACACTGAGGCGCTGAAAGCCAAGCTGCGCAGCGCACACACTGATTCCGCGTGAGTCTCCAGCGGAACAGGCCCGGTGCCCCTGACCGGGGTTGGCGGCTCGCCACGACAAAGGGCCGGAGGCGCGTCTTCGTCGGGACGCTTCTGAAAACCTTCAATTCAGGCCACAGGCGAATCGCGATTTTCAGCGTTGCCAAAGTAGGCATCAACCCTTCGGCTGCGAGCCGCGCTTCGCTCGCTCCAGTTCCTCCGCTGAAGGAGCAACTCTGCCGCCCGCAGCGGCGACTGCTTCCCGGTGCGCCGCTTCTGATTGTCGCCTCTCCTTGCGTTCCGCCGAGATTCCGTCCAGCTTTCTACAGATATCCTCTTTCATCCCGTCAAGCTGCACAAGCCGCCCTTCCATGCTTAGCAGGACAGCGCTTAGCTCAGCGTCCGACCGTACACCGAAGCCGGTCATCAGCACACGGACTGCATCGTCCGATACCTGTTTTGCTCTCGCACACTGCTCTATCGCCCTCTGCTCCACTATCTCCCGCGCCGCAGCATCGTACCCATCCCAGTTCGTGGCGATCTCCGCGGCTTCGAGCGCCTTGGCGAGTTTATCAACGTGCGTCGCGGTCACAGCCACTCGGTTGGCTAGCACGTTGACGTCGCGTACTAGCGCGTCTCGCTGTTGCTGTCGCATTAGCGCCGTTGCGTCGCGCGCACTGGTCGCCGACCGGCATGCTGCCACGGCTGCAACGATACCTACAACAGTGCTGAGCAAAGCGATTGCGTCAGCCGCTATTGCCGCGTAATCGGAAGGTGTCATAGCGCCGCATTTTCGCACAGCCTAAAGCCTGGACGCGACCGACGCTTCCCCATTTGCTGCGGACCGCCCGAAGCGAAGATCTGCCTCGGCGAGCCCGACATGAGAGCGCCGCCCTGCCTTCGAGAGCGGCGCTGTCGTTTCTAAAGGTCTTCTGGCCTCAGCCCGGCTCTCACCGGCGACTCGCGCGTCCAGGGTGGCAAGGCTACACGTTCGCGTTCCACGATAGAAAGGAGATCGGCCCCAAGATGCTGGTAGCGGGGAAGCGCGCCGCCGTCGAGTTGTGGGCGGAGCCACCTCGAACGGCTGAAGGCGGGCGAGGTGGCAAGCGCAGCTTCGATCGGCCAACGCAGGAAACCAGGCGCCGACAGACGATTGAGTCAGGAAGGCGACGCCGGCTGACGCCGGCTCGCTGCCGCCGAGCAGGATCAGGCTCGCCGGCATACACCGAGGGTGCCCGCAAGTCCTACGAGGAGGGCGGCGGAGTATTCGGGTCTGGCACCGATCTCTGCACCCTGCGGATCCGGTGTCCCGCCGGCTCGATGACCACAAACGCCGCCGCCAGCTCATGCTCCGAATACTGGCCCAGAACCTTGGCGAGCTCCGCGTGGACGGCATCCTGCGTGGAAGGCAGCACGCGCAGATACAGGACGCCGGCGCCGATCGACGTGAGAACTACCAGCGCGCCGTAGTCGCGGTCGCGGGTGACCAGGATGCGCTTCTGCTCTGCGGCGACCTTGAGTAGCGTCTCGTCGGACGCCTGGGCCAAGCCGAGTTCGGAGGCGGTAACGGCGTCGTGTCCGAGCGACTTCAGGAAGCGAGTCGTAGCAGCGTATACGTCCTGGTCAATGAGGAATCTCATGCCGCCGCTGGGCTCAGATGAATGTCCTCCGCGGCAACGAGGGCGATCGCGTAGCG
>JBOIAB010000226.1:0-5586 GCA_050738635.1 Steroidobacteraceae bacterium
CGACCGGGATCGACTCCTCGCTGAAGAGCTCCGGCCGTTGGGTGTACTCGGCGGAGCGGATACGGGCGATCTTGGTCGGCGTGCGGAACAGCGTGAAGGCCACCTGGCAGGCCATCATGTTGACTTCATCGCTGCTGGTCAGGGCGACGATGATCTCGGCTTCCGCTGCGCCCGCGGCCTCGAGAACCGGCGGGTAGGCGGCGTTGCCGACTACGGTATGGACGTCGAGGCGGTCCTGAAGATCGCGCAGGACGTCCTCGTTGGCGTCGACGACGGTGACTTCGTTGGCCTCCTCCCGCGAGAGGTGCCTGGCGACGGTGCGGCCGACCTGTCCAGCGCCGAGAATGAGGATCTTCATTCCGCGGCGCTCAGACCGGTTCCAGGTTGGCGTACTGCATCATCAGCCACTTGGTGCCCTGCCGCTCGAAGTTCACCTGCACCCGCGCGTGCGGACCGCTGCCCTCGACATTCAACACCACACCCTCGCCGAACTTGCCATGCCGTACCCGTGCGCCGAGACGCATCCCAGGCGGCGGCGGCTCCTCCGTCCGGAATCTGATTGCGGGGGCTGCCGGCTGCTCGCGCCGTGAGCGGGTTCCCAGGGTTCGGCTGATCTGCACGCGCGGCCTGACCTCCACAATGATGTCCTCGGGCACTTCTTTGATGAAGCGCGAGGGCGCGGGATGAGTGTCCATGCCGTGCAGGCGGCGCTGCTCGGCATAGGTGAGATAGAGGTGCTTCATCGCGCGCGTCACGCCGACGTAGCAGAGGCGGCGCTCTTCCTCCAGCGCCTCGAGATCCGCCAGGCAGCGATTGTGGGGGAAGAGTCCCTCCTCCATGCCGCAGAGGAACACGAACATGAATTCGAGGCCCTTGGCCATGTGCAGCGTCATCATCTGCACGCAGTCATCTCCTGCGTCGGACCCTCTCTCGCCCGACTCCAGCGCCGCGTGGGCGAGAAAGGCCTCGAGCGGTGACAGCTCGAGATCAGTGCTTTCGGCGCCGAAGCTGCGCGCGGCGCTCACCAGCTCCGCCAGGTTCTCGAGCCGGGCCTCGCTGCGCGCCAGCTCGCCGCGCCCCGATTCCTGGCTCGGCTTGTCGCGGCCGTGATGCTCGATGAGGCCGCTCTCCTTGAGCACCTGATCGATCTGCTCGTGCAGCGCCAGTCCGGTGACCTCCTGTGCCAGGCGGTCGATGAGCTCATGAAAGCCGCGCAGCGCGTTCGCGGTCCTGCCGCCCTGCTGCGCCTCGCTGCGCGCGCCGGCCGCCTTCCAGAGCGAGATCCCGGCGGCCTTCGCCTCCTCGCGCAGGCTCTCGACCGTGCGCTCGCCGATGCCGCGCGTGGGCAGGTTCACGACCCGCTCGTACGCGGCATCGTCGTCGCGATTCAACAGCAGCCGCAGGTAGGCGAGCGCATCCTTGATCTCCGCGCGCTCGAAGAAACGGAGCCCGCCATAGACCCGATAGGAGATGCGCGCGGCGATGAACGCCTCCTCGAACGCGCGCGACTGGGCGTTGGATCGGTACAGCACGGCGATATCACTGCGCCGGTGTCCGGCGGCAACATAGTCGGCAATGCGCCGCGCGACGAACTCCGCCTCGTCACGCTCGTTGAACGCCGCATAGAGTTGAATCGGCAGGCCGGGCTCACCGTTGGTCCACAGCGTCTTGCCGAGGCGGCCGGAGTTGTGCGCGATGAGTCCGTTGGCGGCGGCCAGTATCGCCGCGGTGGAGCGGTAGTTCTGCTCCAGCCGGTAGAGCTTCGCGCGGGCGTAGTCGCGGCGGAATTGCTGCAGGTTCTCGACCCGCGCGCCGCGCCAGCGGTAGATCGACTGGTCGTCATCGCCCACCGCGAACGGGTGACCGTCGGGGCCCGCGATGAGGCACAGCCACGCGTACTGGATGGAATTGGTGTCCTGGAACTCGTCCACCAACACGTGGCGGAAGCGCTGCCGGTAATGCGCGAGGAGCTCCGGACGGTCGCGCCACAGCTCATAGGCGCGCAACAGCAGCTCCGCGAAGTCCACCACGCCCGCGCGCGCGCAGGCCTCCTCGTAGAGGCCGTAGAGCCGGATCATCTGTGCGCGGGTCGGATCGTTGCCGGCCTTCAGGTCCTTTGGCCGGCGTCCCTCGTCCTTGTTCGAGTTGATGAACCACTGCACCTCGCGCGGCTCCCAACGGGACTCGTCGAGGTCGTTGGCCCGGAGGAGCCGCTTCACCAGTCGCTGCTGGTCGTCCGAATCGAGGATCTGAAAGCCCTGGGTGAGCCCCGCCTCACGCCAGTGCAGCCGCAGCAGCCGGTGCGCGATGCCATGGAAGGTCCCGATCCAGAGCACCCCGGGCGGGGCACCGAGGATCTGCTCGACGCGGCCGCGCATCTCACCGGCCGCCTTGTTCGTGAATGTGACCGCCAGAATCGAGTACGGGGATGCATGCTCGACCTGGATGAGCCAGGCGATGCGGTGCGTGAGAACCCGGGTCTTGCCGCTGCCCGCGCCAGCCAGCACCAGCACCGGAACGAGCGGCGCGGAGACCGCGGCGCGCTGCGCCTCGTTCAGAGGATTGAGGATGGGATCGAGATCCATGAGGGGGCGCATTTTACGGTATGGCGGCGCCCCGCACCTCGGTCGCGAACCTGACCAGAGCTACGACGAAGCTGAGCAGCACCGGTCCGATGATCAGGCCCAGGATGCCGAAGGCCGAGACGCCTCCCACGGCACCGACGAACACCGCGAGGGTCGAGACGTGCGCGCGGTGTGCCGTGAGAAGCGGACGGGCGACGTTCTCCACCACCGCAAGCAGTCCCGTCCAGACCGCCAGGAAGATCGCCGCGACCCAGTGACCGCTCACCGCGAGATAGAGTATCGCCGGCACCAGCACTACGGCCGCCCCCGCAGGCAGCAGGGCCGCAATCGTCGCCAGCACGCCGAAGACGACCGCTGACGGCAGTCCGGCGAGCGCGAAGCCTACCCCGACGAAGATGCCCTGGATGAGCGCCGTCGCGGCCGAGCCGAAGACCACCGCGCGGGTCACCTGCGCCAGGTAGCTCAGGAGCCGCTCGCGACGTGCGGCCTGGAGCGGAATCAGCCGTGTCAGGTGATCGAGAATCGTGCGCCCGTCCCGCAGCAGGAAGAAGAGCAGGAAGAGCATCATGAAGAAGCCGACCACCGTGCCGAAGAGGCCGAGCGCCAGACCGCCCCCCACGGTGGCCGCGGACTTCAGGACGGCCTGCATCTCGCCCGTGATCCACCCCTGCACCTGGCCGGCCGTCACGGGGAAGTTGGCGCTCCACCAGCGCAGCAGGCTGCCGAGCAGCGGATAGCTCTCCAGCCGCGCGACCAGCTGCGGATACGCGAAGCTCTGCCCGCGCAGATACCCGATGAGGCTGGCGACCTGGCCGGCAAACACCACGCCCAGAACGGAGAGCGGCGCCAGCACCAGGAAGGGAGTCAGCCCGGTGAGGATGCCCGCGGACAGCATGGCGCGGCCCTTGAGGCGGCGCGAGAGCCGCTCGTGCAGGGGATGCAGGAGGAAGGCCAGCACGACCGCCCAGCCGAGCGCGCCCTTGAGCGGTGCCAGCACCGCGAGCAGCAGGTAGGCCAGGATGGCCGTGGTCGCGATGAAGAAAGTGCGGCGATAGAAGCCGGAGTAGGTCATGGGTGCCGGAGTCCGGAGCCGGCGTTCATACCAGATCCCGCAGCAACCCGCTCACCAACGCGGCCATCTCAGCCACCTTCGCCGGCTTCTGGATCACAGTGCGCACGCCCATGGCCGCTGCGCGCCGGGCATCCGCGGGATCGATGGCGCCGCTCGCGATTACGACGGCAGCGTCCGGACGGATCGCGAGCATCGCCTGCGCCAGCTCGAGGCCGCTCATGCCTCCGGGCATGGTGAAGTCCGTGACGACGAGCGTGTAGGCGTGCGGTTCGCGCTTAAATGCCGCGAGCGCCTCATCTGCGCTGCCGAACCCACGAGTGGCGATGCCGAGCTTCTCCAGCGCGCGCGTCAGCAGAAAAACCAGCGCCGGCTCGTCATCGACGTAGAGGATGTTGGGGGCCGGTTCGGTCACCAGGTGTTCCTCAGCTCGCGCAGCTTCAGGAAAACGGTGCGCGCGTCGGGCTGCTCGCCGATGTCGGGAAACGCCTCACGCAGGCGCGCGATGACGGTCGGGCTCTGCAGGCGGAAGAATGTGTTGATTCGCTTCTCCTCACCGAGCGTGGTGATGGTCATCGAAGCGGGCGCCTGCCGGCCCGCAGCCGCGAGCAGAGACCGCGCCGCGTCGTTGTCGGGTTCGCGATCGAGCGTGAACTCGAGATTGCGCGCCAGGTACTCGTGCCCGGGAAAGACCTGCGTCGCCTCCGGCAGGCGGGCGAGTTGGGTCACGAAGGTCTCGTAAAGCTGCTGCGGATGACCGCCGTTGTGGCAGTTGCCCGCGCCGGCGTTGAACAGCGTGTCGCCGCAGAAGAGCGCCTGCCGCTCGCCTCTGGCGAGCAGACAGATGTGCGCCAGCGTATGTCCCGGGGTATCGAGACATTCGAGCTCCACGGTGCGACCCACACGCACCACATCCCCCTTGCCGAGGCCGCGGTCGACGCCACCGATGCGGCTTGCGGCCGCCGCATGGGCGAGGACCGTGGCTTTCGTGGCACCGACGAGCCCCGCGTTGCCGCCCGTATGGTCCCGATGCTCGTGCGTGTTCAGGATCTGGGTGATCTGCCACCCCTTGGCGCGCGCCGCCTCGAGGCACAGCCGCCATTCGAGCGGATCGATCGCCAGTGCCTCGCCGGTCTGCGGGCAGGCGATGAGATAGTGGAAATTGCGGTACGGGTTTGCGGACCAGATACGCTCGAGCAGCATCCGGCGAGCATACCGGAAGCGCCCTGCTCAGGCCTCTTTCGCGCCCATTCCGGACGGCGGTACCGCCTCTGCGGAGCGTGGCTCGGCAACCCGCAAGGTACAGAGCCCGCCGATGGCCATGCTGGCGCCTCCCAGCACCAGGCCGAATGCAGGCCGGTCGCCGAAGAGCGCATGCACTAGGCCGCCGAGCACGCTGGCGGCCAGCATCTGCGGAATGACTATGAAGAAGTTGAAGATCCCCATGTAGACGCCCATCTTCTCCGCCGGCAGGTTGTCCGAGAGGAGCGTGTAGGGCAGCGACTGTATCGATGCGGAGGCGAAGCCGATCCCGACCGTGGAGAGCAGCAGCCACTCGGGGCTGCGGATCCAGGCGAACGACGCGAGACCCAGCCCGCCCGCCGCCAGGTTCACCAGATGGCTCCAGCGCAGGCCGAGCAGCCGGACCATGAGCGGAATGACCACTGCGCCCGCGATGAGAAAGCAGTTGCCGGTGGCAAAGAGCACCCCTACCCAGTTGGCGCCCGTGTTGTAGGCGAGCGACTGCGGATCGGCGTTGCCGAACTGCACCGCGGTCACGGTCGGCGTGGTGTAGATCCACATGGCGAAGAGCGCGAACCAGGAGAAGAACTGCACCCTCTGCGTTGCGGAGCCCGGTCCCGCGCAAGCGGCTTCCCCCTCGGGGCTCGGCACTGAGGAGGCCTGAGGGGTATGCTCGCCCGATGCTCGTCG